>NZ_JBPJUQ010000001.1:0-444127 GCF_051192615.1 Streptosporangium sp. G11
GCTCCTGGCCGGGTTCATCGCCCAGACCGGCCTCATGATCTCCGAGCCGATGTAACGCTCGGCTTTCTCGCTCAGTAGTACACCGACACGTATCCGCCGGTGGCCCCGCTGTCCAGCCCCTTGATCGGGTAGGACTTCAGGAACGCGTAACTCGATCCGCAGCCGGGCCTGGCGGCGCTCGCCGCGCTCGCCGGGAGGGCGAACGTGGCCGACGCGCCGATGACGGCGGTCAGGGCGACGACGCCCGTAAAGAGTTTCTTCATGATTCCTCCCTGTAGGTCCGGTCCGGGCTTGACGGGATGGCCCACGTTCACCCCGTCCCGCACCCGGAGGTCAGCAACGCTCGCTCGTGGAGGCCTTCGGGTCGTTGGAGTCGGGGAACGGCCCGTACCCCTTCCAGCCGAGTGCCCGGGTGCACTGCGACAGTGTGCTCGCGCCGTGCGACCACAGTTCGGTGAACCGGCCGCTGTTACAGCTGGGGTCCTCCACGGTCGTTCCCCCCGAGGAGGACCGGGTGGTGACCGCGGCGCACGCGTCCCACGAACTGTGGCTGTTGCGCCAGTCGGTCCAGACGTAGACGTAGGCCCAGTTCTTGTTGCATCCCTTGAACTGCTTCACCGAGGCGAACGTCCGGCCGCCGGAGGTGACGTGGGCGGTCGTCCCGATCTGCGTCACGCTGGAGCAGCGGGGGTTGGTCTCGGCCTGGGCCGATCCGCTGAGACCGGCCAGCATCGGCAGGGCGAGGACGCTCACCGCGATGGCCTGGACGAGTTCTCTCTTCATCACGCGTACTTTCCGGTCGGGAGCGGGAGAGGCGCCTACCACCGTTCGCCGTCCGTACGACGGCGAGGCGGGGTGGGCAGAAGCAGCGTGGACCGGAACGCTTCACTTTTCCTGCACGGGGCGCCGGCGGGATCCTGCACGATCGCTGTACGCGTCACCGGCCGGTGAAGTCGCAAGTCAGGATCGTGGACGCTAGGGAACGACGTTCACGTCGAAAAAGATGCCGGACAGGTGAGGCATGAAGGGCACTCCCTGCGCGTCGATCATCTTCCAGTAGACCTTGCATCTTCCCGGCGTCGATCGCGCCTCGACGGACACGTTTATCAGCACCGGCTGGCCGGGGTCGGTGTCGCGGAGCGGTATCGAGGTCGGCGAGTCGCACCCGTCGGCTCCCGGCTGGAGCGGCTGGCGGGCCAGCCTGCGACCGCGCCAGGGGACCGAACCGGTGTTCGTGATCTTCCAGGTCTTCACGAACCGCTCCCCCACCTTGACCTCACTGCCGTCGGGGTAGGTGACGTCGGCGTCCAGCCGCGAGCTGTCGCCGGGAATGGGCCGTTTGGGACTGGGAGACTGCTGCGGGACGCCGGTCGCGACGGCCCCCGCGGGTGCGCCGGAGCGCGCCTGCTCCTGGAGCAACCAGTACCCTCCGGCCCCTCCGAGCCCGAGCAGGCAGGCGAGGCCGGCCAGGGTGACGGGAGAGAGCCGGCGGCGGGACGCCCCGGTCCGCTCGGGCGGCACGCGGCCGGGACCGAGGCCGGAGCCGGAGCCGGAGGCAGGGGCGGGGCCGGAGCCGGGGGCGAGGCCGGCGACATGCTCTTCGGAGGCCGCCGTCGCGTTTCCCCTCTCCGGCAGGAGCGTCACCGGCGCCGAAGGCCCCGCCACGTCCGCGCCGTGCTCCGCGACGATCTCAAGATGCAGGCGGCGGAGTTCGGGCCGGGGGTCGGTTCCGAGCTCGTCGGCGAGGGTCCTGCGGAGCCGTTCGTAGACCGTCAGCGCCTCGGCGGATCTGCCGATCATGTGCAGGGCCCGGACCAGCCGAAACTGCAGGGACTCGCGGAGCGGGCTCCGCGCCACCTCGTCCGCGAGCTCGGCGACCAGGGTGGCCGGGACGTTCGCCTCGTCGAGACAGAGGTCCGCGTACGACTCCATCGCGGACAACCTGAGTTCTTCCAGCCTCGCGACCTGGATCTCGACACAGGGGGTCGGCGGCACGTCGGAGAACGGCTTTCCCCGCCAGATCGCCAGTCCCTCCCGCAACGCGAGCGCGTCACCTCGGGAAAGGGTCTCCTCGAAACGCGCGACGTCCGTACCGGCGTGGTCGAGGTTCAGTTCGTACCCGCCGGAGCGGCTGACCAGGACCTGCCCGGCCACCTCCGCACGGGCGATGGAGCGGAGTGTCGCGCGCAGCCGCGAGGCCCTCACCTGGACGGCGTTCGCCGGATTCGCGGGAAGCCGATCCTGCCAGAGGACGTCGGCCAGGTGCTCGTTGGTGATCAGCCTGCCGGGATGGGCGAGCAGTTCGCCGAGAAACGCCCTGTCCTTGGCCGCGCTGGGAGCGACGGATCGCCCGTCGTGCACGATTTCGAGAGGCCCGAGTACAAGAAACTCCACGCCGGGAGTCTCCCATCCGGCGCGTCCCTGAAAAACCCTACGAAAACGGTGATGGCGGAGACGAATAATCGCCCCGCCATCACGCCCGGGTGGTTCAAGGGGACTCGGGAGACCCGGGGCGTTCGGGACGCTCGGGACGCTCGGGAGACGTGGAGCGCTCCGGAGGCTCGGGAGCCTCGGGCCGCCGGACGTAGACCGGGGTTCCCACCGGCGTCATGTCGAAGAGCGCCTTGGCGTTGTGGAGCGGGACCCGGATGCACCCGTGGGACGCGGGATGCCGGGGGACCCGCTCCGAGCCGTGGAAGCCGATGCCCTCGTTGAAATAGATGGTGTAGAACTGGTCTCCCAGTGGCCCGCTGGTCCATCCGGGTGTCCGGAACCAGGCGCGGAAGTCACCGGTGGGCGTGACGGCGACCCCGCAGTTTCCCTTCTTGCAGTAGTGCTCGCCGTTACCGGTCGAGATGTGCGAGACCAGCGCGGGCCTGCCGTCCCTCCACGCCGTGAGCAGCTGGCGGCGCAGGTCGATCTCCACCCTCGTGGGCGCCCCGTACGACACCAGCGGCCGCAGGCGCGCGGGGCGGGAGAGCGCCCTCCAGGTCTGCGGGTCGACCTGGTCGGCGGGAGGCAGCCCGTTCGCCTTCTGGAAGGCCCACACGGCCGCGCGCAGCGCGGGATGGTACTCGTCGCTGAGATCTCCCGGCTCGAATCCCAGCCGGTCGAGGCGCCGGTGGACCTCCCGGACCTGGGCGCTCCTGTCGCCGGGGCGAAGGAGGGGAAACCGTGACAGCGGGGTGTGCTCGGCACGGGGCGCGGGAGGGCGCTCATGGGGAATGGGCAGCCCGGAATGCCGCGACGACATGACACCGGTGTTCACGACACCGAATGGCAGGCACGCGGTGAGCACGAGGGCCGAGTTCGCGACCAGGAAGCACTTGATGGTTCTCCGCATTTTTAACGCCTATCCGCTCTCGGGCGCGATCCGTCAGAAGGAATACGAGTACTTGCGGTCCTCTATCGCTGCGCGCACCAGGCCGACGGCCTCCTGGGCGCAGCCCCAGGAGAAACTGAACCCGGCTCCGCCGTGCGCGAAGTTGTAGACGACCTGTTCCTCGTCGTCCCACTCAAGACAGACGTTCTCGTTCCGGAACGGCCGCAGCCCCACCCGTACCGGCTCGTCGGGATCCAGCCTGGCGTGTCGCAGCGCTGGCATGAAGGCCAGGCATCGCTCGTACATCTCCCGCACGGGCCGGTGGTTCTCCAGGTTGATTCCGGTGTCCCACTCGTCCTTCTCCGCCAGTCCCCCGAGAACGAGGAGCCTCGGATTGCGCGGCACGATGAAGACGATGTCCTGCTCGTCCTTGTTCTCCTCGTCGTGGGAGACGCAGTGGGCCTCGCGGATCCGGCGCCCGCGCAGCCCGTCGTTGCGGACCCGTACCAGCGCACCGCGCAGCGGGTACATGCCGATGCCGCGGAGCCCGGCGGTGCCGAGACCCGCGCAGCAGACGATCACCTCGGCGTCGAAGCGGTCGAGGAGCTCGGCCTTCCGCTCGGCCAGCAATCCCTCGACCCGGTACCGCTCGACCCGCACACCGTGGATTTTGACCTGCCGCATCAGCCAGGCCATGTACTGGTCGGTGTCGATCATGGGCGCCATGTGCGAGTACGCGTCGACCACGCCGTAGTCGGGGCTGACGCCGTTGCGCTCGGCGAGCGACGGGTCGCGGACGAAGCCGCGCACCTTCCCCGCGAGTTCCTGCATCTTGTGGAGATCGTGCGGGCTCTCCTCGACGGGGTGCTTGAAATAGAAGTTGGACCTTCGCATGGACACCCCGGGAACCCTGGCCCGGGCCAGCTTCTCGAACATCTCGTACGAGGTGACGCACCAGTTCTTGGAGCGGGCGAGCGAGATCTGGTCGTGGTGGTAGCCGCACACGGCGGGTGGCCACTCCCACAGCGCTCCCGCGACGACCGAGACGATGTCGGGGGCGAATCTCTCCGCGATGACTGTGACGCGGAACCCTTCCCTGGCCAGGCACAGCGCGCTGGTCAACCCGCTTACCCCGGCCCCGACGACAAGTATCTTCTCTGAATTCGCGCGCACCTGGGAACGCCTTCTTTCCGGATCCATCCAGCTCGATCACTTTTCGGCGTGACCGACCGCGGGAGGCCGTCACGACGAACGCTGAAACCCCTCCACAGTAAATCGGGCACCGGCGAATCCCAGAATGGCGGCGAACCCGGTATGGGAGAGGACCGGCCGCGAGCCGATGGGAAATCATTACCGATCGAGGAAACAATCTGGATTGAACGGGGAAAGGCAGCACTCGACCTGAATGCTCCTATGACGAACCTCTGGCCGCGTGCCAGATTTTCATCACCAATCCACCGATCCACCCGGGCGAATATTGACACCTCCTTCGTGGAGCCCCGGGTGTCACGGTGGGCCGACCGAGGTCACAGCGGGGTGAATTGCCTACGTTGCTCTGTGGGCTCGCCTATATGCCCTCGGTGGGATTGTTGAGGGCAGGTGAAGGGTCGAGTCGCACTTGTAATAGAACGTGGTGACTAAACAGTGGACAGTGATGACATATACCAATGCGCACGCGCCCTCCGGCACCCCTGCGGCCGGGCGAGGCGCACCCCAGGCCCTCGCGCGGGCCAGGTCTTTCCCATCGGCGGCGGACGGCCGCCGAAGCCACCCGCGAGAGATGCCCAGAAGCGGACATATAGCCTTATTGCCGACGAAATGTCGCGCCCAGCGCGACCGGCGCGAAAAGGGTATGACAGCGGCCCCGCGCGACGACAGGATGGGGCGCCATGACCGACACACGCGTTGACCCCGCCTTCGTCGCCGACGAGAGCACCATGCTGCACTCCTGGCTGGACTGGCACCGGGAGACCCTGGCCGTGAAGTGCGCCGGGCTCTCGGACGAGCAGCTCCGCATCCGTTCCGCCGAACCGTCCACGCTCTCCCTGCTCGGCCTGGTCCGCCACATGGCCGAGGTCGAGCGCAACTGGTTCCGCAACGTCCTCAACGGCGAGGGCGTCGCCCCGTTCTACTATTCCGACGACGATCCCGACGGCGACTTCGACACCCTGGAGACCAGCACGGCGGAGCAGGCGTTCGCCCGCTGGCGGGGCGAGGTCGCGCACGCGCGCGAGCTGTCCGCCGGGCTCCCCATGGACACCATCGGCAAGAGGCAACGCAACGACCACGACGTCTCGCTGCGCTGGATCCTCGTCCACATGATCGAGGAGTACGCCCGGCACAACGGTCACGCTGACCTCATCCGCCAGCGAATCGACGGGGTCACCGGCGAGTAGCGCCGCCAACCGGGCACGGACGCCCCGGTGAGGACGGGCCGGCGGGGAAACGGGAAGACGGCCGGGTCAGCCCGGGGCGGAGGTCTCCGCGAGAGTTCCGGCGAGTGTTTCGGCGATCGCCCGGTCGAGGCCGGCCAGGTTCGCCGGGCGGGCGATGGCGGCCTCGGCGAAACGGCCGAGAAGCCGGGCGAAGGCCTCGCGGTCCGGCTCGTCCCAGTCGGCCATCAGGCCGTCCAGGTAGGTGCGCCGGTGGCGGATCACCACCTCCAGCACGCGGCGGCCCCGCTCGCTCAGCACGAGCCGGGCCCGCCTGGCGTCCACGGCCGACTCCTCGCGCTCCACGAACCCCGCGCCGACCGCGTCGTTGACCAGCCTGCTGGCGGTGGAGGGATCGACGCCCAGCTGCTCGGCGACGGCGCCCACGGTCACCTCGGGCACGTCCAGGTCCAGCTTGTGCACGGCGTGCACGACCATCACGTTCGACATGTGCACCGGCCGCTGCGGCTCCCCGGCCCTGCGGGCGCGCAGTGGCCGCGACCAGATCCGGCGCAACCGGAACAGGGCCACGTCGACCACCGCTCCGGGCGTCCCCCCGCCCGCCGGGGCACCGGCGGCGTGGATGCCCGGCCCTTCGGAGCCTGGAGTGAACACGGAACGGGCGGGCATGCTGGTCTCCCGATTTTGTCGAATCCCCCGGCTTCGGGCAGGGGAGGATCTCAAGGCGTCACCCTAACCCCTGCGGGCGGGTGTCTCGCGCGGGACGTGCCGCGCCCGGGGGCGCCTCGTCGACCCGTACCGGGGCGGGAGGCGGTCAGCCGGACAGGCGGACCGGGTTGACCAGGTCGGCGTACATCAGCAGGCCCGCCATGATGATCATCAGGAAGGCGATCGCGTAGGTGAGGGGAAGCGCCTTGGCGATGTCGACGTGGCCGGGCGTGGGGCGGCGGGCGACGCGGGCGAAGCCGCGCTTGAGGCCCTCCCACAGGCCGCCCGCGATGTGGCCGCCGTCCAGGGGAAGCAGCGGGATCAGGTTGAACAGGCCGATCGCCAGGTTGAAGCCCGCCAGCAGGTTGATGAAGACGACGATCTTGTTTTCCAGCGGGATCGAGGCGGCGGCGATCTCACCGCCGATGCGGCTGACGCCGATGACACCGATCGGCCCGTTCCTGTCGCGCTCGTCACCGGAGAAGGCGGCGTGCCAGACGCCCACCATCTTCTCGGGGAACCTGAGCAGCGAGGCGGCGGTGGCCGAGGTGAGATCCCCCATGTGCGCTGCCACCGCGCCGAAGCTCTGCTGCTCGATGACGATCTTCGGGCTGACCCCGAGGTATCCGACACCCTTTTCGATCTTGCCGGGCTCGTCCAGCGACTCGCGGTCCTGGGCGATGAGGGCGGCGTTGACGGTCAGATCCTGACCGGCCCGCCTGATGCCGATCGCGATCGGACCCGCGCCGTGGTCGCGGATGGCCCGCGTCGCGGCGTCCCAGCTCGCGGCGGGCCTGCCCGCCACGGACACGATGACGTCTCCCGGCCTCAGCCCCGCCACGCTGGCCGGGCTGGGCCTGTCGGCCGCGGTGCACTCGGGGTTCTTGGCGTAGTCGGCGGCGGTCTTCACGCACTGCGGGATCGAGGCGATCTCGGTCTTCTGCGTGGGGATGCCGAACCCCATGAGCACGACGCCGAACAGGACGAACGCCAGCACGAAGTTCATCGCCGGGCCGCCGGACATGATGATGACCTTCTGCCACCAGGGCTTGCGATAGAAGACCCGGTCCTCGTCGCCCGGCCGCACGTCCTCGAGGGCCACGTCGCGGGCGTTCTCGATCAGGCCCTGCCAGGGGCCCGTGGAGACCGAGCGCACCTTGCCGGGGGCGTCGGTGGGCCGGGGCGGCAGCATGCCGATCATGCGGATGTAACCGCCGAGCGGGAGCCACTTGATGCCGTACTCGGTGTCGCCCTTGCGGCGCGACCACATCGTCGGGCCGAACCCCACCATGTACTGCGTGACCTTGACACCGAACAGCTTGGCCGGCACCAGGTGGCCGATCTCGTGCAGCCCGATCGACACCATCAGCCCCACAAGGAAGACGATGACCCCGACCACGGAGAGCCAGCTCACAGGTTCATACCCCCATCGCGGTTTCACCGACAATGCCCCATAAGAGGTTAGCCCAAGTATCCGGCCCCCACGCCGCCGCGGAAGGCGGCGTTCCCGGCCGCTCTACCGATCGGGCCGTTTGCGCTCTCTTCACCGATCGGACGCACTCCGTTGACATTCAGCGATCACACGAACACCCTGTGATGAAGGTGAGGCGGGAGAGAGGAGCGTTTTGATCGGGATCCTGGTTGCCGAGCATCTTCCCCTGGTCCGGCGCGGCCTGGTGGCGACGCTGGAGAACGAGAACGACATGAAGGTGGTGGCCGGCGTGGCCGCCGGACAGGACGTGCTTCCCGCCGTCCTGCGGCACGAGCCGGAGACGGCGGTCATCGATCTCGACCTGCCGGACGTCAGCGGTTTCACCGTCGCCCTCCGGCTGCACGAGGAGGCCCCCGGCTGCCGGATCCTCCTGCTGTCGCGCGACCCCAGCCCGGGGCAGGTCCGCCGGGCCTTCGCCGTCCACGCGCTCGGGTTCATGAGCCTGGAGGTCGGCTCCGAGCAACTGGCCCACGGCGTCCGCCAGGTGGCGGCCGGCCGTCGCGCGGTCGACTCCGAGCTCGCGGTGGCGGCCCTGAGGTCGGCGGACAACCCCCTGACCCGCAGGGAGCTCGACGTGCTCCGGCTGGTCGCGCAGGGGGCCAGGTCCAACGAGATCGCCGACCAGCTGTTCCTCTCCGTGGGAACGGTCCGCAACCACCTGTCGCGGATCATGTGCAAGACCCAGGCGCGCAACCGTCTCGACGCCGTACGCATCGCCGGCGACTCCGGGTGGCTCTGATCCCTCCTCGGCTCCCAAAGGCCCCGGGAGACGTGCCGTTCGGGAAAACGGTGAGACGCGCCGTTCAGGGGCGCCAGATGAGGATGAGGGCGCAGTCGTCGTTGTGGCCCGCCGACATGGAGGCGACCAGGTTGCGGGCGCCGTCGCGGAACCCCGAGGGCACCAGGCGCTCGGCCTCTCCCAGCAGGCGGTCGAGGCCCGCGTCGATGTCGCGTCCCGGCTGCTCGATCAGGCCGTCGGTGTAGAGCATGAGCGCGTCGCCCCTGCGCAGCATCCCCTGGTCGGCCTCGCAGTGCAGGTCGGGCACGACGCCGAGGACGACCCCCTTGGCCGGGGAGACCCGCCACGTCCCGGTGCCCGACTCGAACTTGACCACCGGGGGGTGACCGGCCGAGGTGATGACGTACTCGCCCGTGACGAGGTTGAGCCGCAGGTGGACCGCCGTGACGAAGCCCTCGGCCTCGCGCTGGCGGTGCAGGTAGGTGTTGCAGGCGGGCAGGAAGTCGGCGACCGAGCCGAGCAGCCCGCCGAAGGCGCCCGACAGCAGCAGTGCCCGGGTGCCCGCGTCGACGCCCTTGCCCGACACGTCGACCAGGGCGAGCTCCATCGTGTCGCCCTCGCGCACGGAGACCAGGAAGTCTCCACCGAAGGAGGAGCCCCCGGCCTGCTTGAGCACGACCTTGGAGCCCCACTCCTTGGGCAGCGGGGGCAGGTCGCTCTGGCTCTTGAGACGGTCGCGCAGCTCCAGCAGCATCGCGTCGCCGCGCAGGCCCTGCACGCCGAGCTTGCCGCGGGTGCGGGCCATCAGCGCGGCCAGCACCGCGGTGAAGCCGAAGGTGACCAGCAGGCCGGGACCGATGTGTCCCACCCCCCGCACCACGGCCACGTAGATCAGGGAGACCGCGACCGCGCACAGCAGCTTGACGAGACTGTTCAGCCGGAGCTGGAGCCCGGCCACAAGGGTGACCGGGATCATGAGCGCCGGGGAGAACCACTCCATGGAGACCCTTGCGGCCAGCCCGCCGATCAGCAGGGTCAGCAGGGTCAGGGTGATGAGCAGGTTCCGGTCGCGCGCCAGGGGGCCGCGCCGCAGGAAGCGCACGATGGGGACGAGAAGCGGGACACGGACCAGGAACGCGCGGAGCGCCGGAGGGAGCAGCGGCACCGGACGGGAACTCATGATGCGCTCGACTGTATCTGGCTATCCCCCCTTTGGGCAGCCCACTTGACCAACGCCTTGATCATTAAGCAGGGATATTAGATGGCCGGAACTGTTTGTCCCCTACTACCGTTTGGAAGATGACTCTCAGCCTGCGCCCGATCAGCGAAGCCGAATGGTCCGCTTGGAACACCGTGGACGAGGAGGCGTTCGGCGTCGCCGTCCCGGAACACCGGCAGGAGATCTTCAGGCGCAACCTCGAGTTCGACCGCTCGCTCGGCGTGTTCGACGGCGACCTGCTCGTGGGCACCACCGCGGTGTACAGCTTCAGCATGAACGTGCCCGGCGGCCCGATCCCGGTCGGCGGCGTCACCGCGGTCGGCGTGCTGCCCTCGCACCGCCGCCGGGGCGTTCTCTCCTCGCTGATGACCCGCCAGCTTTCCGACCTGCACGAGCGGGGCGAGGCGGTCGCCGCCCTCTACGCCTCCGAGGCGGCCATCTACGGGCGTTACGGCTACGGCAGGGCCGCGGACTGCATGGTCTTCCGGATCCCCACGGCCGACGCGGCCTTCACCCGGCACGCCCCGGTCGATCCCGCCCTGCGGCTGCGCGTCGTCAGGCCCGCGAACGCCAGGTCCGTCTTCGAGAAGATCTACGAGTCGGCGTTCGAGGAGCGTCCGGGACTGTACGCCCGCACGCCCGCACGCTGGGACGGGGTGCTGACCGACCACGAGTCCGACCAGGGCGGCGCCGGCCCGCTGCGCGCCGTCATCGCCGAGGACGACGGCGGCCCGCGCGGTTACGCGCTCTTCCGGATCAAGGCCTCCTTCGACGACCACGACCTTCCCGTCGGCGAGCTGCGGCTCAAGGAGCTGTTCGGCCTCGATCCCGCCGCCTACGCGCTGCTCTGGCGGCACGTCCTGGACCGCGACCTGGTCTCGCACGTCGCCGCCCAGAGCCGGCCCTCGGACGACCCGCTGATCCACCTGCTGGCCGAGCCGCGCAAGCTCCACGCGCTCTGGCTGGACGACCTGTGGGTCCGCGTCGTGGACGTCGAGCGGGCCCTTCCCGCCCGCCGCTACAGCGCGCCGGTGGACGTGGTGATCGAGGTCGAGGACGCCCTGTGCCCGTGGAACGCGCGCCGCTGGCGGCTGACGGCCGACACCTCGGGCGCCCGCTGCGCGCCCTCCGACGACCCCGCCGACCTGACCCTGCCCGTCTCCGTGCTGGGCGCCGCCTACCTGGGCGGGCGGCCGCTGGCGGCGCTGCTGGCGGCGGGGGTGGTACGGGAGACGCGTGCGGGGGCCCTGCGGGAGCTGTCCACCGCCATGTCGTGGGACCCCGCCCCCTGGGCCGGTCTGATCTTCTGACGACGCCTCAGGCGGCTCTTCCGATCTTCCGGCGGCGGCCACGACCACAGCCGTCCCGGCCGGAGCCGCTCAGACCCGCTCGGACCGATCGGACCCGCCCGGCCGGACCCTCTCGGGCGGGCCGGAGCGGGTTATGGTGGCTGGCATGGCACTGCAGAGCTTGCAGATCACCGCGATCACCGCGATGCGGGCGCGAGACGTCTCACGCCCGTCGCGGGATCAGCAGGAGGCCGCGGACCGCCGCCCCCTGCGCGACGAGACGCCCCGCAAGGAGCCCGCGCGCAACGGGGGCAACGGGGGGCGCCGGGAGCCGTCACGCGGGGAGCCCGCCCCCCGCGAGCGACACCGGTGAGGGCTACGGCAGCGAGGGGAGCTGGCCGATGGTCTCGTACGAGGTGAGCTGCGCGATCCTGCGGTTGTGCCGCTCGGCGCCGGAGTAGGTGGTGCCGAGGAAGACCTCGACGAACCGGATCGCCTCCTCGGGCTCGTGCATCCGGGAGCCGACGCTGACGACGTTGGCGTTGTTGTGCTCGCGGGCGAGTCTGGCGGTCTCCTCGCTCCAGGCCAGGGCGGCGCGGACGCCGCGCACCTTGTTGGCCGCGATCTGCTCGCCGTTGCCCGAGCCGCCGATGACGACGCCCAGGCTGCCCGGGTCCTCCACGACGCCCTCGGCCGCGCGGAGCACGAACGGCGGGTAGTCGTCCTCCTCGTCGTAGACGAAAGGACCGCAGTCCGTGACCTCGTGGCCGTGCTCCTTCAGCCAGGAGACGACACGGTTCTTGAGCTCATAGCCGGCATGGTCGGCACCGATGTAGACGCGCACCCGCCCAGTTTCGCAGGTACGCGCGGGCGGCTCTACCCGGCCCCCGGCTAGAGTAACAGCCGCAATGCTTACGTAACCCTTACAAGAGAGAGCCCCCACATGCGTGACATCCGAGTGGTCGGTGACCCTGTCCTGCGCACGCCCGCCGAGCCGATCACCGGCTTCGACCGCGACCTGCGGCGCATGATCGACGAGATGTTCGAGGTGATGTACGCCGCGCGGGGCGTCGGCCTGGCCGGTCCGCAGATCGGCGTGTCGAAGCGGATCTTCGTCTACGACTGCAGCAACCGCAAGGGTCATGTGATCAACCCGCAGCTGACCGTGGACGACGACGCCGAGGTCCTCGACGAGGAGGGCTGCCTGTCCGTCCCCGACCGCGGCACCGGCACCCCGATCTACGCCAGGACGCCCCGGGCCGCGGGGGTCACCGTGACCGGCCTGGACCGGCTGGGGCGGCCGATCCGGATCAGGGCCCGCGGCACGCTGGCGCGCTGCTTCCAGCACGAGACCGACCACCTCGACGGCAGGCTCTACGTGGACAGGCTGGCCAAGGACGCCGCCAGGAAGGTCCTGCTCCAGGCGCCCTGACCCCTCGCGGCCGCCGGGCGGCCGTCAGAGCTGGACGGCTTTGATCTCCAGATACTCCTCGAGCCCGAACTCGCCCAGCTCGCGGCCGAGGCCCGACTGCTTGTAGCCGCCGAAGGGCGCCCGCGGGTTGAACTGGCCGCCGTTGACCGCCACCTGGCCGGTGCGCAGCCGCCGGGCGACCGCGACCGCCCGTTGCTCGCCGCCCGCCCACACCGCGCCCGCCAGGCCGTACGGCGTGCCGTTGGCGATGGCGACCGCCTCGTCCTCGCCCCGGAGGTAGGGGATGATCGTGAGGACCGGGCCGAAGATCTCCTCCTGCTCGATCACCATCCCCGGCTCCACCCCGGCGAACACCGTGGGCGCGACGTAGAAGCCGCGCTCCAGGGGCCGGTCGGTGCCTCCGGCGACCAGCCGGGCGCCCTCCTCCTGGCCCCGGTTGATGTAGCGGACCACCCGGTCGCGCTGGGCCGCGGACACGAGCGGGCCGAGCCTGGTCCCCTCGTCGAAGGGGTCGCCGACGGTGTATCTGCCCGCGGCCTCGACGGCGAGACGGACGGCCTCGTCGTACTGGTCGCGATGGACGATCATGCGGGTCCATGCCGAACAGGTCTGGCCGGAGTTGATGAAGGCATTGGCCACCGTCGCCTTGACCGCCGTCCCCAGGTCCGCGTCCGGCAGGATCAGGCTGGCGGACTTGCCGCCGAGTTCCAGGGCCACCCGCTTGATCGTCTCGGCCGCGAGCACGGCGACCCGGCGCCCGGCCCGGGTGGAGCCGGTGAACGACACCATGTCCACCCCGGGATGGGAGGCCAGGGCCTCGCCCACCACCGGGCCGTGACCGCTGACCATGTTGAAGACCCCGGCGGGCAGTCCGACCTCGTCGAGGATCCCGGCGAGCGCGAAGGCCGCCAGCGGCGCCACCTCGCTGGGCTTCAGCACAACCGTGCAGCCCGCGGCGAGCGCGGCGCCCACCTTGCAGACGACCTGGTGGAGGGGGTAGTTCCAGGGGGTGATGGCGGCGACCACCCCGACCGGCTCCCTGAAGACGCGGGAGTTGCCGACCTGCCCGCCCTCGAAGTCGTAGGTCTCGGCCAGCTGGGCGTACGAGGCCAGCACCCCGGCGGGCATCAGCGTGTGCACCCTCATCGCCACGCCGTACGGGGCGCCCATGTCCGTGGCGATGATCCTGGCTATCTGGTCGGAGCGTTCTCGTATCAGGTCGGCGGCCGCGGCGAGAATTTTTCCCCGCTCGGCGGGGGCCGTCGCGGACCAGGAGGGGAAGGCCTCGCGGGCGGCGGCCACGGCGGCCTCGACGTCGGCGGGCGTCCCGGCGGGAACCCTGTCGATCAGCTCCTCGGTCGCGGGATTGATCACGTCGATGCTCTCGCCCGACGCGGACGACTGCCAGGCTCCGTTCAGATAAAGGTGACGCATGCCCTCATCCTGGCGTGCGTGCCGTTGTTACGCGAGGGCGAGCGTGGCGCGACTCCCATACAAAAATGATCTTTGTACGGGAGCACAGCGGGTCGCGCGCCGAGCCCGGCCGGAGCCGCCGCCCGCCGCGGTCGCGCACGGCGGGCGGAACGGATCAGTCGAAGATCGGCTCTCGGGTCCTGGAGCGCTTGAGCTCGAAGAAACCGTCGATGCCCGCCACCAGGCGCACACCGTCCCAGAGCTTGCCCGCCTCCTCGCCCTTGGGGGCCGGGGAGATGACCGGGCCGAAGAAGGCGACGCCGTCGACGGAGATCACGGGGGTGCCGACCTCCTGGCCGACCCGGTCGATGCCGTCGTTGTGCGAGGCGCGCAGTGCCTCGTCGAACTCCGTCGAGTCCATCGCGTCGGCGAAGGCGCGGTCGAGCCCCGCGGCCTCCAGGGCCTCCTCGACGGTCTCGCGGAGCGTGTCGAGCTCCCTGATCTTGCGCTGGTTGTGAAAACGGGTGCCAAGCTCGGTGTAGAGGCGGCCGACCGTCTCGGAGTCGTACTTCTCCTGCACGGCGGTGACCACCCGGACCGGGCCGATGGCCCTGGCGATCATCTCGCGGTAGGTGTCGGGGACGTCCTTGTCCTCGTTCAGCACGTTGAGGCTCATGATGTGCCAGCGCGGCTCGATCGGCCGCACCTTCTCGACCTCCAGCAACCAGCGAGAGGTCATCCACGCGAACGGGCAGAAGGGATCGAACCAGAGGTCGACAGGGGTCCGCTCAGTCATCTTTTCCGGCTTCCTGATCGTGAGGCTTCTTCGGTAGCGACAACCCGGATGGCGGAGTTCCCTATTCCACAGGTGGACTATTACCTTGACATGCCTCTTTATCCTCGGCCTTGGGTATCAGCCCGCAGACTGATGCGAAGCGGCGGTCCGCGGCCTTACATGGCAGGATTCAGTCACCCCTTAGCAATGGAGCGGGGGAAGTTGTGAAGAGGGAGCGGTAGTGGCAGGCAATCTGACCCGTGACGAGGCGCGCGAGCGCGCACGGCTGCTCAGCGTGCAGTCCTATGCGGTGGAGCTCGACCTGACCGAGGGTGAGGAGCGCTTCGAGAGCGTCACCACGGTCCGCTTCACCAGCACCCGCCCGGGTGCGGGGACGTTCGTCGATCTGGCCGGCGCCAAGGTGCGCAAAGCAGTTCTGAACGGCGTTGAGCTGGACGTGGACGGCTACGACCCGGAGACCGGGCGGCTGCCGCTGCCGGGCCTGGCCGAGACCAACGAGCTGCGCGTGGACGCCGACTGTTCCTACAGCCGCACCGGTGAGGGCCTGCACCGCTTCGTCGACCCGGTCGACAAGAGCGTCTATCTGCACAGCCAGTTCGAGACGGCCGACGCGCACCGGATGTACGCGTGCTTCGACCAGCCCGACCTCAAGGCGGCATTCGAGCTGACCGTGCTCGCGCCGTCCCACTGGGAGGTCATCTCCAACGCGGCGCCCGACGCGGCCGAGGAGCTGCCGGAGCACCGCGGCAGGCACGGCGCGCTCCAGGCGGCCAAGCGCTGGCACTTCCCGCCCTCCCCGGTGATGTCGACCTACATCACCGCGCTGTGCGCGGGGCCGTACCACAAGGTGACCTCCGAGCACGACGGCATCCCGCTGGGCCTGTACTGCCGGGCCTCTCTCGCCGAGCACCTCGACGCGGACAACCTCTTCGAGGTGACCAGGCAGGGCTTCGACTTCTTCCACAGGATCTTCGGCCTCCGCTACCCGTTCGGGAAGTACGACCAGCTCTTCGTCCCCGAGTTCAACGCCGGGGCGATGGAGAACGCGGGCTGCGTGACCTTCCTGGAGGACTACGTCTTCCGCTCGCGCGTCACCGACGCGGTGATCGAGCGCCGCGCCGAGACGATCCTGCACGAGATGGCGCACATGTGGTTCGGCGACCTGGTCACCATGCGCTGGTGGGACGACCTGTGGCTGAACGAGTCGTTCGCCACCTACGCCTCGGTGCTCTGCCAGGCCGAGGCCACCCGCTGGGGCCAGGGCGCGTGGACGACCTTCGCCAACGTCGAGAAGGCCTGGGCCTACCGCCAGGACCAGCTGCCCTCGACCCACCCGATCGCCGCCGACATCGTCGACATGCAGGCGGTCGAGGTCAACTTCGACGGGATCACGTACGCCAAGGGCGCCTCGGTCCTCAAGCAGCTCGTCGCCTACGTGGGCCTGGACAACTTCCTGGCCGGGGTCCGCGACTACTTCAACGAGCACGCCTGGGGCAACACCACGCTCGCGGACCTGCTGGGCGCGCTGGAGCGCACCTCGGGGCGCGACCTGTCCTCCTGGTCGAAGGAGTGGCTGGAGACCTCCTGGGTCAACACGCTGCGCCCGTCGTTCACCGTCGACTCCGAGGGCCGTTTCCTGGAGTTCGACGTACTCCAGGAGGCCCCCGCCGACTACCCGACGCTGCGCTCGCACCGCGTCGCCATCGGCCTGTACTCCACGCGGGACGGCGAGCTGGCCCGCGTCAAGCGGGTCGAGCTGGACGTCGTCGGCGCGCGCACGGCCGTGACCGAGCTGGTCGGCGAGGTCCAGCCGGACCTCGTCCTGATCAACGACGACGACCTGACGTACGCCAAGGTCAGGCTCGACGAGCGGTCGCTGCGGACCGTGACGGAGGGCGGCATCGGCAGGTTCACCGAGTCCCTGCCCCGCGCGCTGTGCTGGTCGGCCGCCTGGGACATGACCCGCGACGCCGAGATGACCACCCGCGACTACCTCACCCTGGTCATCTCCAACATCGAGTCGGTCACGGACATCACGGTCGCCCAGACCGTGCTCCGCCAGGTCCGCCTGGCCGTCCAGCAGTACGGCGCCCCCGCCCGGCGCGCCGAGGGCCTGGCCCGGCTGGCCTCCTCGCTGCGCGGCCTGGCCGCCGCGGCCGCGCCCGGCTCCGACCACCAGCTCGCCTACCTGAACGCGCTGTCGGCCGTGGCCACCTCCACCGAGGACCTGGCGTTCCTGAAGGGGCTGCTGGACGGCGAGACGGTGCTCGACGGCCTCACCGTCGACGCCGACCTGCGCTGGACGCTGACCGGCGCCCTGGTCTCCGGCGGCCTGCTCGGCGAGGAGGACATCGCCCAGGAGCTGCTGCGCGACGCCACCGCGACGGGCGAGCGCTCCGCCGCGCTCTGCCGCGCCGGGATCCCGACCGCCCAGGGCAAGGCGAACGCCTGGGCCGCGATCACCGAGGGCAAGCTGAGCGGCGCGGTGCTCCGCTCGACGATCGCCGGCTTCATGGACCCGCGCCACCCGGACCTGCTGGAGCCCTACGGGGCGAAGTACTTCGAGGAGATCGGCAGGATCTGGGCGTCCTGGAGCTCCGACAGCGCCCAGAACTTCGCGAACGGCTGCTACCCGGCGCTGAACATCTCCCCCGAGACGGTCGCCAGGACCCAGGACCTCATCTCGTCCACCCAGCCGCCGCACGCCCTCAAGCGCCTGCTGCTCGAAGGGGCCGACAGCATCGGCCGCGCCCTGCGCGCCCAGGCCAAGGACGCCTCGGCGGCCTGAACCGGTCGCGGGTCCGGTCACGGTGCCCGGCCAGGTCGCGAGACCGGTTCCCGCCCCGCGACCTGGCCCGGCCACCCGGCCGGGCCCGGTCACCGGGAGGCCGGGAGACGCACCACGCGGACGCCCCTCGCCGTCACGGCGAGGGGCGTTCCGCCGCCCGGGCCACCCGTGGTGAGGCCTTGAGTGGTTCCTGGGAAACACTGATAGAAATAGTCATCAAACGCGGGAAGCACCCCGCGTCTCGCTTTATGGAGACACCGGTCCTGTCGCTCATGGGTCATGAGAGGGTAATCACGTGGAATCGGCGCGTGACCTGCTCATCTCCCTGGCCCGGAGATACGCGTTCGGTGACGTCGGAGCCCTCGCCTCCGGCGTCGTGAAGGACGCGGGCAACATCGAGGCGGCGTGCGAGTTCGGCCAGCGGCTGCTCTCGCTCGACGCCGAGGACTTCGCCGCCGAGGCACGGGCCGTGCCGAGCGACCTGAGGCGGCGGGCGCGGGCCTGCACGATGCCGCAGACGCCCCGCGAGCAGCCGCGCGGCGCGCTGGAGTCGCTGCGGCCCGCGTACGGGCTGCTGCTGGAGGTCATCGCGGTCAGGTGGCACCGCCGCGAGCTGAGCCCGATGGTCGCCGCCGTCCACATCGCCAGCGAGTATCTCCCGCTGCTCGCCTTCGAGCCGGTGCTCGGCAGCGCCGGAGACCCGGTGCGCTGGCCGGAGGGGCTCACCGCGCCGGGCAGCAGGTTCGGGGTGATCGGCGACCGCGACTGCGACCACACGAGGGCCGAGCAGTCGGCCGTCAACCGGACCCTGCGCGTGGCCGGTGAGCCGGCCGAGGGGTGGCGCGCCTACTTCGACCGCCAGCACAGCCAGGTGGCCGGGGCGCTGGCCACCTGCGTGGCCGACTGCCGCAACCCCTGCACCGCGATGGACTGGGTGGAGCCGGGCCGCCGCGACGACCTCGCGCTGCGTTCCCGGGTGGCCCTGGCCTTCGCCGAGACCCCGCTGGTGCGGTTGCGCCACGCGGCCCCGGTGGGCCACGGGTTCGGGGTGCCCTCCCCCGAGGAGGTCACCGAGGCCTGGGAGCGCAGCCGGACCGTCCTGGCCAAGAACGGCGTGGGCGGAGAGGCGTCCGAAGACGACGGCTTCCCGCTGCCGGGGTTGCCCGCCCTGTTCTCCGCCGTCGCAGGCGCCCCGGTGAAGCCCTCGACGCTGCTGGCGGACATCAGCACCTACCTGGTGAAGCTTCTCCAGCCCTGATCGGGCGGGCCCTCAGAGGGCGTTTAGGTATGGATTGTGGCCATAAGTCGCTCTTGCGTCCGACGGCCTTCGGGTTGATTTGCACCTTACATGTGCCTTCGCGGCCTTCCGGGTGCCGACCTGCGTGCCCGTTTGATCCAGTTCTTGGCACTGGATTCCGTCTGGTTTGGCGATGGGGTGGAAGCTCCCAATTGATGGGAAGCTTCCAGGCATTTCAGGCCGTGCAGGTTGGTGATGAATACGACAAAGCACATCAAAATACCCATCGTAAATCGATGTCAAACGCCCACTCAGAGCCAGTTGTCGATGAGCACCGAGAGCGCGCAGCAGGTGATGGAGACCATCATGAGCAGGACGCTCCGGCGGATGTAGCGGTGCTTGGCGTCCCCGACGGCGTTGAGCCTCCTGATCTCCAGGACGATCAGGTCGACCCTGGCCTCGGCGTCGCGGCCGTGCGCGCCCGGCCCCACCCCGTATCCCAGCCGGGGGTCCGGCGCCGGCGGCGGCGTGTCGCCGGCGAACCCGCCGGGATAGAAGCGGCGCCGCTCCAGGGCTTTGCCCGCGAGCCCGGCGGTGCGGCGATAGAGGGCGCCGGCGAGCATGAGGATTCCCAGCAGCCAGAAGAACAGGCTCGTCCACCAGAGCCACTCGACCTTGCTGGACAGCTCGCCGGGCCTCCAGTGGCCGTTCAGCAGCCCGACGACGACGGCACCGGCGGCGGCACCCGTCGCGAACAGCAGGATGGCCGCCGTCTCGTCCTCCCCGCGGACCTTGCGGCGGGCGTCGGCGAGCGTCGCCTGGACGTAGTCGAGGATCCTGCCGGGCTCCCGATCCGCCGCGGACCTCCTGCGAGAACGACCCGTCAGCACGTCCCACATGATCCTCAGCACGAGCCGATTATCCGGGAAAACCATCCTCGTTCCGCCCGGACGGACCGCCCGCGAGATCACTTCCACCCGGCCGGGACCGGATCACGGGACCCGGTCGCGAGATCACCGGCGCCGCGACGCCTGGTCCGCGAGCAGCAGGACACCGGTGACCAGCCCGCCCACCAGGTCGCCCAGACCGAGCACCGCGGCCATCGACGTCGCCGCCACGCGGCACTCGGCGTCGGGCAGCCACCGCCTGGCCAGGGGGCCCGTGACGATCTCCAGGGCCCTGCCCCGCTGGTCCACGAAGACGAGCACGGCCCTGTCCGCGTCGGCGCCCAGCGCGGCGTGCAGCCGCTCGGAGAAGTGACGGCGCGGCCCGATCGCCGGCCCGAGATAGGCGGCGAAGCGCAGCCCCGTACGTCGTTCCGCGGTGCGCAGGGCCTCGCGGACATCGTCCCCCTGCGTCGAGGTCAGGGTGAGCATCTCCGTCACCTCACCTTCACCGGTTCAGCGATAGGTCGGCGATTCGCCGGTCGGCCGGGTCACCAGGCCGCCGACGCCCCTCCGGTGTGCCGTCCGGGCTCGGAGGTCTCCGCGAGCGAGACCCAGTCGACCTCCGGCGCCGGAGGCCGGGCCGGGCGCCGCTCGGTCAGCACGAGGACCGAGTCGGTGATCCCCCGCTCGCTGCCGAACGGTCCGCCCAGCCAGACAGCGCCCGCCGAGGTGCTCCTCGCGGCCCTGTCGCGCATCCTGCCGGGCATCGTCACGAGCAGGACGATGAGCAGGAACAGGCAGCCGGAGACTCCGACGAGAAAGCCGAAGACCTCGATCGCACTGTCCACATCTCAAAAGTAACCCGGCGCCGACCACCCGTCGAGAGCTACCAGACGGCGGGCCTGCGCTCGCCCCAGAAACCCCCTCGGGCGGCCTCGATCTGCGACGACACCGAGATCAGGGTGCCCTCGTCGCCGAACCTCCCGGCCAGCATCACGCCGATCGGGAGACCCTCGGCGCTCCAGTACAGCGGGAGGTTGACCGCGGGCTGGCCGCTGACGTTGTAGACGGCGGGGAAGGCGGCGAACCGCTTCATCCGCTCGAAGGTCTCCTCGGGGTCGTCGACGTCCTCGAACCAGCCCACGGGCCGGGGCGGCTGCGTCACGGTCGGGGTGAGCACCGCGTCGTACGGGTCGGTCGCCCGCAGGCCCAGCCGGGTGGCGAACTGCAGCGCCGACTGGGCCTGCAGGAAGTCGGGGGCGGGCGTGGCGAAGCCGCGCTCGCGCAGCCAGGCGGTCAGCGGCCTGAGCCTGTCCTGCTTGGTCAGGTCGACCGGGTGCATGCAGGAGAACGCGTACCAGAGCGTCACGAACCGCGGCACCATCTCGGGCCCGAACGGCGGGTCGATGTCGATCACCTCGTGCCCGAGCGCCGCCAGCTCCGCCGAGGCGTGCTCGTAGGCGGCGAGCACCTCGGGGTCCACCACGGCGCCGGGGACCAGCGGCTCGGCGTAGCGGGCGATCCGCAGGCGCCCGGGGTCGCGGCCCGCGTACGCCCCGAAGGAGCCGAGTTCGGGCGGCGGCGCGTGGTAGAGGTCGCCGGGGTTGTGGTGGGCCATCACGTCGAGCAGCGCGGCGGCGTCGGCGACGGTCCTGGTGATCGGGCCGTTGGCCGACAGGCCCGCCAGGTCGGGGATGACCGGCGCGAAGCTGATCCTGCCCCGGGAGGGCTTGAGGCCGAACAGCCCGCAGACCGAGGCGGGGATGCGGATCGACCCGGCGCCGTCGCTGCCCTGCGCGGCGGGGGCCAGGCCCGCGGCGACCGCCGCCGCCGCGCCGCCGCTGGACCCTCCCGCCGACCGGGAGAGGTCCCACGGGGTACGGCTGGGCGGGGAGACGGAGGTCTCGGTGTAGCACGGCAGCCCGAACTCGGGGGTCGCGGTCTTGCCCAGCATGATCGTCCCGGCCGCCCTGAGCCGCTCGACCAGGCTGTCGTTCACAGGTGCGACGAAGTCCTCGTAGGTGGCCGAGCCGAAGCGGATCGGCACGTCCTTGACGAGGTTGAGGTCCTTGATCGGGATGGGCACCCCGGCCAGGGGTGAGAAGTCCTCCCCCGCGAGCACCCGGGCCTCGACCTTGTGGGCCTGCTCCAGGGCGAGTCCGGGGGTAACCGTCACGTAAGCGCCGACCTGGGAGTCCAGGCGTGCGATCCGGTCGAGGTAGTGTTCGGTGATCTCGACGGGCGAGATCTCCCTGCGCCGCACGGCTGCCGCCTGCTCCAGGGCGTTAAGATCGTGAATGTGGGTCACGCCCCGCACAGTAGGCGCAGAGCACCCGGTTATCCAGAGCGAAAAGCCCCTAAGGTACCCGGTTCATAGCAGTGCCAAGCGGGTGACGGCGGTCACAAAAGTATGAGATACGCAATACTAGGCACCCCCAAGGACGTCAGCTACCGTGAGTTACGTGGATTCCGGTCAGGTACCAGAAGACGGTAACACTACGTCACCGATTTGGGTCAGTGACCGACAGGCCGAGGACCGGCCGACGTCTCGACCCGCCGCGCCAGCGTCTACGTACGCACCTGTCGAGCGCGCCTCGCTGCGCAGTCTCCTCGATCACCCGAAGTACCGCCACCTGCGCCGACGAGTGATCATCTCGGTCGGCGTCGGCGTGCTCGCGGGCGTCCTGCTGGCCAGCTGGCCGCTGGGCTTCACCGCCGCCGTGGTGGCCGCGATCGTCGACACGGTGCTTCGCGCCCGCTCCAACTCCTCGGTGCCCGCCTGGCGACGCGCCTCGGTCGCGGAGCGGCGCACGGAGATGCAGCTGAAACGGCTGGAGCGCGGGGGGTATCGCACCCTGCACGCCCGCGCGATCCCCGGTAGCGAGGCCCAGATCGACCATCTGGTCGTGGGCCCCACCGGCGTCTACGCGGTCGACTCCGAGAAGTGGGACAAGCGCCTGCCGGTCCGCGTCCAGTCGCACCGCAAGCTGTTCCACGGCCCGTTCAACCAGAAGCCCCGCCTCGACGAGGCCCGCTGGGAGGCCTCCCAGGCCGGAGAGCTGATCGGCGCCGAGCTGGGCCGCGAGGTCACGATCGTGCCGTCCCTGGCGATCTACGGCCCGGCCATTCCCTGGAAGGTCCTCAACGTCCGCGAGGTCGACGTATTCGACGGCAGTCGTGTCCGTAAATGGATCACCAAGCGGGAACGCTCACTCACCGACGCCGAGATCGACAGGATCTTCGAGGCCGCCGAGCAGGTTCTGCCCGCACGCTACCCGGAGAACTGATTCCGGCTGTCCCAGGAGCTCGTTTTCGCACGACCGCGCCTCCCCCGTCGGGACCGACGGGAGTCCGCCCCGCCACTGCGCCCCGGCCCGGCGACTCCCGTCTCCCCTCCCGCGCGTGCACCGGTCGCGGTCCGGTGCCCGCCTGGCGACGCGCCTCGGTCGTGGTGCGGGGCCGTGCGTGTGGGTCGTGGTGCGGGGCCGTGCGTGCGCGGGTCGTGGTGCCGGGGCCGTGTGCGCGGGTCGCGGTCCGGTTCCGTGTGCGCGAGTCGTGGTCCGGGGCTGTGCGCCGGTCGCGGTCCGGGGCGACGCCGGGTGCCCGGCTCCCCCGGTGGGACGTCGCGACACGCGGCGGGTGATCGAGGACCTTCCCTCGCGGGCGCCGCTCGCCCCGGGTTCGCCGGGCGCGGGGACCTTCGGTAGTGTCGGGGGACACCCTGGGCCCGTATCGGGCCCACCGGCCGCCGCCCCGGTGCCCACCCCGTGCCCCGTCGGCGTCCCGGAACCGTCCCGGTGACCAGCGCGGCGCCTCGCCGCCCCCGCCTAGCCGTCTCGTCTCGTCTCGTCTCGTACGTCGGTCACGCTCGCGACGGTGTTCACGAAACATCTGGTCACGGACCGGACGTCTCGCGGCATGGACAGGCGTCTCACGCACCGGGCGGTAGCCGTACCATTTGTAGACACGGTTTCGATGATGGGAGAAGCCTCATGCCCGCCCTCAGGTCTCGTACGGTCACTCACGGCAGGAATATGGCCGGGGCCCGGGCCCTGCTCCGGGCGACGGGCGTAGCCGGCGAGGACTTCGGGAAACCGATCATCGCCGTGGCCAACAGCTTCACCCAGTTCGTCCCCGGGCACGTCCACCTCCGCGAGGTCGGCGACGTCGTCGCCGGCGCGATCCGCGAGGCGGGCGCGATCCCGCGCGAGTTCAACACGATCGCGGTCGACGACGGCATCGCGATGGGCCACGGCGGCATGCTCTACTCGCTGCCCAGCCGCGAGCTGATCGCGGACGCGGTCGAGTACATGGTCAACGCGCACTGCGCCGACGCGCTGATCTGCATCTCCAACTGCGACAAGATCACCCCGGGCATGCTGCTCGCCGCCTTCAGGCTCAACATCCCCACGGTCTTCGTCTCCGGCGGGCCGATGGAGGCGGGCAAGACCCCCAACGGCAAGCTCGACCTGATCGATCCGATGATCGCCGCCGCCAACGACGCCGTCTCCGACGCCGAGCTGCTGGAGATGGAGGAGAACGCCTGCCCGACCTGCGGTTCGTGCAGCGGGATGTTCACCGCCAACTCGATGAACTGCCTCGCCGAGGCCATCGGCCTCGCGCTCCCCGGCAACGGCACGATCCTGGCCACCCACAAGGCGCGCAGGAAGCTGTTCGAGGACGCCGGGCGCCAGCTGGTGGAGATCACCCGCCGCCACTACGAGCAGGACGACGAGACGGTCCTGCCGCGCGCCATCGCGACCAAGGACGCGTTCGAAAACGCCATGGCGCTGGACGTGGCGATGGGCGGCTCGACCAACACGATCCTGCACATCCTGGCCGCGGCCCGCGAGGCCCAGGTCGACTTCGGGCTGAAGGAGATCAACGAGATCTCGCTGCGGGTGCCCTGCCTGTGCAAGGTCGCCCCCGCCACGGCGAAGTACCACGTCGAGGACGTCCACCGCGCGGGCGGCATTCCCGCGATCCTGGGCGAGCTCGACCGGGCGGGCCTGCTCCACCGCGACGCGTACACCGTCAACGGCGGCACCCTGGGCGACTACCTCGACGACTGGGACCCCCAGTCGCCGCGGGTGCTGCCCGAGGCGCTGGAGCTGTGGCACGCGGCCCCCGGCAACGCCCGCACCATCAAGCCCTTCTCCCAGGGCGCCCGATGGGAGGAGCTGGACCTCGACCGCTCCGAGGGCTGCGTCCGCGACTCCGAGCACGCCTACACCCGCGACGGCGGCCTAGCCGTCCTGTACGGCAACATCGCCACCGAGGGCTGCATCGTCAAGACCGCCGGGGTCGACGAGTCGATCTGGAGGTTCGAGGGCCCGGCCGTGGTCTTCGAGTCGCAGGATGACGCGGTCGAGGGCATCCTCAACAACAGGGTCAAGGCCGGTGACGTCGTGGTGATCCGCTACGAGGGACCGAAGGGCGGGCCAGGCATGCAGGAGATGCTCTACCCCACCTCGTTCCTCAAGGGCAAGGGGCTGGGCAAGGACTGCGCGCTGGTCACCGACGGCCGCTTCTCCGGCGGCACGAGCGGGCTGTCCATCGGCCACGCCTCCCCCGAGGCGGCCGAGGGCGGCACCATCGCCCTCGTCGAGGACGGCGACCTCGTCGCGATCGACATCCCCGGCCGTTCGATCGAGCTGAAGGTCACCGAGGAGGAGCTGGCGGCCCGCCGCGAGAGGCTCCTGGCCGACCTGGGCGGCTACCGGCCGCGCGACCGCCAGCGCCAGGTGAGCGCCGCGCTCCAGGCGTACGCCGCGCTCACGACCTCGGCCTCCACCGGCGCCTCGCGCGACCTGTCGCAGCTGTCACGCTGACCTGGGCTTCCTGTCGGGCAGAGATGCCTTACCCGACAGGAAGTTCGAAAAAATGTCGGTACTCAGACGTATTATCAGGGTATGGCTGATGTCATGAAGCTCACCGCCCCGCTGACGACCGCCGAGATCGCCGCCCTCGCCCTGTCGATGGCGCATCTGGGGTCGGGTCCGCAGGCCAACGCCGCCCGCAGCGGCCTGCGCCACGCCTTCGAGCAGATGGAGCTCGACGACGACATCGTCGCCACCACCCTGGCGACCCTCACCGAGCCGATGTCCGCCCCGACCGCCGACCGAGCCCGGACGATCGCCAACGCCATCACCTCGAACCTCGTCATCCGCCTTCACTACCAGGACGTCTCGGGGCGGGTCACCGTCCGCGACGTCGACCCGGTGACCTGCATGGTCCACCGCGAATACTGGTATCTCGTCGGGATGTGCCGCCTGCGCGGCGCGATCCGGGCGTTCAGGTTCGACCGGATCATCGCCACCGAGCCCACCTTCGTGCCGGCCCGACCGCACCGGGCCGAGGCGTTCCTGCCCTTCCAGGGCAAGCGCGCCGCATAGGCGGTCGCACGACGGCCGGGCGCGCGGCCGACCGCCGGGCAGGCGCGCGCCGGCCGGACTCATCCGATCTGCCACCCGGCGCCGATCGATCCGGGTGGCAGACCCCGGTGGCCGGTAGGGAGCCCGGCGGGGGCTCGGCCGATGGCGGTGCCTAACCGCAGCAGCCTCCGCCGCAACACCCGCCGCCGCCACCACCGGAGGGCCGGGGCGCGGCGGAGGAGCCCGCCGAACCGCCGGTCACGGCGACCGTGGAGAGCAGCTTGACGGTGTCGTCGTGGCCGTCGGGGCAGAGGGCGGGCTCGCCGGAGCGGGCCATCGGGCGGGAGATCTCGAAGGTGGACCCGCAGGCGCGGCAGCGGAAGTCGTATCGGGGCATGGCACCAAGGTTACCCAGGTTGCCCGGATCGCTCACGTGAAGGTGATGGAGGCGTAGTCGCTCACCGGCCGATAGCCGATCGCCTGATAGATCGAGTTGGACGTGGAATTGGACAGATCGGTGAAGAGCAGCACCTCGGCGGCGCCCTCGGCCCGGACCTTGGCGCTCACCGCGCTGGAGATCGCGGTGCCGTAGCCCTTCCCGCGAAACTCCGGGGGCGTGTAGACCGGGCCGACCCGCGACATCCCGCCGAGGGGTACGGAGGCCCCGGCGAACGCGACGGGTCGCCCGCCCGCCTCCCACACGACCAGCTCCCGCCTGGCGATCCGGCTGGCCACCAGCGCGGTCAGGTCGACGTGGGCGACGCCCTCGGCCTCGGCCTGGAACTCCTCGCCCCACCGGACCAGGAGGTCGAGATCGGCGGCGACGGCGACGCGGGAGGCCCCGTCCGCGTGGGAAACTGGGGAGACGAGCGCGTCGAGCCGGTAGAGGCGCTCGGCGCGGCGCCCGGCCTCGGGCCGCCACCACGAGGCGGCGAACGCCTCGGCCAGCGGGAGCGGCCCGCTCACCCCGGAGATCGCCCTCTCGGCCTCGATCAGCCGGGTGGCGAGGTCCGGCACGACGTCGGCGGGGATCGCGGGGAGCAGGAGGGCGTGGGGAGGCGTCTGGACGGCCGCCGCCACGACCTGGCCCTCGCGCTCCAGCCGCCCCAGCAGCGCGTCGTCGCCCCACAGGCCGCTGCGGATGGCACGCAGGACCGTGAGGGGAACGGTGTTGCGCACCGGATCCCGCAGCAGCCACGGCTCCACCACGCGCGTGTACGCCTCGACATCGGAGGTGAAGATCCATGTCATGAGGTGATTGTGCCGATCGGGGATCTTCTGTGCCAGCGGACACGGCCCGGCTGAACACGGACCGGCTGAACACAGGCCGACTGAACACAGGCCGGCTGAACACAGGCCGACTGAACACAGGCCGACTGAACATGAGCCGACGCCCGGCCATGGCGTGGCCGCCGCGGCCGGGCTCCGTAGGGTGGCCGCGGCGGCCCCGTCATCGGACCCCTGCCCTCAGGCCGCGCTCTCCGCGAGATAGGGCGCCCACTGGGGATCGCCGACGATGTGCGCGCCGATCAACCGCCAGTGGACGCCGCGTGGCACCACCGGGGCGACGTTGAGCGTCCATCCCAGTTCCTCCAGCATGCGGTCGGCCTTGCGGTGGTTGCACGTCGTGCAGGACGCGACGCAGTTCTCCCAGGTGTGGGGGCCGCCTCGCGAGCGCGGGATGACGTGGTCGATGGTCTCGGCCCGCTGGCCGCAGTAGGCGCACCGGTAGTCGTCCCGGCGCATCAGCGCGGTTCGGGTCAGCGGGATCCGCGACCGATAGGGGATCCGAACATATCTTCGAAGCCTGATCACCGAGGGAACGTCGAGCGTGCGGCTCGCCGAGCGGAACACGGCGCCCCGCCCGTCACGGTGCACGACGTCCGCCTTCTCCCTCAGCACGAGCACGACGGCCCGGTGCAGGGAGAGCGTGGTCAGGGGCTCGTAGGTGGCGTTCAAGAGCAGGACCTGGCGCATCAGCGGGCCTCTCCCGCCGCGCGACGCGTCAATTGAGGGGGCACGCCACTGCGTGCCCCGGCTGGCGGCCCCTCCTGGGGCCCGGGCGCTTCCGTCACGAGGACCTCCGCCGGACGGCCCAGCGGATGCTCACCACGGCACCGTCCTTCACCAAGTTTGGCTGCTGCAACGTAGTTCTCGCCACCCATAAATGACTGGAGAGACACCTGATACGTTTTATGCCCGCATTACCAGTTCTTAACTCCTCCTGCCGCAGATCAGATACGCCGCCCGCGCAATGGCGCCGTCTCCCGGCCCCGAGGTCGTAGGGTTCCAGCCATGACGCGACAGCCATACCCTCCAGCCAGCCGTCTTGAGCTCGTCGACGAGCTCCACGGTGTGCCTGTTTCCGACCCCTACCGGTGGCTTGAGGACCCGAACGATCCGGCGACGAAGGACTGGCTGGTGGGGCAGGAGAGACTGCTGGAGACCGAGCTGGACGCCCTTCCCCCGCGCGAGGGCTTCAAGGCCCGGATCGCGGAGCTGCTCGGGTCGGGGTCGATCGGCGCGCCGACGTGGCGCGGGGACCGGCGGTTCTTCATGCGGCGCACCCCCGGGCAGGAGCACGCCGTGCTCTACACCGTGGATCCCGACGGCACCGAGCGGGCGCTGCTCGACCCGATGGCGCTCGACCCGACCGGGCTGACCACCCTCGACTCCTGGCAACCCGACAAGGAGGGCCGCCTGCTCGCCTACCAGGTCTCGGTGGGCGGTGACGAGGAGTCGAGCCTTTACCTGATGGACGTCGCGTACGGCGACCGGATCGAGGGGCCGATCGACCGCTGCCGCTACTCCCCCGTGGCGTGGCTGCCGGGCGGCGAGTCCTTCTACTACGTGCGCAGGCTGCCCGCCACCGAGGTGCCCGAGGGTGAGGAGCAGTTCCACCGCCGGGTCTACCTGCACAGGGTCGGCACCTCCACCGAGGAGGACGTCCTGATCTTCGGTGAGGGCCTGGAGAAGACCAACTACTACGGCGTGGCGGTCTCCTTCGACGGCCGCTGGCTGCAGATCTCCGCCTCCAGGGGCACGGCGCCGCGCAACGACCTGTGGGTGGCCGACCTGCGGGCGTCCTCCCTCGCCTCGCCCGACCTGGTCGTCGTCCAGGAGGGCGTCGACGCCCAGAGCGCCCTGCACTTCGGCCGCGACGGCCGCCTGTACGTCTTCACCGACCGGGAGGCCCCGCGCGCCCGCGTCTGCGTGACCGACCCGTCCGACCCGCGGTTCGAGACCTGGCGCGACCTGATCCCGCAGGACCCCGAGGCCGTGCTGACGGACTTCGCGATTCTCGACGACCTCGACCGGCCGGTCATGCTCGTCGGCTGGACCCGCCACGCGATCAGCGAGATCTCGATCCACGACCTGGTCACCGGCGAGCGCGTCGGCGAGGTGCCGACCCCGGGGCTGGGCACCATCGGCGGCATCAGCGAGCGCCCCGAGGGCGGCCACGAGGCCTGGTTCGGCTACACCGACAACACCACGCCGCCGAGCATCCAGCGCTACGACGCCCGCACCGGCGAGACGACGCTCTGGGCGGCCTCCCCCGGCGCCGTCGAGGTGCCCGCCGTCAACACCGAGCAGGTCACCTACCGCTCGGCCGACGGTAGCGAGGTCCACATGCTGGTGATCTCCCCTCCCGGCGCCGAGGGCCCGCGCCCCACCATCCTGTACGGCTACGGCGGCTTCGGCATCTCGATGACCCCCGGATACTCGGCGTCCATCCTGAGCTGGGTCGAGGCGGGCGGCACGTACGCCATCGCCCAGCTGCGCGGCGGCGGCGAGCAGGGCGAGGAGTGGCACAGGGCCGGGATGCTCTCCAACAAGCAGAACGTCTTCGACGACCTGCACGCGGCGGCCGAGCACCTGATCGCCACCGGTGTGACCACGTCCTCGCAGCTGGCCATCTCCGGTGGTTCGAACGGCGGCCTGCTGGTCGGCGCGGCCCTGACCCAGCGCCCCGAGCTGTACGCCGCGGTGGTCTGCTCGGCGCCGCTGCTCGACATGATCCGCTACGAGCTGTTCGGCCTGGGCGCGACGTGGAACGTCGAGTACGGCTCCGCCGAGAAGCCCGACGAGTTCGCCTGGCTGCACTCCTACTCCCCCTACCACCACGTGCGGGAGGGCGTGTCCTACCCGGCGACGCTGTTCACCGTCTTCCAGTCCGACACCCGAGTCCACCCGCTGCACGCCTGGAAGATGTGCGCCGCCCTGCAGCACGCCCAGGCCTCGGATCGGCCGATCCTGCTCCGCAACGAGGCCGAGGCCGGTCACGGGGCCCGCGCGGTGAGCAAGACCGTCGAGCTGGCCGCCGACCAGCTCGCCTTCCTCGCCCACCACACCGGGCTGACCTCCTGAGGGCACGGGAGGACACGGCTCGGGCGGGCTTGGGGGCACCGGTCGGAGCGGGCGCGTCCGGGAGCCCGGGGCGCCCCCTCGACGGCCGCGACGGCCGGATTGTCGGGGGCGGCGGTTATGGTCGGGGCGTGCACGATGCCACGGTGGCCGAGGGCCTGACCTTCACGGAGAGTGAGCCGGGGGCCTTCCTGCGGCCCCACGTCACGCACCTGTCGGCCTACACCGAGCGTTACGCCGATCCCATGCCCCGGCGGCAGCCTCCGTTCGCCGGGGTCGTCATGATCTTCGGGTTCGGCGCGCCGCTCGCGCTGAGCGGCCCCGAGGGGTCCCGCCGGCTGGCCTCGTTCGCCGGGGGTCTGCACGACACCTATGTCGACACCACCACGGTCGGGATCGCCGAGGGGGTGCAGGTCAACCTCACACCGCTCGGGGCCAGGCGGCTGCTCGGGGTGCCCCTGCGGGAGCTGACCAACCGGGTGGTCTCGCTGGAGGAGGTGCTCGGAGGCTGGGCCACGGCCACGGTCGAGCGGCTGGCGGAGGCCTCCGGCAGGGCCGCCAGGATCGCCCTGCTGGACGAGGCGCTCAGCCGGCGCATCGGCGAGGCGCCGGTGTCCGACCGCCGCGTCGGCTGGGCGTGGCAGCGCCTGGTCGCCACCCGCGGCACGGTGTCCGTGGCCTCGATAGCCGCCGAGCTGGGGTGGAGCCACCGGCACCTGGTCTCCCGCTTCCACGACCAGATCGGGCTGGCGCCGAAGGCCGCGGCCAGGGTGCTGCGCTTCGAGCACGCCACCGGCCGCCTGCGGTCCGGCATGTCGCCGGCCGACACCGCCGCCGTTTGCGGCTACTACGACCAGGCCCACATGAACCGGGATTTCAGGGCCATGACCGGCGCCACCCCCCGGGGGCTGGCGTCGCCCCCGCGCGTCATCGGGTGATCAGGTCAGATTTTTCCAAGCCCCGCCGCTCCCGCCGGTGAGATCGTGGTGATCACCGCACGGGAGGAGAGAGCATGCGAACGGTGTATCCACTGGTCCGTTACCGCGACGCGGGCAAGGCCGTCGAATGGCTGGTCCAGGCGTTCGGCTTCGAGGTCCACGAGCTCGTCACGGCCGACGACGGGGGCGTCCGCCACGGTGAGCTGATCGTCGGCACCGGAATGATCATGACCGGTACGGGCGAGCCGGGTGGGCCGGGGATCTACGTCGTGGTCGACGACCCCGACGCCCACCATGCCAGGGCCGTCGCGGCCGGGGCGGAGATCACCAGCGGGCTGGCCGACAAGGACTACGGCTCGCGCGATTACGCCTGCAAGGATCCGGAGGGCAACGACTGGTATTTCGGAACCTACCGGCCCTGACGCCGCGACCTTTGTGCGGTGGTCCCGGCGCGGGGAGCGCGGCGCTTCCGGCGTAGCGCTTCCCGCACGGCACTTTCGGCGTGGCACTCCCCGCATGGTGCTTCCGGCGTGACGCTTTCGGCGTGGCGCTTCCCGCGCTGCGGCGACGTGCCGGTGTCAGGGCAGGCCGAGGGTGTCGCGGGCCGCGGCCACGGCGGCCTGGCCGAAGCTGATGCCGCCGTCGTTCGGCGGGACGGCGCGGTGGGTCAGGACCTGGAGGCCGCGGAGCCGGAGGGCCGCGGTGAGACCGTCCAGCAGCAGCCGGTTCTGGAAGACCCCGCCCGACAGGGCGACCGTGCCGAGGCCGGTGTCCTCGCGGAGCCGCCCGCACACCCGGGCTGTGGCGGTGGCGAGCCCGTTGTGGAAGCGGGCCGCGACGAGTGCCGGAACCGCCCCGGCGCGCGTGTCCTCGACGACCGCCCGGACGAGGTCCGCGACCTGGATCGTCACGAGCGGCCCCTCGTCGGCGATCCTGGCCGGGTAGGCGCCCCTCTCCGCGGGGTCGGCACACTGTTCCAGGGCGATCGCGGCCTGCCCCTCGTACCCGGCGGTGTCGCGGAGCCCGAGGATCGCCGCCACCGCGTCGAACAGGCGTCCGGCGCTGGAGGTGAGGGGGGAGTTCGTCCCGGCCTCGGCCACCGCGACCACCTCGTCCCAGCGCGAGCCGTGGCGGGCCCTGACCGGCAGGCCCTCGGGAAGCGTGTCGCCGTACGCCGCGTGCAGGTGGGCGGCCGCCATCCGCCAGGGCTGCCTGATCGCCGCGGTGCCGCCGGGCATCGGCACCGGCGCCAGACGCCCGGCACGGGTGAAGCCCACCAGGTCGGCCACCAGGAACTCGCCGCCCCAGATGGTGCCGTCGGTGCCGTAGCCGAGGCCGTCGAAGGCCACCCCGATGACCGGGCCGCTCTCCCGGTTGTCGGCCAGGCAGGAGGCGATGTGCGCGTGGTGGTGCTGGACCCCGGTCAGGTCCACCGATCCCGGCACCTCCAGGTCGAGGGCGTACTTGGTGGACAGGTATTCGGGGTGCAGGTCGTGGGCGACGAGCCTCGGGGTGATGCCGAGCAGGCGACCGAGGTGCTCGATCCCCTCGGTGAAGGAGCGCAGCGTCTCGTAGTTCTCCAGGTCGCCGATGTGGGGGGAGACGAAGGCGTGCCCCCGCCTCGCGAGGCAGAACGTGCTCTTCAGCTCGGCGCCGCAGGCGAGCACGGGCCGCGGGGCGGGCGGTGAGAGCCGCAGGGGCTCCGGGGCGTACCCCCGGGACCTGCGCAGCGGCAACGTCCTCCCCGGCGTGACGAGCAGCACGGAGTCGTCGGCGCGGACGTGGATCGGCCGGTCATGGGTCAGGAAGGCGTCCGCGACCCCGGCGAGCCGGACGAGCGCGTCGCCGTCGCGGTAGGCGATGGGCTCGTCGGAGAGGTTCCCGCTGGTGAGCACGTACGGGCGGGCGAGTTCGGCGGCGAGCAGGTGGTGGATCGGCGTGTACGGCAGCATGAGGCCGAGGCGGCGGTCGCCCGGCGCAACGGCTCCGGCCACCGCGGCGCCGGGTCGGCGGGGCAGCAGCACGATCGGGCGCTGAGGACCGGTGAGCAGCCGCTCGCCGTCGGCGTCCAGCTCGCACAGCGCCCGCGCGGCACGCAGGTCGGGGACCATCACCGCGAACGGCCTGTCCTGCCGGCGCTTGCGGGAGCGGAGCGTCCGGGCGGCCTCCTCGTTGGTGGCGTCGACGGCCAGGTGATACCCGCCGAGCCCTTTGACGGCCAGGACGCCGCCCGCTCGCAGCACCTTCACCGCCGCCTCGATCGGATCGGCGCCGCCGTTCGGGCCGGGGCCACGTGAGCCGTCACCATCCGGCCCACACGGGTCCGGATCGTCACCGGTACGACCGGCACCCGGGCGGTGAGCATCCGAATCCTCGCGGCGAAGGCCGCCGTCCAGCAGGCGGAGGACCGGGCCGCAGGCCGGGCAGCAGATCGGCTGGGCGTGGAACCTGCGGTCCGACGGGTCGAGATACTCCCTCTCGCACTCCCCGCACATGGCGAACCCGGCCATCGTGGTGGCGGGCCGGTCGTAGGGGACGTCCCGGATGATGGTGAACCTCGGCCCGCAGTTGGTGCAGTTGACGAACGGGTGGCGGTGACGCCGGTCGGCGGGGTCGAACAGCTCGGCCAGGCAGTCATCGCAGGTCGCGACATCGGGTGAGACGAGGGTGACGCGGTGGTTCCCCCCTCGGCTGGCCACGATGCGGAACCCCCGCTCCCCGCGTACCGGCATCGCGGTGGCCGTCACGCGGTGGATCGCCGCCAGCGGCGGGGCCTGGTCACGCAGGCTCACCTGGAAGCGCTCGACGTCACCGGGGTCCCCCTCGGCCTCGATGAACACGCCCCGGTCGTCGTTGCCCACCCATCCGGACACCCCCAGACGCCGGGCCAGGGAATGGATGTGGGGGCGGAATCCCACCCCCTGCACGATTCCCTCGATCCGGATCCCGACCCGGATCCGTGCCTGTCCCGTGCCCATCCCGCCTTCCTTCCCTCGCCCAACGGGAATGTCTCGGGGGCTTCCATGATCTGGACGGGAAGGTTACGTCAATGATCAGAGCTTTGCCGTTGGTTGTCGAGGCGAGGGTGTCGGGCCTGAAACGGCCAATCGTAATGTGGCGGCTACCGTGAAAAATACGGAGCGTCGATATGCCTGGCACACCGAGTACGCAAACAGCACCTCTTTCACCACCGGCCGTCATACCGGTCACGGAGGCGGCGGTCATCGCGGCCTTCGCGCGACGGGACCACGCCGGGCGCGCCCTGGCGGGTGACGTGGAATGTATCGCGTGTGCCGCCCGGGCCATGGCCGCCAGGTTCCACCTCGGCGGCAAGCTGATCGTGTTCGGCGACGCGGGTGCGGACGCCGCGCACATCGCGGTCGAGTTCATGCACCCGGTCGTCGTGGGCAAGAGGGCGCTCCCGGCGGTGGCGCTGAGCAGCGACGCCCCGGCGGCCGGAGGAGACGGCGGCGGGAGCGACGAGGACCGCCGGGACGGCAGGGGTGGCGCCGAGGTCTTCGCCCATCAGGTGCGCCACTGGGCGGACGCCTCCGACACGGCACTGGGGATCTTCCGCGACGGCCGGTGCCCGAGCGTCCTGCGGGGGCTGGAGACCGCCGGGGAACTGGGCCTGCTGACCATCGCCCTGACCGGCGACGCCGGCCGTAGTGGCGGCTCGGGTGGCGAGGCGACCGGCCCTCTCGCGGCCGATCGCACCACGACCGGGCATCAACCGGCCGGGCGCACCACGACCGACCACTTCTTGACCGGCCGGGTTCCGGCCGACCACGTCCTGGTCGCCGCGTCCGACGACCCCGCCGTGGTCAAGGAGGTCCACGTCACCGCCTACCACCTGCTGTGGGAACTGGTCCACGTGTTCCTCGACCGGCTCGGCCCGCCCGCGCGAGGGGCCGGCCGGTGAACGGGCCCGAGGACTGCACCGACGGTGTCTGCGTCACCTGCTCCGACCAGGCGCTGCCGATGAACGTGGTCAGGCTGCTGGAGGGAGAGCTGGCGATCGTCGACGCGGGCGGGGTCCTCGAAGAGGTGAGCGTGGCACTGGTCGACCCGGCGGTGGGCGACACCGTCCTCGTCCACGCCAGGGAGGCCATCGCCGTGATCGCGCACGGGAGTGCCAGGGGAAAGGACGACGATGAGCGCGCTTGACGGAACGCCCTCCGAGGGCATACGCGGCCTGTACCCCTTCCTGTACGACCGCACCGACCACAGCGAGCACGACGAGCACACCGGCCGGGCCGATGCCGGAACGGCGGAGGTGGCGGCGGAGGCCGTACGGTCGGCCGTGGAGAAGACCGGCGAGATCGTACGGCTGCGCGGGCGGATGGGTGCGGAGTCGGTGGCGGAGCTGGCGGCGTGCGCCGAGGAGATGGCCGCGCGGTTCGTCGCGGGCGGACGGCTGTTCAGTTTCGGCAACGGCGGGAGCAGCACCGACGCCCAGGAGGTCGCCACCGCGTTCCTGCATCCCTGCCGCGGCCCGGCCCTGCCCGCCCTCTGCCTGACCGGCGACGTCGCCGTGGTCACCGCGCTCTCCAACGACGTCGGCTTCGAGGTGGTCTTCGCCAGGCAACTCGCGGCGCTGGGCCGTCCGGGGGACATCGCCGTCGGCCTGTCCACGAGCGGCGGGTCGGCCAACGTCGTCCGGGCGTTCGAGGAGGCGGCCCACCGGGGCATGCTCACCGTCGGCCTGGCCGGGGGCGGGGGCGGCAGGCTGACCGAACTGTCCGGGCTGGGCGTCCTGGACCACCTGTTCGTGGTCCCGTCCTCCTCGGTGCACCGGATCCAGGAGGCGCAGACCACCCTCTACCACGTCCTTCGGGAGCTCACCTGGCACGCGCTCGGATCGGCGCCGATACCGCGGGCGCACAGCCCCGGGTGAGGGGCGACCCCCCATCCGCGCAAGCCCCCCTTCACGTTCCACAGACATTCACGAGGAGTGGGAGGGCGTCATGGCAGCGCCGACGGACGCAGCGAGCAGCAGACCTCAGGAGCGGGAAGAACCCGTCGTCCACATACTGTGGATCAACGCGGGGCTGAGCTGTGACGGTGACTCCGTCGCGCTCACCGCGGCGACCCAGCCGAGCATCGAGGAGATCGTGCTCGGCGCGCTTCCCGGGCTTCCCAAGGTGGCCGTGCACTGGCCGCTCATCGACTTCGAGTCCGGGCCGATGCAGGGCACCGACGTCTTCATCGAGTGGTTCTTCAAGGCCAAACGCGGCGAGCTGGACCCGTTCGTGCTGGTCGTCGAGGGCTCGATCCCGAACGAGGCGATCAAGCAGGAGGGCTACTGGTGCGGGTTCGGCAACAACCCCGAGACCGGCCAGCCGATGACGACCAGCGAGTGGCTGGACCTGCTCGCGCCCAAGGCGACCGCGATCGTGTGCGCGGGCACCTGCTCGGCGTACGGCGGCATCCACGCCATGGCGGGAAACCCGACCGGGGCCATGGGCGTGGCCGACTATCTGGGCTGGGACTGGAGGTCCAAGGCGGGGCTGCCGATCGTCAACGTGCCGGGCTGTCCGGTGCAGCCGGACAACCTCTCCGAGACGCTCCTCTACCTGCTCTACCAGGTCGCCGGGCAGGCGCCGATGATCCCGCTGGACGAGGCGCTGCGCCCGACGTGGCTGTTCACCCAGACCGTGCACGAGGGGTGTGACCGGGCGGGCTACTACGAGCAGGGCCAGTTCGCCACCGAGTACGGCTCCCCGAAGTGCCTGGTCAAGATCGGCTGCTGGGGGCCGGTCGTCCGGTGCAACGTCCCCAAGCGCGGCTGGATGAACGGCATCGGCGGCTGCCCGAACGTCGGGGGCATCTGCATCGCCTGCACGATGCCGGGCTTCCCCGACAAGTTCATGCCCTTCATGGACGAGCCCCCCGGCGCCCACGTCTCCTCGGCGGTGAGCGGCGCGTACGGGACGGTCGTCCGCGCGCTGCGCGGCATCACCCTGCGGACCGTCGACAAGGAACCGAAGTGGCGCCACAAGGGGCGCGAGTTGCTGACCGGACACAAGGCGTCCTGGAGCTGACATGACGACATCGGAGCAGAACCCCGACCTCGTGGAGATGGCCTGGGACCCCATCACCAGGATCGTCGGGAGCCTCGGCATCTACTGCAAGATCGATTTCAAGAACCGGCAGGTCGCCGAGTGCTACAGCACCTCGTCGATCTTCCGCGGCTACAGCATCTTCATGAAGGGCAAGGACCCGCGCGACGCCCACTTCATCACCAGCCGCATCTGCGGGATCTGCGGCGACAACCACGCGACCTGCTCGGTCTACGCGCAGAACATGGCGTACGGGGTGCGGCCCCCGGCCCTGGGCGAGTGGATCCTCAACCTGGGCGAGGCCGCCGAGTACATGTTCGACCACAACCTCTACCAGGAGAACCTGGTGGGGGTCGACTACTGCGAGAAGATGGTCCGCGAGACCAATCCCGGGGTGCTGGCGATGGCCGAGCGCACCGAGGCGCCGCACGCGGGCGACCACGGCTACCGGACCATCGCCGACATCATGCGCTCACTGAACCCGCTGGAGGGCGAGTTCTACCGCGAGGCGCTGGCGGTGAGCCGCCTCACCCGCGAGATGTTCTGCCTCATGGAGGGCAGGCACGTCCATCCCTCGACGCTCTACCCGGGCGGGGTGGGCACGGTCGCGACGGTGCAGCTGTTCACCGACTACCTGACCCGGCTGATGCGCTACGTCGAGTTCATGAAGCGGGTCGTGCCCATGCACGACGACCTGTTCGACTTCTTCTACCAGGCCCTTCCCGGCTACGAGGAGGTCGGCCGCAGGCGGGTGCTGCTCGGCTGCTGGGGAAGCTTCCAGGACCCCGAGCACTGCGACTTCACCTACGAGAACATGAGCCACTGGGGCCGCGAGATGTTCGTCACGCCGGGGGTGATCGTCGACAGCGGGCTCGTCACCAACGACCTGGTCGACATCAACCTCGGCATCCGGATCCTGCTGGGCAGCTCCTACTACGACGACTGGCAGGACCAGGAGCCGTTCGTCACCCGCGACCCGCTGGGCAACCCGGTCGACATCCGGCATCCGTGGAACCAGCACACCATCCCGCACCCACAGAAACGCGACTTCAACGACAAGTACAGCTGGGTCATGTCACCCCGCTGGTTCGACGGGGAGGACGCGCTCGCGCTCGACACCGGCGGCGGGCCCATCGCCAGGCTCTGGTCGACGGCGCTGTCGGGCAAGGTCGACATCGGCTACGTCAGATCGACCGGCCACAGCGTGCAGATCAACCTGCCGAAGACGGCGCTGAGGCCGGAGAAGACGTTCGAGTGGAAGATCCCCGAGTTCAAGGGGCAGCCGCTGTCCAACGCCCTGGAGCGCAACCGGGCCCGCACCTACTTCCAGGCCTACGCGGCGGCGTGCGCGCTCTATTTCGTCGAGCGGGGCCTGGCCGAGGTGCGGGCGGGCCGCACCCAGACCTGGGAGCCGTTCACGGTTCCCGACGAGGCGATCGGCTGCGGCTTCACCGAGGCCGTACGGGGCGTGCTCTCCCACCACATGGTGATCAGGAACGGGAAGATCGCCAACTACCACCCGTACCCGCCGACGCCGTGGAACGCCAGCGTCCGCGACGTGCACGGCACGCCGGGGCCGTACGAGGACGCGGTGCAGAACACGCCGATCTTCGAGGAGAACCCGCCCGCGGACTTCAAGGGCATCGACATCATGCGCACCGTGCGGAGCTTCGATCCGTGCCTGCCGTGCGGGGTGCACATGTACCTCGGCGGCGGCGAGGAGCTTCGCAGGGTGCACACCCCCCACGCCTTCGGCACCACGTGAGCCGACCGTTTCCCGGCACCGGAAAGGGGGCTCGGGCAGATGCCGCAAGCCCATGACGTCCGGGCGGCGGGCGATCGCGTCGAGGCGCTGATCGCCGACCTCGGCGCGCTGAGCGACGCCGTGACGCGCGCCAAGGCCGAGGATCTCGTACGGGCCCTCGTCGAGCTGTACGGCGCCGGTCTGGAACGCGTCGTCGAGATCGTCACCGAGGCCGAGGCCGCCGAGGTGCTGGGCCGCATGGTCGGCGACCCGCTCGTGTCCGGGCTGCTGGTGCTGCACGACCTGCATCCGCTGAGCACGGCCGAACGCGTCCGCGATGCCCTGGACACCGTACGGCCCTATCTGGGATCGCACGAGGGCGGCGTGGAGCTGCTCGACGTGGGCGAGGACGGGATCGTGCGGCTCCGTCTGGAGGGAGCCTGCCACGGCTGCCCGTCCTCGCTGGTCACCGTGACCGATGCCATCGAACGAGCCATCGCCCAGGCGGCGCCCGAGGTGTCGGGGGTGGAGGTCGAGGGGGTGACCGGCGGGCGGTCGGGGCTGCTGCAGATCCAGCGCCGCGCGCCCGGCCCGTGCCCGGTGTCGGAGCCGGTGTCGTGACGGCCACCGGGCTGCGCAGGTTCCGCGAGCCGCCCCCGGGGGGCCGGCCCGGCGGGCCGCCGGTGACGCTGTGCGAGCTGTGCGCGGCACCGGCGGGCGAGGAGCACGGCCACGTCGTGAACGTCGGGAACAGGGGACTGCTGTGCGCCTGCCGGGCCTGCTACCTGCTGTTCACCCGCGACGCGGGCGGCCGGGCACGCTACCGGGCCGTCCCTCGACGCTACCTTCACGCCCCGCGGTTCCTGCTGGACGCGGCCGACTGGGACGAGATGCAGATCCCGGTCCGCACGGCCTTCTTCTTCCGCAACTCCGCGATGGGCCGGACCGTGGCGTTCTACCCGAGCCCGGCCGGGGCCACCGAGTCGCTGCTCCCGCTGGAGACGTGGGAGCGCGTCCTGGCGGCCAACCCGGCGATGGCCGACGTCCAGCCCGACGTGGAGGCCCTCCTGGTGAACCGCCGCGCCGACGGGGGCTTCGCCTGCCACCTGGTGCCGATCGACGCCTGCTACGAGCTGGTCGGCCTGGTGCGGCGGCACTGGAAGGGCTTCGACGGCGGCCGGGAGGCGCGGGAGGCCATGGAGGGCTTCTTCGCCGGCCTGCGCGGGCGCAGCCGCACCGTACCGTCCGCCCGGGGCGGTGAGGACCGTGGATGAGCTCGCGTTCGACTGCGTGGACGTGCGGGCGGAGCCGTACGCGGCCTTCCCGACGCTGCTCTTCCGGCTGCGCGTCACCGAACCCTCCCCCGGCGGGGTGCACACCATCGCGCTGCGCTGCCAGATCCGGGTGGAGCCTCACCTGCGGCGCTACGGCGAGACCGAGGTGGAGCTGCTCGGCGACCTGTTCGGAGACCCGGCCCGATGGGGCGACACGGTGAAACCCCTGCGGTTCGCCGACGTCTCCGTCATGGTCCCGGCGTTCACCGGGAGCACCGAGATCGACGTACCGGTGCCGTGCGGCTACGACCTGGAGGTGTCGGCGGGCAGGTACTTCGCCGCCCTGGACGACGGCGAGATCCCGATGATCATGCTCTTCAGCGGCACGGTGTTCGCCAGGGCGCGGGACGGCTTCTCGGTGAGCCAGGTGCCGTGGCACCGCGAGGCCCGCTGCCGGCTGCCGGTGGCGGTGTGGCGGGAGCTGATGGACCGCTACTTCCCGGACTCGGGGTGGCTGCGGCTGCGCCGCGACACGCTGCGGGAACTCAGCAGGTTCAAGTCCGGGCGTGCCCTGGCGACCTGGGACGAGACCCTGGAACTACTGCTCAAGGAGACGCGGCGATGAGCGTTCCGATGGACATCGCGCGGCGGGTGGCGGACGCGGTGCTGTACGAGGGCTACCTTCTCTACCCCTACCGGGCCTCGGCGACCAAGAACCAGGTGCGCTGGCAGTTCGGGGTGCTCGTCCCGCCGGGGTTCACCGCGACCGCCGAGCATCCGGCCAACGTGACCGAATGCCTCCTCGAAGGGGCCGCGTACGCCGTGGTGCACCTGAACCTGCGTTTCCTGCACGTCAGGACGCGCGGCGTCGAGCGCGCCGAGGACGACGGCTACTGGCCGGTCCAGCAGCTGCGAAACGGCCACAGGACCTACCTCACCTTCGACGAGGCGACCGAGCGGGAGGCGGAGGTGATACTCCCCGTCGCCGGTCTGCTCAACGCCCCCGAGCGGGTGATCGAGATACGGATTCCCGGAGACCGCGTGGTCGAGCCGATCGTGGCGCCGTCCGGAGAGGTCATAGGACGCCTCGTCTCCGAGCACCTGCCGCTGCGCGCCGCGCTCAAGGTCTCCGCCGAGGAGATACCCGGCCCGTACGACCTGGTCAAGCTGCGCGCCCGGGTGGAGAACACCGACCCCTGGCAGCCGCTGGGCGCGCCGCGTGAGCAGGCGCTGCGGCACTCGTTGATCTCGGCGCACCTGCTCATCGCGGTGAACGCCGGGGCCTTCGTCTCCCTGCTCGACCCGCCGGAATGGGCGCGGCCCGCCGTGGAGACCTGCCGCAACGAGCACACCTGGCCGGTACTCGTGGGCGAGCCCGGCCACCGGGACGTGGTGCTGTCCTCGCCGATCATCCTCTACGACCACCCGGACATCGCGCCGGAGAGCCCCGGCCCCCTGTTCGATTCCACGGAGATCGACGAGATGCTCCACCTGCGCACGCTCACCCTCACCGACGAGGAGGCCCGGGAGGCCCGGGAGACCGACCCCCGGGTGGCCGAGCTCATCGACATGGTCGGCAGCATGCCGCCCGAGCTGCTGGAACGGCTCCACGGCGCGATCCGCTCGGTGGAGGCCGCCACCGGCCGGCAACCCTCCGCGCCCACGGAGGCGGGAGGCTCCCCGGACCTGGAGGAGACGCCCACCCCCTGGTGGGATCCGGCGAGTGACGCCACCGTCTCCCCGGAGACCGACAGCGTGACGGTCGCCGGAGTGGCCGTCTCCAGGGGCAGCAGGGTCAGGCTGGTTCCCGGTCGGCGGCGCGCCGACGCCCACGACATGTTCCTGACCGGCAGGACCGCCCACGTCGAGGCCGTGCTCCTCGACATCGACGGCGCCCACCACCTGGCCGTCACCCTCGACGAGGACCCGGGCGCCGACCTGCACCGATCGCACGGCCGCTTCCTCTACTTCGCCCCCGACGAGATCGAGCCGCTCACGGACGGATCGGCGCCGGGCGCTTCCACCGCCGCCGAGGTGACCGGGCACGGATCGACCGGGCACGGATCGGCGGCGGAACCGGCGACGGAACCCACGACGGAACCGGCGACGGGAAGGTCGGCCGCGGAGGGATCGGCCGGAGGGCCGCGGCTCGACCGCCCGCTCGGCGACGGGGAGGTGGGCGCGTGAGGATCCTGGTGGCCGGTGTGGGAAACGTCTTCCTCGGCGACGACGGCTTCGGGGTCGCGGTGGCCAGGCACCTGGCCGGTGCCGGTTCCGGCGACCTGCCCGGCGGGGTCGAGGTCAGGGACTTCGGCATCCGGGGCGTCCACCTGGCGTACGAGCTGACCGGAGGCGGGTACGACACCGCGATCCTGGTCGACGCGGTGTCGCGCGGCGGCCCGCCCGGCACCCTGTACGTCCTCGAACCGTCGGCGGGCGACGTACCGGGATCCTTCGTCGACGCGCACTCGATGACGCCCGAGACCGTGCTCTCGCTGGTGGGCGTGCTCGGCGGTAAGACCGGCCGCGTCCTGCTCGTGGGCTGCCAGCCCGCCGACATCTCGCCGGGCATGGGGCTCAGCGCGCCGGTCGCGGACGCCGTCGGCAGGGCGGCGGACCTGGTCGTCGAGCTCGCGGGACAACAGATCGCGATGGCGCTCGCCACCGCGGGCCACGAGGAGGAACGGACATGCTGAGACGTTTTCTGGCGGGGGCGCTGGTGGCGGGGGTGGCCGTACTGGTCTACCGGTCGCTCCCCGACATCAGGCGCTACATGAGGATGCGGAACATGTAGCGGACCCGCGCCCCGGACATCGTCCGGAGGACCGGGGACGCGCGGTTCGGCGGGACGGGCCGGCGCATGCCCCGGTGGACCCGTACGACCGCCGGACCATTTGGACGGCGGGGCCGGGCGGATCGCGTCCGATCACACCCCTGAGCGTTAGAGAGGAAACAATCGTGCACGAATTCGGGATCGCCGAGGCGATCCTCACCGCGGTGGAGAAGCGGGCGAACGGCAGACGGGTGCGGCGGGCACGCGTCCACGCGGGCGCCCTGCTGCGTATCACGGAACCGGCGATCAACCAGGCGTTCTCCTCGATCTCCCACGGGTCCGTGGCCGAGGGCGCCCACGTGGATCTGGTCATCGTCCCCGTGAGGATGACCTGCCGCTCCTGCGGGAGCACGTCCACCTCCGTCGACCCCTTCGCCCTCTGCGCGAAGTGCGGCGGCACCGATATCGACAGCGACGGCGGCGACGACCTCGTCCTCGAATCCATCCAGATGGCGGAGGCCTCTCATGTGCCTGGGAATTCCCGGCGAGATCGTGGAAATCCTGTCGGACCGTCCTGATCTGGCCATGGTCGACGTCTGCGGCGTCAAGCGCGCGATCAACATCGGCCTACTTGAGGACGAGCGCGTCGTACCCGGCGACTGGATCCTCATCCACGTCGGGTTCGCGCTGTCGAAGATCGACGAGGTGGAGGCCAGGGCCGCGCTCGACTTCCTCGAAAGCATCGGCCAGGCGTACGAAGACGAGATCGCGGCCCTCCGGGAATCCATGATCGAGGAGGGGTGAGGGCAGATGCGCTTCGTCGACGAGTACCGCGACGCCGGGAAGGCCAGGATGCTCGCCGCGCGGATCGCCGCGCTGTGCGAGCCCGGCCGCGACTACAAGTTCATGGAGGTGTGCGGCGGGCACACCCACACGATCTACAAGCACGGCCTGGAGGACTACCTGCCCGAGGCCGTCACCCTGGTGCACGGTCCCGGCTGCCCGGTCTGCGTCATCCCCATGGGACGGGTGGACGACGCCATCCACATCGCCGAGCAGCCGGACGTGATCATGACGTCGTTCGGCGACATGATGCGGGTGCCCGGCGGGAACGGCTCGTTCCTCGACGCCAAGGCGCGGGGAGCCGACATCCGGATGGTGTACTCCCCGCTGGACGCCCTGAAGATCGCCCGGCAGAACCCCGGCAGGCGCGTGGTCTTCATGGCCATCGGGTTCGAGACCACCGCGCCCTCGACGGCGATGACGGTCCTGCGCGCCGAGGCCGAGGGGATCGGCAACTTCTCGGTCTTCTGCAACCACGTGACGATCATTCCCGCCATCAAGGCGATCCTGGACTCCCCCGACCTGCGCCTGGACGGGTTCATCGGGCCCGGCCACGTCTCCACCGTGATCGGCTGCCGGCCGTACGGGTTCGTCGCGCGCGCCTACGGCAGGCCCATGGTGGTGGCCGGTTTCGAGCCGCTGGACGTGCTGCACACGGTCTACCGCATCCTCCTGCAACTGTCCGAGGGCCGTTCTGAGGTGGAGAACCAGTACTCCCGGGTGGTCCCGTGGGACGGCAACCTCAAGGCCCTGCGCGTCATCGGCCAGGTGATGGAGCTACGGCCGTACTTCGAATGGCGCGGGCTGGGCTTCATCTCGCAGTCGGCGCTCAGGGTCACGGAGCGGTACGCCGCCTTCGACGCCGAGCGGATCTTCCAGATCCCGGGCGGGCGGGTGGCCGACCCGAAGGCGTGCCAGTGCGGCGAGGTGCTCAAGGGAGTACTCAAGCCCTGGGAGTGCAAGGTGTTCGGCACCGCGTGCACCCCGGAGACGCCGATCGGCACGTGCATGGTGTCGTCCGAGGGCGCCTGCGCGGCGTACTACAACTTCGGCCGGTTCTCGCGCGAGCGCGTCAAGGAGGCGACCCGGAGGTGAACGGCGCGAAGGGCGGCACCGGGCGAGTCGAGGAGCACGACGTGCGGAAGATGGATCCTCCACGATCAGGCGACGGGGACCGGCAGATGCCCGACCTGAGGGAGGAACCACACGCCCCCCGGCGGACGCCGGACCTGAAAGAGGAGGCACGCGGCCGGGAGCAGCAGGTGCTGGACCGGATCGAGCGGGTGCGGCGGCGCGGGGCGCGCGTGCGGGAGGATCGCATCACCCTGGCGCACGGCGCGGGCGGCAAGGCCACGCACACCCTGATCGAGGCGGTGTTCCTGGAGTCGTTCCGCAACCCGATGCTGGAGACCCTGGAGGACGGCGCGGTCACCGGCGAGCTCGCCTTCACCACCGACGCGTTCGTGGTCACGCCGCTGTTCTTCCCCGGCGGCGACATCGGCGACCTCGCGGTCAACGGCACCGTCAACGACCTGGCCATGTGCGGGGCCCGCCCCCGCTACCTCTCGGCCGGGTTCATCCTGGAAGAGGGCTTCCCCGTCGCCGACCTGCGGCGCATCACCGCCTCGATGGCCGAGGCGGCGCGGGTGGCGGGCGTGTGGATCGTCACCGGCGACACCAAGGTCGTGGAGCGGGGCAAGGCGGACGGCTGCTACGTCACCACCTCCGGCATCGGGACGTTCGACCGGCCCGTCCGGCTGAGCGCGGCCCGCGCGCGGCCGGGAGACGCGGTCATCGTGTCCGGCCCGATCGGCGAGCACGGCATCACCGTCATGCTCGCCCGGGGAGAACTCGACATCGAGGCCGACCTGTACTCCGACACCGCTCCGCTCAACGCCCTCGTCGGCCTGCTGCTGGACGCCTGCGGCGGCGGTCGTGACGACGACGGACGTGACAGCGACGGGCGTGACGGTCACGGCGGCAGCGGTGCGGTGCGCTGCCTGCGCGACGCGACCCGGGGCGGGGTGGCGACGATCGTCAACGAGATAGCGGAGGCCTCGCGGGTCGCCGTCGTCCTCGACGAGGACGCGGTGCCGGTCCGTCCCGCTGTACGGGGGGCGTGCGAGCTGCTGGGGATCGACCCGCTCTACGTCGCCTGCGAGGGCCGGATGGTCGCGGTGGTGGCCGGGGACTCCGCCGAGGCGGCTCTGGCCGCCCTGCGCTCCCACCCGCTCGGCTCCGACGCGGCGATCATCGGGCGGATCAATGACGACCCGCCGGGACTGGTCCTGCTCAGGACCTCCTTCGGCGGCACCCGCATCGTCGACCTGCTGGTCGGCGACCCACTACCGAGAATCTGCTGACCACCGAGCGAACCCAGAGGTGCTGGACATGAACGACAGACGCGGATCCGGAAACAAGGGCCGGAGCGGCAAGGGCGAGACGAGGGAGCACGGCCACTCCCGCGACGTGGGCCACGCGAGCGAGGAGGTCGTACGCTCGGGCAACCGGGCCTTCGGCCCCCCTCCGGACGACAAGGGGCCGCCCCGCGTGGTGTCCGAGGCCGAGCGCAAGGGCGTTCCCCCCACCGACACCGAGGCCAGGTCCCCCCTCGGCGTCGGCACCAGCGAGAACCGCGGCGCCGAGAAGATCGCCTACCGGAGGAAGGAGAAGGGCCGGGAGAAGACCGGCACCGACGAGAGAGGACGCCCGTACGGTGTCTCCCACCCCGAGGACGTCACCGGCGTCAGCCCTCGGAAAGCCGGCAGGGAAAAATCCGTGAGCCCCTGAGTCCTCCTGCGGGTCTCACGGGTCTTGCGCCCGGGGAGCGGCCGGTCCCGAGACATCCGCCCGCTTCCTGGGCGAGACCCGGTCACCTCCGGCGTTCACCGGTTCCGGGAAACCTGTGCCGCCGGGCCGCGGGAAGACCCGGCCGCCGGTCGCGGTGACCGGTCGCCGCGCGCTAGCGGGGGAAGACGATCGTCTTGTGACCGTCGAGCAGGACGCGCTGCTCGGTGTGCCAGCGGACGGCACGCGCCAGGGCCTGGCACTCGACGTCGCGGCCGATGGCGGCGAGGTCGTCCGCGGAGTGGGTGTGGTTGACCCGGGCGACCTCCTGCTCGATGATCGGGCCCTCGTCGAGGTCGGCGGTCACGTAGTGCGCGGTCGCGCCGATCAGCTTCACGCCGCGGGAGTGCGCCTGGTGGTAGGGCTTGGCGCCCTTGAACGACGGCAGGAACGAGTGGTGGATGTTGATCACGTTGCCCGCGAGCTTGACGCAGAGGTCTTCTGACAGCACCTGCATGTAGCGGGCGAGGACCACCAGGTCGGCCCGGTAGTGGTCGACCAGGGTCAGGATCTCCTCCTCCTGCCTGGGCTTGGTCTCGGGGGTGATCGGCAGGTGGTGGTAGTCGATGCCGTACGACTGGGTCAGCGGCCGCAGGTCCGGGTGGTTGGAGACGACCGCGACGATCTCGATGTCGAGCAGGCCCGAGCGCATCCGATAGAGCAGGTCGTTCAGGCAGTGTCCGAACCTGCTGACCATCACCAGTACGCGCGGCTTGACGGAGATCTCGCGCAGCTTGAAATCCATGCCGAGCTCGGGGGCGAGCGCGGCGAAGGCCTCGCGCAGCTCCCCGTCGGGCAGCGGGGAGGCGAACTGCACCCGCATGAAGAACCGCCCGGCCACGGCGTCACCGAACTGCTGGCTCTCGATGATGTTGCATCCCCGCCCGGCCAGGAGACCGGAGACCGCGGCCACCACTCCGGGACGGTCCGGGCAGGACAGCGTCAACACAAACTCGGCCCTGGAACTCATGCCTTCACCCTTGAGCTTGAGAGGTCGGATCGTACGGTGCTTCCATCTGACCTGGGCAGAGTACAGCGAATCCCGCCGCCACACCCGGCCGTCCGGCACGTGGCGGACCAGGAGAACGCGGGCCACCGGAGGCACCGGGACGCCCGGGGCGCGGACCCGACGAAAGGACGGCGGTGGTACGGTCCCTGCCCTATGGACGCCCTTCAGCCGAACGACCGGCCCGCGGCCCGGGTGATCTGTGTGGACGGGTCCGGCCGGGTGCTTCTCATGCACTGGCGCGACCCCGTCGGCGGCCAGAGTCTCTGGGAGCCGCCGGGCGGTGGGATCGACCCGGGCGAGGCCCCCCTCGACGCCGCGCGGCGCGAGCTCACGGAGGAGACGGGCCTGCCGGGCGAGGCGGTGCTGGACCGGTGGGTGCCGGTGCGCCGGGCATTCCACTGGCTCGGCGTCCACTACGCCAAGACCGAGCGGTTCTACCTGGCCAGGTTCGAGGGCACCCCCGAGGTGGGCGCGGAGTCGTTCACCGCCGAGGAGGACATCACCTACCTCGGTTCCGGCTGGTTCTCACCGGCGGAGATGGCCGATCTCCCCGACTTCCTGGAGCCCCCGGACCTGCCGGATGTCGTCTCCCGGCTCACGCGGCTGGGGTGAACCGGCCGCCGGGTATGGGCAGACATGAATGGCCGGAGGCGGAAAACCGGTGCGGCCCTCGATCCCGCGGATCGAGGGCCGCGACCGTCAGAGGAAGATTCTCCCGGCAGGGAGGGATCTCATCCCTTGTGGATGGCGCTCGCGACGCCACCGAGTCTTGACACGCCGGTTTTGTGAACAATGATCTTTTTCATCGCACTCACCAGGGAATGGCGGTAGGTACGAAGAACAATTATTCGGATATCTCCGAAATAGGCAATACTTATTAGTAAAATATTCTAAAATAGAGATCACTTACTTAAAGAGGACATAGCGGCTATTAGGTCTTTTTCTCCGTAAATCACCACACACCCCCCTCGTTCTTCCCGGCGGATCTCGCGCCACCCGAACTTGCGATAGAGCTCCATCGCCGCGGGCTGATTCAGGGTGGTGTCACCACGAAGACGTACATAACCGAGTTCGATTGCCCGCGCCTCCAGCGCGAGGACCATCTGGGCACCGAAACCGCGCCGCTGGAACTCCGGATGGACCCGCATGCGGCACATCTCGGCGGTCTGGTCGTCGACGCGACGGAGACCGCCCATCGTGACGACACGCCCGGCGGGCATCTCACCCACGAGGAACTCCCCCCGGTCGGCCAGATAGATCTCGTGAATCCTCGGGAAGTCGTCCTCGTAGTAGACGCCGTCACCCGGCGCGAGACCGACCTGGGCCAGGCAGATCTGGTGGAGCGCCCAGACGGATTCGATGTCGGACCAGCGATAACGCCGAAGCCTCGGCTTCAACTGCCACTCCTGTCGGCCGTCGGATCGTCCGTCGACGCGCCGCGGTTGCGCAGCGACTCCATGTAGGTCTTGAGCTTGGGATGACCGGGGGCCTTCACCTCGACCTGCTTGCCCACCTCGTGGGCACGCTGCATGAGGATGTCGGGCCGGCACGCCTCGTCAAGGCCCGAGACCGTACGCTGGGCGATCTCCAGCGCCTCGTCCACGTCACCCTCAAGGATCTTGCACTGGGCCCGGTCGAACTTGATGAAGGTCGGGTCGAGCCAGTCGGTCGGGCCGTACTTGGTGAGCGCCTGCTCCAGGATGAGGTCTGCCTCCATCGCCTGCCCGAGCTTGACCAGCGCGTCCCCCTGGTGGAAGTAGAGCTGGCGCTCGGTGTAGCCGAAGGTCGAGTCGTCCTGGTCCGCGGCGGCCATCTGCGAGAAAGCGGCCCTGGCTCTCGACAACGCGCGCTTCGCCTGGTCGACCACCTCCTTCTTGCCCGACCCCGACATCATCGCCAGCGCGCGGGCCTCGACCACCGGGGCCATGGCCTGGGCCGCGCAGGGCGTCTGCCCGGCCAGGTCACGGCTCTTCTTCGCCAGGTTGAGAGCCTCGCGCGGGTCGCCGTAGTAGAGCGGGACCAGGGCCTCCCTGGCCGTGACCCACGCCCTCAGCGCCCGGTCGCCGGTCTCGTCCGCCGCGGTCCTGCCGGTCCTGAAGAAGGACCGGGCGAGCCTGTGGTCGCCGAGATTGACCATGATCATGCCGCTCAGACCGGCGAGCTGCGCCGCCATGCGGCACAACCGTTCCTGCAGGTCGACCGGCTGGCGTCGCTCCATGGCCTTGCGCACCGCGCCGAATTCGAGCATCACGTCGCACAGCAGCCTGAGCGGCGGGGTGTTCATGTACTGGCGGCCGAAGCCGATGGTGGATTCCTCCCACTGATCGAGCATCGCGGGCGAGACGGTGGCCGAGACCAGCGTGTCGTCCATCCTCCTGCGCATGCTCTCCACCGATCCGAGCACCTGCCCGTCCAGCGCGATGCCGCTGCCGGCCAGGAGCTGTAAGAGCGTCCTCCGTAGCACGTTCTCGTCCTCCTCGCCCCCGTCCGCGGAAGGGTCGACGCCGATCGGCTCGATCAGCAGCTCACGCGGACCAGGGGAAGTGTCGGGTCTTCCATCCTGGAGATCGCCTCGGACGACACCGGGCATCCTGTGGCCGTGGCCGCAGATGCACGGGCCGTCGTAGCCGAGGGAGGCGGGCTCGACCCGGTAGGCGGAGCACAGGTAGTGCAGGTATTCGGGGCCGGGACGCTTGAGCCCGCTCTCGTACGCGGACAGGAGCGTCTCACCGATGCCGGGGGCCGACTTGCCGTCGCGTTCGAACAGCGCCCGTATCTGTTCGATGACGTCCGCGAGAGCGACGCCGTGCGCGAGGCGGTGACCTTTAATCCGAGTGGTCCCGAATTGCGAACTACACTTTTCATAGATTTCCTCGGCTATCTGCGCCGAGGACTTCCCGGCTGCCAGGCCACGGGCCCGGACCTGCCGCGCTAACTCTGTCTCCCTGTGCTGCCTGCCGGACATACCGGCCCCTCTCTCGTGGCCGGCCGGGCTGGCTGGCACACTGGTCCCGACCGGTCCTCTCTCCCTTGACTCAGCGTGATCTTTTCGTCGCACTGCGCCTACGGAGAATGATGGACCACGTTTGACTCATCCGGAACACGCTAATAAAGCCGCTGGCTAAGAATCGTCCTCCGGAGGACTGTTTCTTTCAACCTACTTGGCACATCCCCCACCCTGAACTGGGTTTTCTCCGAATTGACCCGTGGGGCCACCGTGAGTCATCTTTGGCGAGCAGCACCGTAAGCGTGATCGAACGAACACGATTCGGTGCCGGCAAGCCGACCACGAGGAGGGACGAGGTGGGTGAAGACGATTTCCGGCACCTTGAGCGACTGGTGACGGAGCTTGACTGCCGCGGGCTGCACGCCCGTGTGGTGCGGACCCACTCGGGCCGTGCGTTCGTACGAGTGATCAATCCGAAGGCGACCAGCCTGGCGGAGAACGTCACCTGCAGGGCACAGGCCGCCCCCAGCCATCGGGATTGGTACTACTGGTGGTCCTGGGGTGAGCAGATGCACACGGTGGAGGATCCCGCCGGTGCCGCGACCAAGGTCGCACGCGTACTCGCCGCGGTAGGAGATTGAGGTGAGCGGCGCAACGGGCGTTCACCCGCCCGGTGCGCCGCGTCTGCCGCGGCTCGACGGAGCCGGCGGGGTGACCGGTGCGGAGCGTCCTCGGACGCTGGGCACCCCGCCGGCTCCGAATCGTCCGGCCCGCACCCGCGGGCCTGCACGCGCCGGCCTGCACGCACCGGCTCCCACCGGCCGAAACGTGGAGGCTCCCGCGAGCCGAAGCCAACGAACTGCTGTAAAGCACAGGCTGCCGTCCGGTCTCTCGTCCGGGCGGTGACCGGAGGGATCCCTCTCGGGAACGGCACGGGACACGCTTCCGGGTGCGTGCCCCGTCCGGGCCCCCCGTCACCGGGGCATCCGGGTCCGCCCCCGCGGCCCTAGACCAGGATGTCCCCGTCTTCCCCGGCGTAATGTGACGGAGGCCGGTTCGATCGGCAAGATGGGTTAGGTCGCATGACTTACCCAGTCAGCCCGTCGATCCGACCCGAGAGGGATCCACTCCGTGTTCCTGCTTTCCCCCACGCCCGTTCCCACCCCCAGCGCCACCCCGACCTCCGGTCCGGGGGTCGTCGTCGAGGACCTTCTCGACATGAGCGCGGGCCTGACACAGGGGTGCGGGAACGGCGGTGGGGTAATCTGCGACTTCGTGAAGATGCTCGTGCCCGCGGCCGTCGACTGGGTGGCCCCCGCGATCGCGGGCCTGATCGCCATCACGCTGGTCGTGGTCATCGCGCTGATCCTGCGCAACGTGGCGCACCGGCTGATCGGCCGGGTGGTGCGCCGGGCGTCCACCGAGCGCGCGTCCCTGGCGGGGCGGCTGCGCGGCAGGGAGACGGTCGCCCTCGAAGGCCTCGACGCGATCGTGGCCGAACGGCGCAGGCAGCGAGCCGAGACCATCGGCTCGGTGCTCAGGCACATCGCCTCGATCATCATCATGGGCACCGCCGTGCTGACCGTCCTCGAACGCCTCTCCGTCCCCATCGCCCCCCTGCTGACCAGCGTCGGCATCCTGGGCGTGGCGATCGGCTTCGGCGCCCAGGAGCTCGTCAAGGACTTCATCGCCGGCATGTTCATGCTCCTGGAGGACCAGTACGGCGTGGGCGACGTGATCGACGCGGGCGCCGCGATCGGCACCGTGGAGGCGGTCACCCTGCGCATCACCCGCCTGCGCGACAGCGACGGCCGGGTCTGGTACATCCGCAACGGCACGATCACCCGCGTCGGTAACGAGTCGCAGGGCTGGTCTCGCGCCACGGTCGACGTGCCGGTGGCCTACGCCTCCGAGATCCCCCTGGTCCGCGACCTTCTCAAGGAGGTCGCCGACGAGATGTGGAACGAGCCCGCCTTCCGCGACTCGATCATCGTCGAGGAGCCGCAGGTCTGGGGCATCGAGCAGATCTCCGACACCGCCGTCATCTTCCGGGTCAGCGCCAAGACCATCCCCTCCCGGCAGGCGGAGGTCGCCCGCGAGCTCCGTCTTCGGATCAAGTTCGCCCTCGACCGGGCCGACATCACGATCGCCGCCTGACGTCAATTAGGCTGGAGCACGTGTCCGCTACCCCCGAGGAATCCCAGACCTTCTACGACGCCGTCGGCGGCGAGGAGGCCTTCAGGCGTCTGGTGCACCGCTTCTACCAGGGGGTGGCGGCCGACCCGATCCTCCTGCCGCTGTACCCCGAGGACGACCTCGAAGGCGCCGAGGAACGGCTCCGCCTGTTCCTCATCCAATACTGGGGCGGTCCCAACACCTACAGCACCCAGCGCGGCCACCCTCGGCTGCGGATGCGGCACAACCCCTTCGTCATCCGCTCGGCCGAACGCGACGCCTGGCTCCGGCACATGCACGACGCGGTGGTCTCCCTGGAGCTCCACGACGACCTGGAGAAACGCCTCTGGGACTATCTCGTGTACGCGGCGCACAGCATGGTCAACGCCCCCGACGCATAGAACTCCGCGCGATCGGCGTCTCCGGCGCAAAACCATTGCATGGCCAGGGTCCGCGACGCATAAACACCGCCGAGCGGGGGCAACCCATGCACATGGAAACCCCCTGGTGGCGTGACGCCGTCGTCTACGAGATCTACGTTCGCAGCTTCGCCGACGCCTCCGGAGACGGCGTCGGCGACCTGCCCGGCATCAGGCAGCGCCTGCCCTACCTCGCCGAACTCGGCGTGGACGCGATCTGGCTGACCCCCTTCTACCGCTCCCCCATGGCCGACGGCGGCTACGACGTGGCCGACTACCGCGACGTCGACCCGCTCTTCGGCACGCTCGCCGACTTCGACGAGCTCGTCTCCGAGGCGCACCGGCTCGGGCTTCGGGTGATCGTCGACATCGTCCCGAACCACAGTTCCTCCGCCCACGAGTGGTTCCAGGCCGCGCTGCGAGGCGAGGGCCGCGACCGTTACGTCTTCCGCGACGGCGGGGACCTGCCGCCCAACAACTGGCAGTCGACCTTCAGCGGCCCGGCCTGGAGCAAGACGCCCGACGGGCAGTGGTATCTCCACCTCTTCGCCCCGGAGCAGCCCGACTTCAACTGGCGCAACCCCGAGGTGCACTCCGAATTCCTCGACGTGCTGCGGTTCTGGCTGGACCGGGGGGTCGACGGGTTCAGGATCGACGTGGCGATGGGCCTCTACAAGGCCGAAGGGCTGCCGGACACCCCGCCGGAGGGCCAGGCCTTCAAGGCCGAGTCGCCGATCTGGGGGCAGGCCGAGGTTCACGAGGTCTACCGCGACTGGCGCAAGGTGCTCGACTCCTACGACGGCGAGCGGATGGCGATCGGCGAGGTCTGGACCGACTCCGCCGAGGATCTGGCGCTGTACGTCCGCCCCGACGAGCTGCACCAGAGCTTCAACTTCGCCTGGCTGGAGGCACCCTGGTCCGGGCCCGCGTTCAAGAAGATCATCGATGACACGCTGGCCGCCGTGACCGCCCCCACCTGGGTGCTTTCCAACCACGACGTGGTCCGCCACGTGACCCGGTACGGCAACGGCCAGACCAACTCCACGACGGGCCTCGCCCGGGCCCGCGCGGCTCTGCTCGCCATGCTCGCCCTGCCGGGTTCGGCATACCTCTACCAGGGGGAGGAACTAGGCCTCCCCGAGGTGAAGGATCTTCCCCCGGAGGCCCGGCAGGATCCCATCTTCGCCCGCTCCAAGGGAGAGCTGCCCGGCCGCGACGGCTGCCGGGTCCCAATCCCCTGGTCCGGCGTGGCCGAGCCCTACGGCTTCTCGCCCGACGGGGCGCGGCCCTGGCTGCCCCAGCCGGTCGAGTGGGTCGTGCTCTCCGCCGAGCGCCAGTCGAACGATCCGGGCTCCACGCTGAGCTTCTACCAGGACGCCCTGCGCGCCCGCCGCGAGCTGCGCGGCACGCTGCCGGACGAGATCACCTGGCTGGACGCCCCCGAGGACGCCCTCATCTTCAGCCGAGGCCCCCTGACCTGCGTCATCAACTGCGGTTCCGGACCGGTCGGGCTACCGTCGCACGACCGCGTCCTGATCGGCAGCGCCCCGGTGGACGGCCACCTGCTCCTGCCGGACACCGCGGCCTGGCTCTACACCCCCGACGCCTGAGCGCTCCCGGTGGCGGGCGGCACCACCGGAGGGGTGGAGGTGCCACGGAGACGGCGGCACCCCGCAGGTCCGCGGGGAGGAGACGGCGGCGCCCACAGGTCCGCAGGCCCGTGAGAAGGGGCGAGGGCGCCTCGGGACGGCGGCGCGCTCCGCGGGGGCGTCGGGCACCTCACAGGTCCCGGGAGGGGTGGCGGGCGTCCAGGGCCGGCGACCCGCACCACGCGGCCTCAGTTCGCGGCGAACCTGCTCAGATAGGCGAGCTCATCCTGGTTGAACCGCCGGGGGGAGGCCCTCTCCACGTTGTAGGCCACGAGCACCGAGCGGGCCTTGACGAAGATCTCCTCGTCGTCACGGATCTCGTACGCGAGGGTGAATCGGACCGGCCGGATCTCCGTCACCCACGACTCCACCCGCACCGGGTCGGGGCGGAAGGTGAGGGGACGCAGATAGTCGACCTCGTGCCTGGCGATCACGAGTCCCTTGAACGGCTCGCCGCCCTCGCGGTGGGGGTCGATATGGAACAGCGCCAGCCGCGCGTCCTCCAGGTAGTCGAGAAACCGCACGTTGTTGACGTGTCCCAGCGAGTCGATGTCGGCGAACCTGACGGCCCTGGGGAACACGTGCCGGTGACCACGGCCGACGCCGTCCGCGATGCTCTGTTCAAACACACCCAGAACCGTAGCGAGCCCTTGGTGCCCCGCCGTACGGCGGGGCACCAAGGGCTCGTCGAGAGCGTTCCGGTCACGGCCGGGCGCGCCCGTGGCGGGCGGGCCCCTGTCAGGTGCGGCGCCCCGCCCGGAGACCGAGTCGATCTCCGGGAGGGTCGCCGAGCCGGGCTCCGGGACCGGGGTCAGTCGCGGGTGAGCTTGCGGTAGGTGACGCGGTGCGGCCGGGCCGCGTCGGCACCCAGGCGCTCGACCTTGTTCTTCTCGTAGTCGGCGTAGTTGCCCTCGAACCAGAACCAGTTCGAGCCCTCTTCCCAGGCGAGGATGTGGGTGGCGATGCGGTCGAGGAACCACCGGTCGTGCGAGGTGATGACCGCGCAGCCGGGGAACTCCAGCAACGCGTTCTCCAGGCTGGAGAGCGTCTCGGTGTCGAGGTCGTTGGTGGGCTCGTCGAGCAGCAGCACGTTGCCGCCCTGCTTGAGGGTGAGCGCCAGGTTGAGCCGGTTGCGCTCTCCGCCGGACAGGATGCCCGCCTTCTTCTGCTGGTCCGGGCCCTTGAACCCGAACGCGGCGATGTAGGCGCGGGACGGCATCTCGACCTGGCCGACCTTGATGTAGTCGAGCCCGTCGGAGACGACCTCCCAGACGTTCTTGGACGGGTCGATCCCGCCCCTGCTCTGGTCGGCGTAGGAGATCTTGACGGTGTCGCCGACGACGATCTCGCCGTCGTCGGGCGTCTCGCTGCCAGTGATCATCCGGAACAGGGTGGTCTTTCCGACACCGTTCGGGCCGATGATGCCGACGAGGCCGTTGCGCGGCAGATCGAAGGAGAGGCCGTCCATCAGGACGCGGTCCTCGAAGCCCTTGGTGAGCTTCTCGGACCGGATGACCGTGGTGCCCAGGCGCGGGCCCGGCGGGATCTGGATCTCCTCGAAGTCGAGCTTGCGGTGCTTGTCGGCCTCGGTCGCCATCTCCTCGTAGCGCTGGAGGCGCGCCCGGCTCTTGGTCTGGCGGGCCCTGGCGTTGGAGCGGACCCACTCCAGCTCCTCCTCCAGGCGCTTCTTGCGCTTGGCGTCCTTCTGGCCCTCAAGCTTGAGCCGCGCCGCCTTGGCCTCCAGGTAAGTGGAGTAGTTACCCTCGTAGGCGTGGCAGCGGCCCCGGTCGAGCTCCAGGATCCAGCCGGCCACGTTGTCCAGGAAGTAACGGTCGTGGGTGACGGCCAGGACGGTGCCCGGGTATTTCTCCAGGTGGGATTCGAGCCACTGGACACTCTCGGCGTCGAGGTGGTTGGTGGGCTCGTCGAGCAGCAGCAGGTCGGGCTGCTCCAGGAGCAGCTTGCAGAGAGCGACCCGGCGGCGCTCGCCACCGGAGAGCTGGGTGACCTCGGACTCCGGCGGGGGACAGCGGAGGGCGTCCATCGCCTGCTCCAGCTGGCTGTCGAGATCCCAGCCGTTGCGGTGGTCGAGGGCGTCCTGGAGCTTGCCCATCTCGTTGAGCAGCTCGTCGCTGTAGTCGGTGGCCATCAGCTCGGCGATCTCGTTGAAGCGGTCGAGCATCGCCTTGGTCTCGGCGACACCCTCTTCGACGTTGCCGAGGACGGTCTTGGATTCGTTGAGGGGGGGCTCCTGCTGAAGCATGCCGACGGTGAAGCCGGGCATGAGCCGGGCGTCGCCGTTGGACGGCTGCTCCAGGCCCGCCATCATCTTCAGCAGCGTCGACTTTCCGGTGCCATTGGGGCCCAGGACACCGATCTTGGCGCCCGGCAGGAACGACAGCGTCACGTCGTCAAGGACGACCTTGTCGCCATGCGCCTTGCGCACGCGCTGCAGTGTGTAGATGTACTCCGGCATGCCTTTAGTTTAGGGCCTGGGGAGTTCAGCTAGGGGCGGCCTCGGATCCGGGCCTGCGGGCCGGGGGCACAACGGTGGCGGACAGGCAGATCTGGTCGCGGCCGAGCTCCTTGGCCCGGTAAAGGGCCAGGTCGGCCGCTGCGAGAAGCTCGATCAGGTCGTCTCCGTGCACGCTCATGATCGCGACACCGACCGAGATGGTCACGGTGATCATGTTGTCGTCGGCGGGGACCGCCATCCGCCCCACCCGGGAGCGCAGCCGCTCGGCGACCCTGCGAGCCTCGGTCACGTCGGCCCTGGGCAGCAGGACGACGAACTCCTCGCCGCCGAACCGCCCCACCACGTCGTAGTCGCGCAGCTGGCTGCGGATGGTGTCGGCCACCCCGACGAGGACCTGATCGCCGATCAGGTGGCCGTAGGTGTCGTTGACCCTCTTGAAATGGTCGATGTCGACGATCAGCAACGCGAGCGTCTCCCCCGTGCGACGCGCCCTGACGATCTCGGTGTCGGCCTCCCGCTGCCAGGCCGCGGCGTTCAGCAGGCCGGTCTTGAGGTCGGTGCGGGCCGCCGCCTGGAGCTGGGCGTGGAGCAGGCTGCGCTGGAGCAGCACCACCGGGGGCAGCGCCAGGACCAGCAGGGCCAGGTTGAGCCCGCAGGTGATGGCGACGAGGACTCCGAGGCAGAGCTCGACGACGTCGAGGAGCAGGTTCTCCCGGTTCCACAGGACCTCCCGCCAGCGGCTTTCGGGGTCGGCGGTGTGCGCGGCGACGGCGATCAGCGCGGTGTTGATCACTGTGAACAGGACCGCGCAGCCGATGGCCACGAGGATCGGCCCTCCCTCTCCCCTGGTCAGCGCGTTCAGATCGCCGACCGCGGCGTGGAACAGCAGGGAGGCCGCGCATCCGGCCAGGCCGATCGCCGCCGAGCTGACGACCCGCCGGTAGACCACCGTCGCGCGCACCCGTTTCTGCAGCAGGAACTGGAGCGGGATGGGCGCCAGAAGCGCGTAGAGAGGTGGAAGGAGCAGCGCGGCGGGCAACCACCAGGCGGAAAGCAGATCACGGTAGACGCCCGCGGGCATGCCGAGTCTCCGCGTCGCCTCGATGCACACGGCTCCGCACATCATCAACGCGGTGAAGGTCAGCACGTCGGACCAGCGAAAAACACCGGAAATCGAGAAGAACACGATCGCGACAAGATCCAGCGCTACTATCCCGCAGAGGTAGGCGACCAGCGGTCGACGCTGCCCCAGCAAGGGCCACCGATCGACCAAGGGTGTTATGCCGTCGCGCGGTTTGACCGACGTGTGACTGGGAGCCGCCATGTCGTCCCCCTCTCCGACTAACGATGTGTAACACAATAGTTGCGGAGTGTGCGACGTGCGATGGTTACCGCTACCTTTGGCAGAGTGAGTCAGCCCACCGGCTGACCCACGACTTGGAAACCGCTCGCTCGCGAGCGGGCCGTGTGGGAAAGGAGCAAGCCATGCTGCGGGGCGTGACCTGGACCTAACAGGTGTCTCGGCATCTGACACGGGCAAGACCATCGGCCGGTTATCTCGGCGTCACCGCGCCGCCACGGCGAGACACCGACCGCGTCCGGCCGATGCCCCCTCACTCCGCCCGCACCAGGCTCCCTCTCCGTGCGAGGCTCCTGCCCCGTCAGACGCCCTGCCCTTGCGAAACCCCCGTCCCCCGATCTCCCCCATCCCCCACTCCTCGTCCCCTCCTCCTGTCCCGCCTCCCTACAGCACGTCTTTCCAGCATCCCCGCACCGGCGCTCCGGCCTTGAGCCCCGGTTGGCTGGGAGGCCCGCGGCCCGGACCTCCCAGAGGGAAACGGCTCAGGCCGCCACGGGCTCCCGCGTCGGCCAGGGCGTCTCATCGCCCGCACCCGGGTGGATCCTCATGGCACCCGGCACACCCCCTGCCGTCTCCTCCCCCGAGCCGGGGTTTCTCGTCCTCACCGCGTCTCGCCGCCTCGTCGTCGTGCTCTTCGCCGCCCTTCCCCGACTGTCCACGGCCTCCCCCTCCGCCGGTTCCTCCCCGGCCCCGGCGGAACCGTGGTCCTCCCTGGCGGGCTCGTGATCCGCCACGCGCGGCGGAACCTCGGCGGCGTCTCCGGGACGGGTGATGTCTCCAGGATCGGTGCTTCCGAGATCGGCGCCTCGGAGATCAGCGCTTCCGAGATCGGTGGCGTCTCCGGAAACCGGACCGTCCTCGGCCGTCTCACCTCCAGGCGTGACCTCCCCCTCGCGCGGCGCGGACGTCTCGTCGTCGAACCCGGTCTTCAGCAGGGACAGGGCACCGAGAGCCCCGGCAGCGACGGGGGCGCCACCGCTCATGGCCCAGTCGGAGGTCTCGCGGTCAAGCTCGATCCGCTCCGCGCTGCCGAGAGCCGCGACCGGCCCGCCGCGCTGCGGCTTGCTGAAGCTTCCGAGCCCCCAGCGCAGGTCGTGACCGAGCGAGTTGGCCTCCACCTCGGGCATGAACCGGCGCTCCCCCTCGTGGGCGAACTCGCGGATCCGCAACCGCCCCTGGACCACGACCGGCTGGCCCAGATGGACCGACTGGGCGACGTTGTCGGCGAGCCCGCGAAAGCAGCGGACGCCGAAGTAAGTCGTCTCGCCGTTGCGCCACTGCTGGTTCTCCCGATCGAAGTAACGGCTCGTCGAGGCGATCTTGAGCGAGGTCACCCGGGAGCCGTCGGGGAAGGTGTGCTGGCGCGGCGGGGCCGCGACGTTACCGGTCAGCGTGACGTAGATGTCGTTCATCGTGCCTCCCATGAGAGCCGGCTGAGTGCCGGCGGCGTGAAAGACACGATGGCCTGGCCCGTCCCCCGCACGGGTTACCGAATCACGCTCTGTGGAAAAGCCCGGGGCACGCGAAGAAGCTGTGGATAACCCGGCCACCGACCCCGGGCAGCGCGCATCGCCCCTCTCCAGCGAGGGCCGGGAACCAAAAGGCAAGGCCCGTCCGTACGAGGAAAGCGGGATCGGACCGGCGTTCCCGGACGGCTCAAGGAGACGATGCCCCACATGAGCAGGGGGAGGAGTCAGCCCCGTAGGCCCCGCATGGCCGAGTAAAACTCGTTGTAGCGGGTCAGCTCCCGTTCCACCGGCTCGATCACCATGCTCTCGGCGACCCCGGAGACCCGGCGGCGCATCTCGCGCTCCAGCGCGTCACGCTCGTTGCCCGCGCCGAGCACGACGAAGTTGCGGCTGGCCATCGCGGTGAGCAACCCGAGCCCCAGGACGGAGAAGACCATCAACCCGACCCACGGTAGCGAGGCGGCGTCGCCGAACACCTCCAGCCCCTCCGGCGGGCTCCCGGCGCCGAACACGCCATAGGTGAGAGCCGTACCGACCCAGGCCAGGCCCGCGACGAAGAGCAGGACCAGAAGGTACTGCCAGACCAGGAGCAACCGCCACCAGCCGGGAACCCTGTCCAGGCGGGGTGCGACCTCCGACAGCTCCTCGGAGAGCACCTCGGGCAGCTGCGACGAGCGGGAACGCGTGGCGTCCCTGATCCCGTTCTGCCACGCCTCGTGCATGCCCGAGGTCAGGCCGTCGGCGAGTGCCTGGACGGCGGTGTCCACCTCGGCGGGCTGCGCGCTGACCGAGCCGCCGGTCAGGCCGTGGATCTCGTCTCGCAGGTCGCCCAGACGCAGGCTGTTCAGCGGATCGGGGCGGAGCTTGGCGGCCCAGCGGGTGTAGGGCCAGCCGACCCACTCGCCGGACCGCGCGGCGTACACGTTCTCCATCGCCTCACCGATCGCGGGGACGCCGACCGCGTCGCAGAGGGCGTCGGTGAGACCGATCCTGCGGGCGTCGTCGATGGAGGAGGGCGGGGCGGAGGCGTTGTCGGCGGGCATGACCTTCGCGAGGCGGAGCGTCAGCCGGCCGAGGTCGGCCTCCAGCCGCTGGGTCGCCGCCCTGCGCTTGGAAACGGTCTCGGCGAGGACGGCCTTGAGGTCGTCGACGCCCCTGCCCGTGATCGCCGAGGTGGTGACGATCACGGGGTGCTCGACCCCCTCGCGACGGAGCAGGCCGTCCAGGTCCGTGACGCACTCGGCCAGTTCGTCCTGGTCGAGCCGGTCGGCCTGGTTGAGCACGAAGATCGTCACCGCCTCGTGCCCGGCCAGATCGGTCACGTAGCGCCGGTGCGTGGAGGCGTCGGCGTACTTCTGCGGGTCGAGCACCCACACGACGAGGTCGGCGATCTGGATCAGCCGGTCGGCCTCGGTGTCGGTCAGCGCCCGGATGGAGTCGTGGTCGGGCAGGTCGAGCAGGATCAGTCCGTGGAGCTGGCTCTCGCCCCGGTCCAGGGCGCTGGCCCGCGCGAAGCGGTGGCGCCACTGGATCTGCAGCCAGTCGAGCAGCGGGCCCGCGCCGTCCAGGCCCCAGACGCAGGCGTGGGTACGGGCCGTGGTCGGGCGGCGTACCCCCGTCGGCGACAGTTCCAGGCCGGAGATCGAGTTGAACAGCGTCGACTTGCCGCTGCCCGTACCCCCCGCGAGCGCGACCACGGTGTGGTCGGAGGAGAGCTTGAGCCTGTCACCGGCGCGCAGCAGCAGCTGGCCCGACTCGGTGAGGAGCTTGGGCTCGACCCTGCCCGGCCCCAGCTCCACGATCCGAGCCAGCGCGGCGAGCCGGCTGCCGAGACCCTGGCGTGACTGGGTGGTGCCAACACTCATCGGGCGACCTCAAGGTTGTACGTTGCCTGGTAAAGGCGGGTGGCGGCGGATTCGTCAGGTATGCCCGCACCGTCGAGAGCCTGGGCGTAACGCGCCATCTCGTCGTCGAAGAGCATGCCGATCCGGGCTCGGAGATCGCTCCGGGCCTTCACGCCGATGTTGCGCAGCGACTCCGCGCCGAGCAGCGCGTGCACCAGCCGTTGCGGTAGTGCCCCGGCGCCGTTCTGCGCGTCCGAGGAGCCGTAACCGAGCAGCCCGATGGTCAGGATCAGCGACAGGGACTCGACGTCGAACGAGATCACCCTGGCCACCGACCGCTTGGTCACCCCCTCGGTGCGTATCAGCTCGATGATGTGCTCCTGCCAGGCCGCGATGGTCCGGCCGACCTTGCGCAGAAGCTCGTCTGAGGCGCGGCCGAGATCGGGTGTCGCCGCCAGGGCCTCCTGCGCGCCCGGACGGTTCAGCCAGCGCGAGGCGGCCTCCTCCGACGCCCGCTGCGCCGCCGAGACGATCACCGACTCCAGCCCCGCCCGCAGCGCGGACTTCAGGGCGCTGAGCCGCTCGGGCGCCTGCTGGCCCGCCTTGCCGCCGAAGCGGCTGGGCCTGCGCAGGTGGAGGGTACGCATGAGGTCGCCGGACCCGGCGAAGTCCTGCCAGCGGGCGAGCACCTCGCCCCGGAGCAGCGAACCGTCGGCGGTGCTCTTGTCGATATCGGCCAGCGCGCGGGCGTAGGCGCCGTCCACGTCGCCGCGCAGGTCCCTCCGGAAGGCGACCTGGACCTCCAGTTGCTTGGCCAGGGCGGGGACACGGGTGCGGAAGCTGTTCAGCACCCCGTCCAGGGTCGCCCGTACGGCCTGCGCGCGGCGCCGGTCGTCGACCGACAGCTCGGTCAGCCAGAGACGCAGCTCGCTCACCTCGTGATCGGGGAGCATCCCGTCGGTGACCCTGCTCTCGTTGATGACGAACCGGTCGACCTCGCCGAGACCGTACTCGGTGAGCATCCTGACGAAGTGCTTGGTGATCACCTCTCGGGACCTGGGCGGCACCCGGGAGAGCACGATGGCCAGCCGGGCTCCGCGCTCCTTGGCCAGGCGCAGCAACCGCCAGGCCGGGGCGTCGGCGTACCGGGCCGCGGTGGTGACGAAGATCCACAGATCGGCCGCGTCGAGCATGCGGTGGGCGATCTCGTGGTGCTCCTCGACGACCGAGTCGATGTCGGGGGTGTCGAGCAGGGCCACGCCGGGAGGGAGGCGCTCGGTGGAGACGAGCACGAGGCCCCCGGAGGCGAGCTCGGGATCGGGCTCGCTGAGCCGCCGGAGGCTGCCGAGCAGGTCGCCCTTGGCGAACCACTCGTGGTCGTCGGGGTGGCAGGCCAGGACGGGCGTGCCGGTCGTCGGGCGGCGCACGCCGGTCGCGCTGACCTTCGCGTTGGCCAGGGTGTTGAGGAGTGTGGACTTGCCCGCGCCGGTGGAGCCCGCGACCACGACGAGCGCGGGCGCGGTGCTCGTGTGGACGCGAGGGATCACGTAGTCGTCGAGCTGGGCCAGGATCTCGCTCTGGACCCGCCTGGCCTCCTCCGCGCCGGGGAGGTCCAGGCCGAAGCTGAGGTCGGTGACACCGGTGCGTACGGCGGTGAGCGCGTTGCTCAGGGCCTCGGAGACGGCCTCGGGAAGCGGGGTCTCCCGCACCCGGCCGCCCGGCGACCCGGCGTCCTTCTCGTCCCGGGTCTCCTCGCTCGCGGGCTGCGCGTCGCCGTCGACGGTTCCGGTCTCGTCCCGGGCTCCGTCATCGGCCCCGCCGTCGCCCTCGCCCTTGCCCTCGTTCTCGTCTTCGCCTCGCGTCTCGTCAGCGGTCCTGGAGAACTCGGTCTCGCTCCGGGTTCCGCCCTCGGTGCCGACAGCGCCGCCGGTGCCGGTGATGTCAGCGGTACCGGCATCTCGCCGGACCTCGCCGCCGCTCTCGTCGCCCTCGCCGATCCCGGTGGGTTCGGCGTCGCGCCGGGCCTCTTCGCCGGTCTCGACGGCCTGCGGTGCCCTGTCGCCGGTCTCGGCGTCATCGGTCTCCGTGCCGCGACGGGTCCTGTCATCGTCGTCGATCTCGGCGGGCTCGTCCTCGTCCCGGGACACGAGATCGCCACGGCCGTCGCTCCCGGCACCGTCCCGGAGAACATCATCGGCTCGCGAGGTGTCACCGGTCTCGCCGTCCGCGCGGGGCCCGCCGTCGGCCGGGGTCCGCCGCGCGGCCTCGCCGTCGTCCTCGACGTGGCCGGCGCCCGGCGTGCCGCCGTCACTCCCCGCGCTGTCGGCGAAGTCGTCGCGGCGCTCCTCAGGGGTCGTGCCGGAAACGACGACCTCATCCGGTTCCGCGTCGTTCTCGGACCGTTCTCGCCTCTCCCCGGTCCCGTTCGCGCGAAGGGGCGGAGCGCCTTCGGCGCGAGTCCGCTCGTCCTCACTCCCGGGACTCCCGGGCCGAGGGGGAGTGCCTTCGGCGGCCGTACGGGAGGCGCCGGCGTCTTCCCGGGGGACGGGACCCGGAGCTTCCTGGGGGACGGGAGCCGGCGCGCCACTCCCGGCGGTGCCGGGCGGGGGCGTGGTGGGACCACCTGTGTGAGGAGCGCTCGGGGGAACGGGGGCACCCGGGCGGAACAGCGCACCCGGAGCGGCCTCGGCGGCGTCACCACGAGGAGCACTCGGAGAAACAGGAGCACCAGGAGCACCGGAGGAAGGCTTGGCGGGGCCACCTGCGTGAGGAGCACTTGGGGGAACGGGGGCACCCGGGCGGAACAGCGCACCGGGAGCAGCCTCGGCGGCGCCGCCACGAGGAGCACTCGGAGAAACAGGAGCACCCGGCCGAAAAGTCGCACCGGGACCAGCTGAAGAAACAGGACCAGGAGCACCGGAGGAAGGCCTGGCGGGGCCACCGGTACGGGGAACACTCGGGGGAACGGGGGCGCCGGGAGCCCCCTGCCCTCGGGGAACGCCCGGAGGAGCCGTGGGGGTGCCCCCACGGGGAGCGCCCGGATGAGCGGGGGCCCCGGGTCCGGAGGCGCCGCCACGAGAAACGGGGGCGCCCGGGTAAGCGGGAGCACTCGGCGAGGCGGAGGCACCTCGAGAGGCGGGAGCCCCGGGACCGGGAGAAGCGGGGGCGCCCCCGCGGGAGGCGCCCGGGGAGGCGGGAGCGCTCTGGCCAGGGGCATGACCAGGGGCCGCACCGGGCGGAGCCGCGGCGGGGCCGCCCCGCGAGGGGCCCGCCGGACGGCCACCCTGGGCACCCGGAGCACCTGGGGCGGCGGGCTTGGAGGCCGCGTCCCGGGAGGTGGTGATGGCGGCGATCTTGGCCTGGGCCGCGGCGGCGGCGGCGCGGAAGGCCGCCATCGCCTCCTCGGAGGCGGGCGGCGCGTCGGGGTCGCTCGCCCCGGCCGGAGTCGCGGGCCCACCGGCCCGGCCCGGCCTGGCGGGGCCCGCCGTCCGGCCCGAGGGCGCGGCTGGACCGGTCCCGCCGCTCGGGGCCGCGGGATTCGCGGCCCGGCCCCGAGGCGCGACGGGGCCGCCGGCCGCTCCGGGAGCGGTCGTCCCGGGGGGGTGGGTGCGGGCGCGGATGGAGGCCGCGTCGTCGTCGGCGCGGATCGCGCCGAAGGTCACCGTCTGCTCGCCGGGGGATTCCTTGTCATCCGACGAGGTGTCGTCGGGTGGCTCCTGGGGGGTGCCGGCAAGGCGAGGGTCACGGCCACCACCCGAATGGGGGGGCCTGTTGGAAGCCGATTTCACGGTACTCGCTCCGCTCGAACCATCTCGACCTCCTGGCCGACCTTCACGACATCGCCGACGATCACGATCGCAGGTGGCCGAATCCCAGCCGCGCTCACGCGCTCCGCCACAGTGGATAGCGTGGCGTAAAGAGCGCGTTGGGTGGGAAGAGTACCGTCCTGTACCACCATTACGGGAGTTTCCGGCGAACGTCCGTCATGGATCAGCGTTTCGGCGATCGCTCCGATCCGTTCGACCGCCATCATAAGCACCAACGTGCCGCCGGATCTGGCCAAATTGGGCCAGTCGACGGTGGATCTCTCGTCGCCCGGCGGAACATGTACGGAGATCACGTGGAATTCCTGGCTCACGCCACGATGTGTCACCGGCACGTTGGCGGCGGCGGGCACCGCGACCGGGCTGGTGATGCCGGGAACCACGATGACCGGGATGCCCTCGCGGGCGCAGGCGAGCATCTCCTCGCCGCCCCGGCCGAAGACGAACGGGTCACCCCCCTTGAGCCGCACCACGAACTTGCCCTGCTTGGCGTGCTCGATCAGCAGCTCGTTGATCCTCTCCTGGGCCATGTAGCGGCCGTAGGGGATCTTCGCGGCGTCGATCAGCTCGACGTCCGGGGAAAGCTCGTCGAGCAGGGCCTGCGGGGCGAGGCGGTCGGCGACGACCACGTCGGCCTGGGCCAGCAGCTGCCGCCCGCGGACCGTGATCAGGCCGGGATCACCGGGCCCGCCGCCGACCAGGGCGACGCCCACCGGCTTGGTGCGGTTGCGCCTGGCGTCGACCGTACCGTCCCTGAGGGCTCCGACGACGGCGTCCCTGATCCCCGCGGCGCGGCGGGGATCGCCTCCGGCGGTGATCGCCACGCTGATCTCGTCCACCTTGCCGCTGGCCGGGGTCCAGGCCGCCGAGGCGTCCTTGTCGTCGGCGCGTACGCACCAGATCCGCTTGGCCTCGGCCTCCGCGGCCACCGCGGCGTTCACCGCGCGGTCGTTCGTACAGGCCTGCACCAGCCAGGCCCCGTCGACGTCGCCGACCTGGTAGCGCCTGGCCTCCCAGGTCACGCGGCCGGTGGCGATGAGGTCGTCGAGAGCGTGCGTGACGCTCGTCGAGACGATGGTGACCAGGGCGCCCGCGCCGAGCAGCGCCGGCACCCGCCGCTGGGCGACGCGCCCTCCACCCACGACGAGCACTCGCCGCCCGGAGAGGCGCAAGCCAAGCAGGTAGGGCGACATGGCGACAGATCTCCCGTTCGCGAGGAATTGTGAAGCATGGCGTGCTAAGAGGTAAACCTACCGGCTAACGGCCCTCTCTTCGCTGCTCCCGTGTTAACAGCTGTCAAGGAAGGGCTGACCGCTGTCAACCCGCCGGCTTAAGACTTGCGTAGATCAGGCTTCCTTGTCCGTCACACCGGCGGAATCGAAGGTCGCGACCTCATGCATCACCCTGACGGCGGCGCAGACGAGAGGGTGGGCGAGCAGCCCGCCCGTGCCCTCGCCGAGCCGGAGCTCCAGCTCGACCAGGGGTCGCAGCCCGAGGTGGTCCAGCGCGACGGCGTGGCCGGGCTCGGCCGAGCGGTGTCCCGCGACGCAGTGGTCGACGACCTCCGGGGCCAGCGCCGCCGCCACCAGAGCCGCCGCCCCGGCGATGACGCCGTCCAGGATGACCGGTACGCGAAGAGCCGCCCCGGCGAGGACGAACCCGGCGATCGCCGCGTGCTCCAGGCCGCCGACCGCGGCCAGCGTCTCCAGGGCGGACACCCCCGAGGCGCCGTCCTGCCCGCCGCGCTCCAGGCCGTTCGCCCGGAGGCCCTCGCGGACCACCTCGACCTTGCGCGCCAGGGTCTCGTCGTCGACACCGGTGCCCCTGCCGGTCACCACGGCCGCGTCGTGCCCGGTGAACGCGCAGATCAGCGCGGCGGAGGCGGTGGTGTTGGCGATGCCCATGTCCCCGGTGATCAGGCAGCGGGCGCCCCCCTCGACGAGGTCGCGGGCCACGGCCATCCCGGCCTCCAGGGCCGCAACCGCCTGCTCGGGGGTCATCGCCGGCCCGCGGGACAGGTCGGCCGTGCCGTACGCGACCTTGCTGATCGTCAGGCCGGGCGCGGGGGCGAGGTCGGCGGCCACGCCGACGTCGACGACCGTCACCGAGACACCGGCCTGGGCGGCGAAGGCATTGGCCACGGCACCGCCCGCGAGGAAGTTGCCGACCATCTGCAGGGTGACCTCCCTCGGCCACGGGGTCACGCCCCTGGCGTGGACACCGTGGTCGGCCGCGAAGATCGCCAGAGCCGCGGGGACCGGGAGCGGCGGCGGGCTGACCGCGGCGGCTCCCGCCAGCCGTACCGCCACGTCCTCCAGGGCGCCCAGCGCGCCGCGGGGCTTGGTCAGACGGTCCTGGTGGGCTCGGGCCTCGGCGACGGCCGCCGGGTCCGCAGGACGGATCGCCGCGATGGTCTCCTCAAGGATGGTCATGTGATCAGTCTCCCTTGGAAACGGCTTTTCGGGAAAAGCATGGAAAAGCCGTACAGAGCCACCGGAGGACGTCCTGAACCGGCGACGCGGGAGATCACCAGGCGATGCCGCTGAGCGCCTCCTCGTAGCGCTCGATGACCACGTCGGCCAGGCCCTCGCAGTCGCCGATGACGTCGGCGCAGCGGACGTCCAGGTTCGAGTGGCCCGCGGCGTAGGCCATGGCCTGCGCCCAGACGCGGTCGAGCAGGCCACCGGCGAACAGCAGGTACGGAACGACGATCACGCGCTTGGCGCCGAGGCGGCGGCAGCGCTCGATGCCGCCGGGGACGCCGGGCGGGGTGAGGGAGACGAAGGCCGTCTCCACGGTCATGTACTCGTGGGCGTGGGTCTCCCAGAAGAGACGGGAGACCCGGTGCACGTCGGCGTTCGTCTCGGGACTGGTGGAACCGTCGCCGACCAGGACCACGGCGGTCTCGCCGATCTCGATGTGCTCGGGCTCGTCGTCGAACGCCCCGGCGGCGGCCGGGACCAGCCGGAGGCTGGCGACCTCGGCGGCCGCGTCGGCCAGGCGCTCGGCGAGCAGTGCGAGGATGCGGGGGTCGGAGCCCAGGGGGCGGCCGTAGTCGCAGGTCAGCATGGGGTGCCTCTCCTGCTCTCTGGCCATCGCGGAGGGGATGTCCGCGCCGAGCCACACGTCGCCGGTGAGGCTCATCGGCTGGGCCACCATCCGGTGGTGCCCGCGCGCGACCAGCGACGCGACGGAGTCGCTGAGGCGCGGCCTGGCCCTGGCGATGTAGCCGCCGGAGACGTCCGCGGCCGTCTGATCCAGACGGCAGCGGAGCCGATGGACGAACCTACCGAATTCAGCAGATCCATTGTCGTCGTGCGAGCCCTGCCCGATGAGCAGCAGCGGCGGTTTCATGGAAACAGGACTCCAATGACCTTGACCTGGGGTTACGCAGTGGCGACTCGCGACAATATCCGATAACGGCACTACATGGACAGGTAACGGATCGGTAAATTCTGTCTTTTCTCGCACGGGTGTGACGGGTGGCGAGGATCGGATCGAACGACGGCTGATGCTTCCTCACCGGCCGTACCGTCTGGATCACACGCCATGGCACGGTAGCCGGGCTCGCGGAGGACGTCCAGCACGGCCACGCCCGTGTCGCACGCCTCACGCGGTCCGTCCCGCCCGCTCACCCCTCCCGACCAGGAACGTCTTCCATCGTGTCGCCCGCGACGCGAGAATCCGGCGTGGATCAGGACAGATCACTCCGGAGCATCCCGAACACCACGATGTCGCGCGGGCCGTCCTCCCCCAGCTCGGCGGCGCGCAGCACACCCTCCCGGACGAAGCCGGCCTTCTCCGCGACCCGGAGGGAGGCGGTGTTCCCCCGGTCGGCGCGGAGCTCGATCCTGCGCATCGCGGTGGTCTCAAACACCCAGCGCGCCACGCCGCGCACGGCCTCGGTGGCGTACCCCCGGTCCCGATGCAGCGGGTGGACCCCGTATCCGACCTCGGTGGTCCCCGCACCCCAGAGGGTCTTGAAGAGGCTGATCGCGCCCACGACCAGCCCTTCGGTCTCCATGGCCAGGTGCACGCCCTGGCCGGAGCGGTGCAGCTCGTGCACGCCGTGGGAAAGCCACTGGGAGACGCCCGACGGATGCCCGGGGGCGCCTGGCGGCAGGAACCTGTCGCGCGCCCTGATCACCGAGTGGACGCGGGCGGCGTCACCGGGGCGGAAGGGCCGGATCACGAGCCGGCCGGTCAGGATCGGCGGATCGGGGGCGAAGGCGGTCACGCGCCCTCCTTGCCGAGGGATGCCGGGGATGCCGGGGATGTGAGGCCCCAACCTCCCCCAGCGGGGCCCGCCCGCGCAAGATCCCAACCGGGCCCGCCGACGCGATCCGGATGTTTGCCCAGTACAAGGCGGGTAAGGCTCCCGATCCAAGACTGAAAGGGGTGAGAAGCATGGAACGGGGCAGCGCCAAGCACGGCCCACGCCTGGACGACGAGGAGAAGCACGAGACCGAGGGCATGGTCCGGGGAGGGGGCCCCACCCACGCCGAGGAGTGGACCGAGACCGAACCGCTCCCGGTGCCGGGCGAGGAAGGACTGACACCCCCGCCGTACCCGCCCGGCCGCGAGCCGGGCTCCCCGGAGGGCCTGAGCCCGGAGGAGGTGGAGCTCCGCAGCACCCTGGCCATATGGATCAGCGGCGTTCACGCGTTCCCCGCCGAACGCGCCACCCTGCTGGCCCGCGCCAAGGAGCGGGCCGCGCCCGATTCGGTGATCGCCACCCTGCGGTCGCTGCCGGACGCGACCTTCGGGAACCTGGAGGAGGTCATGGAGGCTCTCGGGTACGGCACCGGGCAGAGAGGCTAGGGGGAACCCGGCGGGATCGCCGCGCAGAGGGGCGGGGCAGAGAGGCAGGGCAGAGCGCCGGGCCGGCGGACGCGACCCGGCGAACACCACCTCGGGACCGGCTGACGCGCACAAGATCCTGGGGACGCGGCTCAGCGGATGATGACGACCTCCAGCGTGCGCGGGCCGTGCACGCCCTCCACCCGGTTCAGCTCGATGTCACTGGTCGCGGAGGGGCCGCTGATCCAGGTCAGCGGCCTGGAGGGGTCGAGCCGGCCGACGGCCTCCGGGACGCCGGCCACGATCTGCCCGGCCCGCACCACGCACAGGTGGTAGTCCGGGACCAGGGTCAGCGCCCGCCGCCCCTGCCCGGGGCCGGCGTCCAGCACGATGGTGCCGGTCTCCGCGATCGCGACCGCGCATCCGGTGACGACCCCGTCCACCCCGTCCAGCTCCACCGCGCTCAGCGGGGGGTCGTCGGTGACCGGGTCGTCCGGGGCCCACTCCGGTGGCAGGCCGTCCGGGACGACCAGCCGGACGGCGCCCCGCCGGGCCAGCGCCGCCGCGATCGTCGTGGCCGCCTCGGCCTCGTCCACCACGTGCACGACGGCCCGGTAGTCGGCCACCCGCTCGGCGAGCAGCTCCACCGCGCCTTCCAGGTCCTCCGGGGCGTCCGGGATCGGTGAGGTGCGGTAGGCGCGGATGATCTCGACGTCGGGGGCTCCGGCGACGGCGGAGCGAATTTTCGACAGGATCCGCTCCCTGCTGCCCGTACGGGAGACACCGCCCGTACCGGAGACGCCGCTCGTGCCGCTCGTACCGGCGGAGGCACCACCCTGACCGGCGGAGACGCCGCCCGCATCGGACAGGCGCCCGGGGTCGCCGGGCGCGGGGGTGGCTGCTCCGGCGGTCATCGGGCGCCTCCGTCGGTACGGTTCCACCAGTCACGGAAGGACTCGGCGGGAATGTCGGGAATGTCGCGGGTGTCGGTCCAGGCCGACAGCGGCCCCGGCAGGCGCCCGGGGACGAACCTGCGCAGGCGCCCGCCGAGCCGCTGGGCGCGTGCCAGCCGCGCGGGACGGTTGAACACCCACCCGGCGGCGCGCATGCCCACGCGCTCGGCGCGCGCGTGGCGGACCTTGCCGCGCAGGTGGACCAGGACCTCGGGGATGTCGATCGCGACCGGGCAGGCGTCGAAGCAGGCGCCGCAGAGGGTGGAGGCGTACGGCAGCGAGGCGTCCAGCTCCGAGGCGGTCCCGCGCAGCTGCGGGGTGAGGATCGCGCCGATCGGCCCCGGATAGACCGAGCCGTACGCGTGGCCTCCGGCGCGCTCGTAGACCGGGCAGACGTTGAGGCAGGCGGAGCAGCGGATGCAGCGCAGCGCCTGGCGGCCGACCTCGTCGGCCAGCACGTTCGTGCGGCCGTTGTCGAGCAGCACCAGGTGGAACTCCTGGCCCTCGACCGCACCCGTCCAGGTGGACGTGTAGGGGTTCATCCGCTCGCCGGTGGAGCTCCTGGGCAGCAGCTGGAGGAAGACCTCCAGGTCCCGCCAGCTCGGCAGCAGCTTCTCGATGCCGACCACGCTGATCAGCGTCTCGGGCAGGGTGAGACACATCCGCCCGTTGCCCTCGGATTCCAGCACCACCAGCGTGCCGGTCTCGGCGATCATGAAGTTGGCTCCGGAGATCGCGACCCTGGTCGACAGGAAGCGCTCGCGCAGGTGGAGCCTGGCGGCCTCGGCGAGGTCGCGGGGCTCGTCGGACAGGTCCTCGGGCGCCGCGCGGCCCCAGTCGGCCATCTTGTCCTGGAAGATCTCGCGGATCTCCGAGCGGTTGCGGTGGATCGCCGGGACCAGGATGTGCGACGGCCAGTCGTCACCGAGCTGGACGATCAGCTCGGCCAGGTCGGTCTCGTACGCGGTGATGCCCTCCTCCAGGAGAGCCTCGTTGAGGCCGATCTCCTGGGTGGCCATCGACTTGACCTTGACCACGCTGGTCTCGCCGGTGGCCTTGACCAGGCCCGCGACGATCCTGTTGGCCTCCTCGGCGTCGGCCGCCCAGTGGACGTGGCCGCCCGCCGCGGTGACGGCCTCCTCCATCCGGAGGAGGTAGCGCTCCAGATTGCGCAGGGTGTGGTCCTTGATCTCCTTGCCCGCCCGGCGGAGCTCGGCCCAGTCGGGCAGCTCGCCGACCACGGAGGCCCGCTTGCCGCGGATCGTGTGGGTGGCCTTGCGGAGGTTGTATCTGAGCTGTGAGTCCTGCACGGCGACCGCGGCGTTCGCCGGGAAGGCGGGCATGCCCAGGAACGTGCCGCTCACCGGCGGGCCATCCTCTCGTCAACCCTCTGCTCAACGGCCGGGACGCTCATCGGGTGGCCTCCGTGGCGGCGAGGATCTCGGCGAGGTGCATGATCCGCACGCCGGTGCGCTGGCGCTTCAGGGTGCCGCCGATGTGCATCAGGCAGGAGTTGTCGGCGGCGCACAGCACCTCGGCGCCGGTGGTCGCCACGTTGTGCACCTTGTCGGCGCACATCGCCGCGGAGATCGCCGGGTTCTTCACCGCGAAGGTGCCGCCGAAGCCGCAGCACTCGTCGGCCCCCGGGAGCGGGACCAGCTCCAGCCCCCTGACCTGCTCCAGCAGGCGGGTGGGCCGGTCGCCCACCCGGAGGATGCGCATCGAGTGGCAGGTCGGGTGGTAGGTCACCCGGTGCGGGAAGTAGGCGCCGACGTCGGTGACGCCGAGGACGTCGACGAGGAACTCGGAGAGGTCGTAGACCTTGGGCACCAGCTCGGCCACCTCGGCGGCGAAGGAACCGGACGCGTCTCCCGCCGCGGGGGCCTCGACGGTCCCGGTGATCAGGCCCGCCGGGGTTCCCCGCCCGGCCATGGCGGGGGCGGCGGGGGTGCGGGCGAGCCGCGGGTACTGCTCGCGGACCATCGCGGCGCACGATCCCGACGGCGCGACGACCGCGTCGTACCCTGCGAAGACGTCCACGAAGTGCCTCGCGAGCCGCCTGCCCTCCTCGGGGTATCCCGTGTTGACGTGCATCTGGCCGCAGCAGGTCTGCGCCCGGGGGAAGTCGACGTCACATCCGAGGCGGCGCAGCAGCGTGACGACCGCCCGCCCGGTGCCGGGAAACAGTGTGTCGTTCACGCAGGTGATGAAGAGGGCGACGCGCACGGCACTCCTTCCTATCAATGGTCCGACCACAGTATGGTCTGACCACATTCCCCCACAAGAGGAGGACCTCTTGAGCGGTTGGCAGCCGGTCCGGCGCACCCGGGCGTTCGAGGACGTGATCGCCCAGATCGAGCGGCGCATCGCGGATGACGGGCTCAGGGTCGGGGACCGCCTGCCCGGTGAGCGGCAGCTCGCCGAGCAGCTGCGGGTGAGCCGGTCGTCGGTACGCGAGGCGATGCGAGTGCTGGAGACGCTGGGAGTGGTGTCGTCGCAGGTCGGACGGGGCCCGGACGCGGGCGCCTTCCTCATCTCCAGGCCCGCCGAGGCCCTGAGCGACCTGCTCAGGCTGCACCTCGGACTGTCGAACCTGTCGCTGGAGGAGGTCGTCGACGCCCGGCTGATGATCGAGAAGTGGTCGGCCTCGCACGCCGCCGTCCACGGGGCCGACCTCTCGGCCCTGACCGCCGCGCTGGAGCGCATGGACGCCACGACGACGGCCGAGGAGTTCGTCGAGCACGACACGGCCTTCCACGTGGCCATCGCCGAGGCCTCGGGCAACAGGCTGACCACCGCCATGATGCTCTCCCTGCGCGACTCGCTCCGCCGCTACGCGGTCGAGGCGGTCGAGCGCCTCGGCGACACGGCCGGGCTCATGGCCGACCACCGCCGGATCCACCGGGCCATCGCCACCGGGGACGCGGCGGAGGCCTCGGCCGCCGTCGAGGACCACCTGCGGCGGGCCTACCCCGGCATCTCACGTCCCCCACGGGCTGAGGATGACGAGGGGCTTGAAAGGCAGCGTGGGCGGTCTGACCGAGTCGGCTGAGCGGCAGGTGGCGCCCGAGCAGGAGACCAGGGCGTCGAGCTGCCGGTTGAACTCGGCGATCACGGGGAGCGGTGTCTCGGCGGCGAGGTTGCGGAGCTGGTACGGGTCCCTGACGAGGTCGTAGAGCTGGTACTCGCCGGTGGAGTAGCGGACGAAGGTGCTCTGGGCGGTCCGCATCCCCTGGTACGCCGGGACCGGGGTCTGGCGGGCCGAGCCGGGACTGGTCGGGCGATAGAACTCCAGCAGCACGTTCTGGCGCCACGAGGGCGGCCTCTCACCCCGCAGGAGCGGCAGCAGGGAGCGGCCCTCGGCGAAGTCGGGGAGCGCAGCCCCGGCGAGCTGGGCGAACGTCGGGGCCAGGTCCACGTTCGCGGCCACGTCGCCGATGACGCGGCCCGCCTGCACGCCGGGCCCCCTGACCAGCAGCGGCACCTTTATCGACTCGTCGAAGGGCGTGGTCTTGCCCTGGGGGAGCCGGTGCTGGCCCAGGTGGAACCCGTTATCGGAAGCGAAAAAGATATACGTTTCGTCCAGCTTGCCGGAGGCCCTGAGGGATTCGACGAGGGCACCCACCATGTCGTCCACGCCGAGCATCGCCCGGAGCCGGTCGCGGTAGTGCCGGTCGATTCTGCGGGTCTTCGCGGCGTCGAGCGGCGGGAGCGACCTGAGCCAGAGGGGCTCGGCGCTGACGTCCTGCTGGTTGAAGGACGGGGTGCGCGGGGCCACCGCCCCGGCGAAGGCGCCCGCGTGCCGGAGGGCGTAGTTGGCCGGGTTGTGCGGGGCGACCGGGGCGAGGTAGAGGAAGAACGGATCCTGGCTGGGCTGGGTGACGAACGCCCTGGCCTTCGCGCTGAGCACGTCGGTCAGATAGTCGTGCGGCGCGAAGCCGTAGGTCCGCAGCGTGCCGTTCTCGTTGAGCGTGTAGCCGTACTCGTCGTACAGCCTGCGCACCGGCACGTCCCACTCGTCCCAGCCCGGAGGCACGTGGGTGGCGGAGGTCGTGCCGCCGGGATAGTGGTTGAGGTATTTGCCCATCAGGCCGGTGCGGTATCCGGCGGACTTCATCCACGTGGCGATCGTGGAACGTTCCAGACCGGACATGTAGTACTTGGTGAACCCCCCCTCGGGGGCCGTGTTGGTCAGCACGCCGTGGCTGTGCACGTACTGGCACCGCATGATCGACGCGCGCGAGGGGCAGCACCAGGAGTTGGACACGAAGAACCTGTCGAAGCTGGTGCCGCCCTGGCCGAGGAGACTCCAGATGTTGGGAAATTTCCGTAGATCACCCGCATCCAGGTCGTCGACGAGGACCAGCACGATGTTGGGCCGCCCCTCCGCGTGCGCCACGGCCGGGATCGTTCCCATGGCGGCGAGGGCGAGGAGCGACATCAGGGAGAGGAGTTTGCGAGCGGCGTTGAGCACAAATTCACGCTTCCCGAAAGACCGAATTTCGACACCTCACACTCGACCGACCAATATAGAACGTGTTCTAATTGCGGGGCCTGTCCGGCGTCACGTCGCGAGGAGAACCCCGTGAGCAACGACCTGAAGCTCGGCCTGAACCTCGGCTACTGGCAACGGAACGCCGACGACGCCACCGAACTCGTCCAGACCGCGGAGCGGCTGGGATACGAGTCCGTCTGGACCGCGGAAGCCTACGGTAGCGACGCCTTCACCCCCCTGGCCTGGTACGGCGCGCGGACATCCCGCATCAAACTGGGCACGTCCGTGGTGCAGATCTCCGCCAGGACCCCGGCGGCGACCGCGATGACCGCGATGACCCTGGATCATCTCACCGGCGGGCGGCTGCTGCTCGGCATCGGCGCGTCGGGGCCCCAGGTCGTCGAGGGCTGGTACGGAAGGCCGTTCCCCAAGCCGCTCGCCCGCACCCGCGAGTACGTCGAGATCATGCGTAAGGTGTGGCGCCGCGAGGAGCCGGTGACGAGTGACGGCGAGCACTACCCCCTCCCCTACCCGGGGGGCGCGAACCTCGGCAAGCCACTGAAGCTGATCACCCACCCGCTGCGCGCCGAGATCCCCCTCTACCTGGGCGCGGAGGGCCCGAAGAACGTGGCGCTCGCCGCCGAGATCGCCGATGGCTGGCTGCCGCTGTTCGTGTTCCCCGAGAAGGTCGAGCGGATGTACGGCCCCTCGCTCGCCGGAGCCGGTCCCGGCTTCGACATCGCCGCCATGGTCATGACCGTGATCACCGACGACGTCAGGGCGGCGCTGGACGGGGTGAAGATGATGCTGACCCTCTACATCGGCGGCATGGGGGCCAAGAGCCGCAACTTCCACGCCGACATCATCGGCAGGATGGGCTACGCCGAGGCCGCCGAGGAGATCCAGGCCCTCTACCTGGCCGGGCGCAGGGACGAGGCGTTCAGCGCGATCCCCGACGAGCTGGCCGACGGCATCTCCCTGGTCGGCCCGGTGGGCCGCATCCGCGAGCGGCTGGAGCTGTGGCGCGCGAGCCCGGTGAGCAACCTCCTGGTCATGGGCCCCCGCGACGAGGCCTCCTTGAAGACCATCAGGGACCTGGTCCTGGGCTGACCCGCCGCCCCCGGTGAGACGGCGGGGCGGGGATCACTTCCTGGCGCCGGGTTCGCCGACCCAGCCGGAGTCCTCGTACGCGATCCTGAGGCCCTTGCGGAAGGGGACGTACACGGAGCGGTCGCCGGTGCGGGGCCTCTCGTGCGGCCCCCGGTAGGCGAAGGACAGCAGGCGTGACCCCGACTCGTCGACGATCAGGGTGCGGTGGCCGTCGGCCGTGGTGACGGCGGAGCCGGTGCGGCCAAGCGGGTCGAGGACGCCCTTCTCCAGGACGAGCCCGGGCTGGGCGGCGAGGAGGCGCAGCGTCGCGGCGCGCGTGGCCGGGCTCGCGGGTGAGGCGAGCAGGTAGCGGGCGGTGTCGAAGACGAAGGCCGGGAACGGCCCGTCCCGGTGCACCGAGCGGAGCCACCGCTCCAACCTCCCGGCGTCGCCGGGCAGCTTCCGCACCTCGTCCATGGTCAACGTTTCGGTACCGACCCGCCATTTCAGGGAGAGCCGGGAGAAGTTCCTGGTTCGCGGTCCCGGCCATAGGGACGGGGACCCCTTCGCCTTCCACGCCGCCTCCGCGGCCTCGGTGGCGAAGGTGATCCGGACGTCCTGGTTGGCCGCGATCCGCCCGGCCCAGCCGTCGTACCAGGACTCGTCGGTGTGGGCGACGGTCGCCCCGGATCCGACGGGTTCGAAGGTCCTGGTGCGCTCGAACCAGTACCGGCCTTCGGGAGCGGTCTCGCGCGCCGCCGTCTCCGCGCCCGCCAGCAGGAACGACCGGGCGTCGAGCGTGACCACCGGCGTGCCGGGGGTGACGTCCGGGAGGGAGCCGGAGGTCGCGGAGGGCCGCGCCGGGGAGGTGCCGGAGATCGGGCCGGAGATCGGGCCGGAGGAGGTGATCGCCGCGGTCCGGCCGCCGCCCGGCCCCCGTAGCCCGATCGTCCCCGTCATGACGGCGGGCACCGTCACGGCGGCGGCCAGCCCGATCAGGGCACCGGTCAGCGCGAGCCTGGGGGGGAGACGGAACGTGCGGCGGGACGCGTCGAGGGACACGGGATCGGACGTGCGGCCGGACCGGGAGGACCGGGACACGTCCGTCGCGAAGGCTCGGGCGAGGTCGGCGTCGCGGCGGCGCCGGTAGGCGTCCTCGGTCAGCGCGTCCGGGCGCAGCGCGCGGACGCGCTCGTCGACGTCGTTCAAGATTGCTCCTGCAAGGTAGTGGCCGGGGTGAGGTCGAGTGCCTGGGACAGGCGGCGGCGGGCGCGATGCAGGCGGACGGTGAAGGCCCGGGCCGAGCAGCCGGCGAGCCTGGCGGCGTCGGCCGGAGCCAGGCCGTACCAGCTGGCCAGGATCACCGCCTCGGCGTCCAGCTCGGACAGCCCGGCGAGCGCCGCGAGAGCCGCCTCGCGCTCGGCGACCTGCTCGGCGACCTGTTCGGTCACGTCGCCCGCCGAGGACAGCTCCGCCAGCCGTTCCACCAGCGCCTGCCGCCGCAGCCCGGACCGCCGCTGCTCGCGCAGCAGGTTGCGGGCGATGCCGAGCAGCCAGGGCAGCGGCGCCTCCGGCAGCCGCTCCAGCTGCCGCCAGGCGATCAGGAACGTCTCGCTCGCGATGTCCTCGGCCGCCTGCCGCTCGGCGCGCAGCAGCGTGTAGCCGAGCACGCCGCGATAGTGCCGGTCGTACAGCGCGGTGAATCGCGCTTCTGGATCATCCACACCGAGTAGTGCCTTTCCCGGCCCCCCGATCACCGGCAGGGAGGAAGAAATTTATCTGTATGTCCCGCTTTCTCACCCCACCGCCCCGATCCCGCGGAACCGGCCGAAAGAACGCCTCGCCGTCGTCCGCCGCCGTCCGCAGTTCGCCGGCACATCGGCCGGATGCCCGATCCGGGCCCGCCCGCGGGCTGGCACAATCCATCAGGTGACGATTCGGGTGCTCATCGCCGACGACCAGGAACTGGTACGGACCGGGTTCCAGATGATTCTGGACGCCCAGGAGGACATGGAGGTCCTGGCGACGGCCGCCAACGGGGCCGAGGCGGTGGAGCTGGCGCGGAGGCTGCGGCCGGACGTGTGCCTGCTCGACATCCGGATGCCCAAGCTGGACGGCCTGGAGGCCACCCGCATCCTCGCGGGGCCCGGGGTGCAGGACCCGATGAAGGTGGTCATCGTCACCACCTTCGACCTCGACGAGTACGTCTACGGGGCGCTGCGCGCCGGGGCTACCGGTTTCCTGCTCAAGGACAGCGGGCCGACGCTGCTCATCGAGGCGATCCGGGCCGCGGCGGTCGGGGACGCGCTGGTGTCGCCGTCGGTGACCGTGCGCCTGCTCGAACACCTGTCCCACCCCCGGACGGGTGCCGTCCGGCCGCCCAGCGAGCCGCTCACGGAGCGCGAGCTGGACGTCGTGCGCCTGGTGGCCAGGGGACGCACCAACCAGGAGATCGCCGCCGAGCTGTTCGTCTCGCTGTCGACCGTGAAGACGCACCTGGGAAGCATCCAGACGAAGCTTGGCGCCAGGAACCGGGTGGAGACCGCCGCGTGGGCCTGGGAGTCCGGCACCGTCGGCTGAGCGGGTCGTTTGGGCTGATTAGCGAGAGAGCGGACGGGATAGAAAAAGGGGGCAGGTCCTCGGCGCATGGCGGGGGGAGATTTACATGCGCTCTATCCCATCTCTACAGAAAAGGTCGGCTTCGGCCGTCTATGCCACCCTCACCGCACTGGTGATCGCGACCGCCGCCCTGGCGGTGTTCGAACAGGCCCGTGGCCGGCGCCTCGTCCTGGAGATATCCAAGCTCGGCGGCGACCCCCGCGCCCCCGGCGCCGACGCGGTCTTCGGCGCGGTCACCGTCTTCGCCATCCTGATCATGTTCTTCGCCGCGACCGCGATCGCCGCCGTCGCCGCGTACCTGAACTGGCTGATCCGCGCCCGGCAGGGCGCCGACCGGCCCGCGGTGGCGCCGGTCCTGGTGAGCTGGTTCGTGCCGGTGGTCAACCTGGTCGCGCCCGCCGTGCTGGTCGACCGGCTGTGGTGGGCCTCCCGCCCGCCGCTGGACCGCCGCCTCCGCTGGACGGCGCTGCTCACCGCCTGGTGGCTGAGCTGGCTGGTCGCGTCCGCCCTGGTGCTGGCGCGGCTGTGGCCCGGGGCGTCCCAGGGGGGCACGAACCTGACCGGTTTCGGCCTGACCGAGCTGATCGCCGTCGCGGTCGCCTCCCTGCTGTGCGCGGCGACCGTACGGCAGATCACCGGGATCCAGGCCGCGGGGTCCCGGCACCGACGGCGGATCCAGGCGGAGCGCCACCTCCCGCCGCCCCCCGCGGAGCCGGCCCCGCACCCGCTCGCGAGAAACTCCCGGCGCCTCTCGCCCGCCTCCGCCGAGGCGCCCCCGCCGGAGGTCTCCGAGCAGGACCAGTCTCAGGAGGTCCACCCCGCCGGGCAGTGAGCGAGGACCGCCCCGCCCGGCGGAGGACACGCCGGAGCGGGGCACCGGTCCCGCGTCTCACCCGTGAACAACGCGCAGGACGGGGCGCCGATCCCGCGTCTCGCGCACAGACGACGCGCCTCACGTACGGACGACGCGCCTCACGTACGGACGACGCGCCGGGAGGGGCGCGAGCTCCCGGAAGGCGCGCGTGGACGGGACGCCGGCCTCGTGGAAGGCGCGTGGGCGGGGCGTCAGTCCCATGCCCTGATCAGCAGCCAGCCCTCGCCCGCGGTGTCGAACCGGAGCTCGTAGGTGCCGACCTGACCGCCCGAGGCGGCCTCGGCCCGCCAGAACCGGCGCTCGCCGGGATCGCTGTCGGAGATCTTCCACCACTCGCGCGCGACGACCCAGTGGTCGAGGACCCTGCGGACGGTGTAGAGGCGGTCGCGCCAGACGAACTGGATGGGCTGCCCGTCGCGGATCCACACCTCGATGGGGTCGCCGTAAAGTCTGCTCAAGACGCTTCTTCTCCCGCGGCTTTCGGATGAGCACCCGGGGGAAGTCGGGCCTGGCGTATCGAACATACGTTCTCACGGGGCCGGGCGCAAGTCACCCATCTGCCGTACGAGCGGGTTGGCGTCCACCGAGTTGCGGATGCTGAAGGTCACGCTGCCCGCGCGGTAGCGGTCGTCGGACCACTCGACGGGCCGCCCCTCGTGGGTGGTGGTGACCCGGCGCTGGCGCAGCAGCGGGCTGCCCCTGCGCACGGCCAGCAGCCCGGAGTCCTGGACGCCCGCGGCCACCGCGTCGATGAGGTGCTCGCCGTAGGCGAAGACGAGGCCGACGCTCTCGTAGAGCGCCTGGGTGACCGACTCGCAGTCGGGTTCGAGGCGCTCGACGGCCGGGGCGATCCACCCGGCGTAGACCGTGCGCTCCACCATCACCGGCTCGCCCTCCAGGGAGCGCAGCCGCAGCACGGAGAGCACCGGTTCGCCCGGCTGGAGCGCCAGCCGTACGGCCTCGGTGGCGCCGGCGCCCCTGCGGCGCTGCTGCAGCACCTGCCCGCTGACCCGGTAGCCCATCGCCCGCGCCCACTGGGCGAAGCTGTGCAGCTCGGCGAAGCTCTGGCTGCGCTCGCGGCCGAGCACGATGCGCCTGGCCCCCTGCCGGGACCCGACCAGGCCCTCGGTGGCGAGCACGGCGACCGCCTGGCGGATCGTGCCGCGCGAGGCCGCGAAGCGGGCGGCCAGGTCGGCCTCGGAGGGCAGCTGGGCGCCCACGGGGTACTCGCCTCGCATGATCGCGTCGCGCAGCTCCTCCGCGATGCCCATGTACCGGGTCGTCACCCCCTCCCCCCTTCCGGCGCGCCCGCGAATTCCAGGGCTCTTTCCCACGCGTTCGCGAACACCCGGTGACCGCGCAATCTCGCCTCGCTTCTCAAGCTGTCCTCTCGCACCCGGCCCGGAGCGCGTCAGCGGGATCCCTCGCTGCGCGCACCGGGCGTCCGGCCCAGCCTCACCCTAAACAAGGATTAATGACTCACATAGCCCGGGTTCGCGCATTTCACCGGCGTACTCCACCCGTTCACCAAACAGCAACTGATTCACGACACAGGGGGTCTAGCTTGTTTGTACAAGTTCGTCTACTTTCGTGAAATATTACGCGACACCCCCTTGGGAGACACAGTGATCGCATCCCGAGTTCGCTTTGCAGGCCTGGCCGCCTTCCTCCTGGTGGGCGCCACCGCGTGCGGAGCCGCCCCCACCACGGCGGCACCGTCGGCGGGCGCCTCCGACGGCGGCTCCGCGGCCGGAGTGGACGCCAGAACCGCCACCTCCGCGGCCGACTTCGGCGGGCTGGACAAGCTCGTCGAGGCCGCCAAGAAGGAGGGCAAGCTCCACGTCATCGCCCTCCCGCCCGACTGGGCCAACTACGGAAAGATCATCGAAGCCTTCAAGGCGAAGTACGGCATCGAGATCGAGAGCGAGACCCCCGACGCCGCCAGCGCCGACGAGATCAACGCGGTGAAGACCCGCAAGGGCCAGGACCGCGCCCCCGACGTGCTCGACCTCGGCCAGTCCTTCGCGATCAGCGGTGCCGCCGAGGGCCTGTTCGCGCCGTACAAGGTCCAGACCTGGGACAAGATCCCCGAGAACCAGAAGGAGGCGAGTGGCCTCTGGTTCAACGACTACGGCGGCTACGTCTCCATCGGCTGCGACGCCAAGAAGATCGCCAAGTGCCCGGAGACCTACGCCGACCTGCTCAAGCCCGAGTACAAGGGCAAGATCGCGCTGAACGGCAACCCGACCAAGTCGGGCTCGGCGTTCGCAGGCGTGTACGCGGCGGCCCTCGCCAACGGCGGCTCCTTCGACGACATCCAGCCTGGCCTGGACTTCTTCAAGAAGCTGAAGGAGGCCGGAAACTTCAACCCCGTGGAGACCACCCCGGCCACCATCGAGAAGGGCGAGACCCAGATCAGCATCGACTGGGACTACAACAACGCCGCCTACGCCCCCAAGATGGCCGAGAAGGGCCTCGACTGGAAGACCGTCATCCCCAGCGACGGCAAGTACTTCCAGCTCTACGCCCAGGCCATCAACAAGGACGCCCCGCACCCGGCCGCCGCGCGCCTGTGGCAGGAGTTCCTCTACAGCCCCGAGGGCCAGAACCTCTACCTCGGCGGCTTCGCCCGCCCGGTGCTGCTGCCCGCGATGAAGGCCGACGGCACGGTCGACGCGGCCGCCGAGGCCAACCTCCCGCCGGTCGAGGGTGAGCCCACCTTCCCGACGGAGGAGCAGGTCAACAAGGCCAAGGAGGTCCTGGCCGGAGGCTGGGGCGCCGCGGTCTCGGGATGACCGTCCCGGCTGTCACGGCCGCCGCCCCGCGCGGCGGCGGCCGTCCTCGATCCAAGAACTGGCTGGGAGCCCTGCCGCTGCTGGTCGTGGTGGCGGTGGCCTTCGGGATCCCGGCGCTCACGCTGCTGGCCGGCGCGTTCACCGTCAAGGACCCGGCGACCAAGGTGTCCTCCCTCGGCACCGCCAACCTGGCCAGGAGCCTCCAGGGCCCCTACCTGAACGCCCTGCTCAGCAGCGTCCAGTTGTCGGCCGTGGTGGCGGTCGCCGCCGCGGTCGCCGGGACGTTCCTGGCCCAGGCCGTCATCACCTCCCGTTTCACGGCGCTGCGCGAGGCCGTGCTGACCTTCTCCGGCGTGCTGTCCAACTTCGGCGGCGTGCCCCTGGCCTTCATCTGGATCGCCACCCTGGGCAACTCGGGGGTGATCACCACCGCGCTGGGCCTCGGCCCGGGGGTGCTGTACAACTTCTGGGGCCTGGCCCTGGTCTACATGTACTTCTCGGTGCCGCTGATGGTGCTCGTGGTGACCCCGGCGCTGGACGGCCTGCGCCCGCAGTGGCGGGAGGCGGCGCAGAACAACGGCGCCACCACCTGGCAGTTCTGGCGCTACGTCGGCATCCCGGTGCTGACCCCGGCCCTGCTCGGCGGCGTCGTCCTGCTGTTCGGCGGCGCGTTCGCCGCCTACGCCACCGCCTACGCCATGGTCGGCAGCACGGTCCCGCTGGTCACCCTGCAGATCGCCGAGGCCCTCACCGGGGACGTCCTCATCGGGTACGAGAACGTCGCGCTCGCGCTGAGCCTCGACATGATCGTCATCGCGCTGCTGGTGATGGCGGTCTACCTGCCGCTGCAGAAGAGGAGCTCCCGATGGTTGCGGTAGCGACCCTGCCCGACGTCACCCCGGGCCCCGCCACCGCACGCCCCGGGCAGCGGCGTGCCTGGCGGGGGATCGTGCTGTTCGTCGCGGCGCTCTACTTCGTCGTGCCGATGGCGGTGTCGTTCTGGTTCACCGTCTACTCGGAGGGCCAGGGCTTCTCGCTCGCCGCCTACGGGCGGATCCTGTCGGCGCCCGGTTTCATCCCCAGCCTGCTGGTCTCCCTCGCGCTGGCCGCCGCGACCATCGTCGCGGTGCTGCTGCTGACCCTCCCGGCGATGCTGGCCGTACGGCTCGGCGCGCCCCGGCTGCGGCCGGTGCTGGAGCTGATCTCCACGCTGCCGCTGGTCGTACCGCCGATCACCTACGTGGTCGGCATCAGCACGGCGCTGCGCGACGGCGTCGAGGCGCTGGCCGCCACACCGTTCTGGGCGACGCTGATCGCCATCCAGGACGAGAGGTTCCCGTTCGTCCTCGTGCTCGCGTACGTGATGCTGACGCTGCCGTTCGCCTACCGGTCGCTGGACGCCGGGCTGCGCGCGATCGACGTGCGGACGCTGGTGGAGGCGGCCCGCAACCTGGGCGCCTCGTGGCCGTACGTGCTGTTCCGGGTGATCATCCCCAACATCCGCTCCTCCATCGCCAGCGCCTCGTTCCTCACCCTCGCGCTGGTGCTCGGCGAGTACACCGTCGCCGCCCTGCTCGGCTACGAGACGTTCCCGGTCTGGATCGTGACCATCTCCGGGAACGACGGGCAGCTCTCCGTCGCCCTGTCGATCATCAGCCTGCTCCTCATCTGGCTGCTGCTGCTCACCCTCTCGGGTGCGGGAAGGAAACGCCGATGACCGTCGAGTTCCGGGGGCTGCGCCGCGCGTTCGGCCGTACGGTGGCCCTGGACGGCCTGGACCTCACCGTCGAACAGGGCGAGCTGATGGCCCTGCTCGGCCCTTCCGGCTGCGGGAAGACCACGGCGCTGCGCTGCGTCGCCGGCTTCGAGCACCCCGACGCCGGAGCGGTGCTCGTGGACGGCAAGGACATCACCCGGGTCCCCGCCAACCGGCGGGACGCGGGCATGGTCTTCCAGTCCTACAGCCTGTTCCCCAACCTCAGCGCCAGGGACAACGTGGCCTTCGGGCTGCGGGTGCGCAAGGTGCCGACCGCCAAACGGCACGCGAGGGCGGACGAGCTGCTGGAGCTGGTCGGCCTGCCGACGCACGCCCAGCGCTACCCGCACGAGCTGTCCGGCGGCCAGCAGCAGCGCGTCGCCCTGGCCAGGGCGCTGGCGCTGGAGCCGCGCGTGCTGCTGCTCGACGAGCCGCTGTCCGCGCTGGACGCCAAGGTCCGCGTCTCGCTGCGCGAGGAGATCCGGCGGCTCCAGCTCGAACTGGGCATCACCACCATCTTCGTCACCCACGACCAGGAGGAGGCCCTGTCGGTCGCCGACAAGGTCGCGGTGCTGCGCGCCGGGCGCCTGGAGCAGTGCGGCCCGCCGGCCGAAGTCTACGACCGGCCCGCCACACCGTTCGTCGCGGAGTTCGTCGGCGCGATGAACCACGTCCCCGGCCGGCTGTCCGGCCAGGAGGTGACCGTCATGGGGCAACTCATGCCGGTGGACGGCCCCCTGCCGTCCTCGCCCGACGTCGACGTGCTGGTACGCCCCGAGGCCGTGCTGGTCACCCCCTCCCCCGACGGGAACGCCACGATCGTGGCGTCGTCCTTCCGCGGCTCCACCGCGCGGCTGCGGGTGCGGGTGGGCGAGCTGGAGGTCCTCAGCGACGTGCCGGGACACGACGCGATACGCCTGGCGCCGGGCACGCGGGTGGACGTCACCCTCGTGCAGCGGCCCGTGCTCGTCGCCGCGAGCACCGCCCCCGCTCCCGCCCCTACCCCCGCGGATCCCCCGAGGGCAGCCGAGTCGGAGGACGTCGCGGGTGTCGGGTGAGCTCGGAGCCGTCCTGTTCGACATGGACGGCACGCTCGTCGACACCGAGGGAATGTGGTGGCAGGCGTGCGTGGCGGTCGCCGCCGAGCTGGACCTTGAGCTGACAGCGGCCGACGCCGGCCGCGTCCTCGGCCTCCCGGTCGAGGACGCGGCCGTCTACCTCGCGCGCCGCGCGCCCGCCCCGCCCGGTGTGGAACGGGTCGGGGCGCGGCTCACGGAGGCCTTCGCCGAATGGATCTCCGGCGGGGTGACGCCGCTGCCCGGCGCGATCCGGCTGCTGGACGACCTGGGGGCGGCGGGCGTGCCCACGGCGCTGGTCAGCGCCTCACCGCGGCTCATCGTGGACATGGTGCTGCACAGCGTCGGGGCGGAGCGGTTCGCCCTTGTCGTGGCCGCGGAGGACACCGCGCGCGGCAAGCCGCTGCCTGACCCGTACCTGCGGGCGGCCTCCGGGCTCGGCCTCGACCCCGCCGACTGCGTGGCCGTGGAGGACAGCCCGACCGGCCTCGCGGCGGCCCGCGCGGCGGGATGCCGGGTGGTGTCGGTCTCCGGCGCTCCGGTGGCGGGAGACGTGCTGACCGTGGACAGCCTGGAAAAAGTGGACGTGCCGCTGTTGCGACTGCTGGCGAGCGGCAAGAGATCGATAGGCTGAACCACTCATGTGACGCCGTATGCGGTTAGGTACAAAGGTGAACAACCTCAGTCCCGACGATCCCCTGCAGATAGGCCGATACCGCGTGCTCAGCCGGCTGGGCCGGGGCGGGATGGGCACGGTCTATCTTGGCGAGTCCCCTGACGGGCAGCAGGTCGCCATCAAGGTCATCAATCCGGAGTACAGCCAGCACGAACGGTTCCGGATGCGCTTTCGCAGGGAGGCCGACGCGGCACAGCGGGTCCGCAGGTTCTGCACGGCCGCGGTCATCGAGGCGGCGCTCGACGGCGACCAGCTCTACGTCGTCACCGAGTACGTCACCGGCCCCAACCTCGAGGAGGCCGTCGACTCCGGCGGGCCGCTCCGCGGCTCCAGTCTCGACGCGCTGGCCGTCGGGGTGGCGACCGCGCTGACCGCCATCCACGGCGCCGGAGTGGTGCACCGCGACCTCAAGCCGTCCAACGTGCTGCTCTCCCCCGTCGGCCCGCGCGTGATCGACTTCGGCATCGCCCGCGCGCTGGACACCCTCGGCGGGATGACCGGGACCGGCGAGATCCTCGGCACCCCCCGCTACATGGCGCCCGAGGTGCTGCGCGGCGAGCCGGTCTCGGCCGCCTGCGACGTGTTCTCGTGGGGCTGCCTGATGGCCTTCGCCGCGAGCGGGCGGGCGCCGTTCGGCGGCGAGGCGCTGCCCGCGGTGCTGTACCAGGTGCTCAACACCGAGCCCTCCCTGGAGGGCATGGAGCCCGCGCTGCGCGAGCTGGTCACCTACGCCCTGACCAAGGACCCGCGGAACAGGCCCACCTCGCAGCAGCTCCTCGACCACCTGGTGGGCCGCTCGGCCGCGCCCGAGCAGGCCGCCCACTCGGTCCAGGCCTCCTGGCAGGAGCCTCGGGCGACACCCGGCGCCGGCACCGGGACCGGACCGGCGGGCCCTCCCGGCGGACCCGCCGACACGCCCTCCGACCCCGGCTGGGCTCACCCGGCGCGAAACCCCGCCGGTCACGGGCAGAACGCCGACCTCGGCTGGAGCCACCCGGGGCAGAACGCCGACCCCGGCTGGGGGCACCCGGGACAGAACGCCGATCCCGGCTGGGGGCACGCCCCCACCGCGCCGTCCGCGCGAGGTGGTCACCCGGCCTCCGGCCCCTCGCAGCCTGGTCCCGGCCACACCCCGGCCGGCGCCGCCTTCCACGACGGTCCCGGCCACACCCTCGCCGGACCGCCGCGGGGCGACACCGGGTCCTCCCCGCGCGGCCAGGCGACCAGGCGGCGGAAACTGATCGTCGGGATTGTCGTGGCGGCCCTGATGGCGGCGATCGGAGGGCTCGGCCTGCGGCTCGCGCTCGCCCCCGGCGGCCCGCCGGAGAACCTCACCCTGCTCTACCAGGACGACTTCACCCAGAGCGGCACCGGCTGGAGCGGCGGCACCTACAGCCCGATGACCGGCACGTACGGTTACGCCCCCGAGGGTTACTACGCCGTCGACGTCAGCGGTTACTCCCCCATCAGGCGGGAGCAGGCCCCCATCCCCTTCGTGCCCGTTCCCCCGGCCACCCCCGACCCCACGGCCAGCCCCACGCCGATCACACCGACCCGCATCCTGCTCGGCTCCGACATCACGATCCGCTCCGGCACCACCGGCATGGGCGAGTACGGGCTGTTCTGCCGGGGCGAGGACGACAACAAGGCGACCCGGTACGAGTTCCTGCTCGACACCGCGGGAAACGCCCGCATCCGCAAGACCGTCAAGAACGCCGGGGGCGAGCTCACCAAGCCCGTCAGGGTCGACCTGCCCAAGGGCAAGGTCCGGCTCACGGCCGAGTGCACCGGGGTCGAGGGGGGCGTGCAGCTCACCATGTGGGTCAACGACGAGCAGGCCCAGTCGGTCCTCGACACCAACCCGCTGCCCAACGGGCTGGTCGGCGTGATCGCCCGGGTGGGCGAGAACAGCAACGCCGTCCTCAGAGCCGCGTTCGACAACTTCACCCTGCACGGCCCCGCCTCCACCAAACAGCCCTGACGGCGAGTGATCCGTACGGCATCGGGGACGATCAGGGCACCTGACCGACCAAAGGAGTTCAGCACGATGCGCGCCATAGTCGTCTCCGCCACCGGCGGCCCCGAGGCTCTCGCCTACACCGACGATTACCCGGACCCCGAGGTGAACCCCGGCGACGTCCTGGTCGACGTCGCCGCCTCCGGGGTGAACTTCATCGACGTCTACCACCGGATGGGCCGCTACCCCCTCTCCCTGCCCTTCGTCCCCGGGGAGGAGGGCGCGGGCACCGTCGCCGCGGTCGGCGAGGACGTCCGTGACGTCGCCGTCGGCGACACCGTGGCGTGGTCGAGCGTGCCGGGCAGCTACGCCTCCAGGACCGCGGTGCCCGCTTCCAAGCTGCTCGCCGTCCCCGAGGGGGTCACGGCCGAGGTCGCGGCGGCCGTCACCCTCCAGGGGCTGACCGCCCACTACCTGACGCACTCCACGTACGAGGTGAAGGCGGGCGACGACGTCCTGGTGCACGCCGCCGCCGGGGGCATGGGCCTGCTGCTCACCCAGATCGCCAAGCTGCGCGGCGCCCGGGTGATCGGCACGGTCTCCACCGAGGAGAAGGAGATCCTGGCCCGCCAGGCGGGCGCCGACGAGGTGTTCCGCTATCGGGGCTTCGCCGACGCGGTCCGCGACCTGACCGGTTCCGGCGTGCACGTCGTCTACGACGGCGTGGGCGCGGCCACCTTCGACGAGAGCATCGCCTCGCTGCGCCCGCGCGGCATGATGGCGCTGTACGGCCAGGCCAGCGGCCCGGTCCCCCCGATCGACCCGCAGATCCTCGCCAGGAACGGCTCCCTCTTCCTGACCCGCCCGACTCTGGGCTCCTACATCGCCACCCGCGACGAGCTCGCCTGGCGCGCCTCCGACCTCTACGGCTGGGTGGCCTCCGGGCAGCTGCGGGTGCACATCTCCGAGCGCTACCCGCTCGCCGAGGCGGCCCGCGCCCACGAGGACCTCGAAGCCCGCCGTACGACCGGCAAGGTGCTTCTGATCCCGTAATCGCGCGGCGGTCAGCGCAGCGGGTGGGCGGGCCAGTCCAGGAGGCGGGCGCCCAGGACCGCCGTCTCCAGGGTGAAACGCTGGGTGGGTTCGTCCGGTGAGAACCCGGTGAGGCGGCGGATCCGCTCCAGCCGGTAGGTCACCGCGCGGGTGCTGACGCCGAGCCTGCGCGCGGCGGCGGTCTGGTTGCCCTGGGAGGCGAAGACGGCCTCCAGCGTGGCGAGCAGCGGCTCGGGACCGCCCCGCCCCGCCAGCAGCGGGCTCAGCACGCTCGTCACCAGGTCCTCGATGGCCGCGCGGTCCCGCAGCAGCACCGGGAAGACCAGCAGGTCGGCGGCCTTGAGCACGGGGGCGCGCAGCCCCAGCCGGTCGCCGAGCTCGATGGCGTTGGCGCCCTCCCGGTAGGAGGTGACCACTCCGCCGGGTCCCCGGTGCGCCCGTCCGAGCCCGACCCGCCAGCCGGGCGCGAAGGTCTGGCGCACGTGGTGGGTGAACTCGCCGTTCGCGACGGTGAGACTGCCCGGCGCGACGCACACGAGCGTCCCGTCGCGGACCGCGACCAGCACGTTGTGCGAGCCGAACCGGGCGACCAGCGCGTCCTCGATCCGCCGGGCCGTCCCCTCGGCCTCCCCCGCGAGCCCGCCGTCCCCCGGAGCCGCCGTGGAGGCGGTGGCGGCCCTGGCCGCGGGGCGGGCGACGGCGACCACGTACGTCTCGGCCAGGCGGAGCCCGAAGTGCTCGGCCCGCTCGGCGAGCCTGTCGGCGCGGCCCTGGAGCAGGTCGTGGACGAACTCCCTGCGCGCGGCCTCCTCCTGGCGCAGCGCCGCCCGCTGGGCGTTCTCGTACCCCTCCATCAGGGCGGAGACCGTACGCCGCAGGGCCGGGAGCGGGGTGGGGCTCACCGACTCGGCCATCGCCAGGGCGGCCTCGACCAGGGCCCGCACGGAGGCGCCCCGCTCGGCGGCCAGCGCACCGGCGGCGCGGCAGTCGTCGAGCTCGGCCCGGCCGGGCAGCCTGCCGGTGGCGGCCGCCTCCCGCAACATCCGGAGATGGCCGCCGAGCAGCTCGTCCATCAGACTCCCACGTCACGCCTGTCGAAGGCCGATATCGCGACCAGGACCAGCGCGACGGTCGCCCCGGCCAGCACGAGATAGTCCCATGCCGGGAACCCCAGCTGGATCGGCCGTCCGTCGAGGTAGTAGTGGAACGGCGAGATCCAGCGCAGCCAGGACACACCGTCCACGTCCTTGCCCATGGTCTCGACGACGTATCCGCCCACGGCGACCACCCCGACCACGGCCAGGGCGACCCCCTTGCGGCCCGTCGCGGCGCCGACCGTCAGGGAGAGCGTGCCGAAGAAGAGGGCGAGCAGGAGGACGCCGACGTGACCGGCCAGGATCCTGTCGGCGGGGACGCCCATGCCGACGGCCGTCACCAGGCCCAGCACGACGAGGAAGGTGGCCGCCGCCACGCCGAGCAGCGCGAGGGCCAGGGCGGCGAAGCGCTCAAGGACCAGCCGCCTACGGTCGATCGGGAGGGTCAGGACCAGCTCCAGCGTGCCCGACTCCTCGGGCTGGGCGATCGCCCGGTTGCCGATCACCGCGGCGCACATGATGAACAGCAGCGGCCCGAACAGCTGGTAGACCAGTGCCTGCAGGAAGCCGGAACCACTGGTGAAGCCGCCCTCCAGGCCGCCCATGAGGTCGCGCATGGCCCCGGGGAACTTGGTCAGCGCCACGTCACCGTAGAGGTCGGGGTTGCTCTGGATCGTCGGGTAATAGGACAGGTACAGCGTGAAGAACGCGCTGATCCCGAGGGTCCAGCCGAGCAGCGCCCGCCGGTAGTCACGCAGGCTCTTCGACACCAGTGTGGGCATCGCGCACCTCCCCTTCCTCGCTCTGGCCGTAGTAGGTCAGGAAGATCTCCTCCAGGTCGGGCTCGGCGCTGACCATATGCACCACGGTGAACCGCGCCGCCGCCTTGATCAGCGCGTCCGGGCGGCCGTCGATGGTGCAGCTCAGCCCGGCCCCCTCCACCCGCAGGTCCCGTACGCCGGGCAGATTCTCGAACGCCTCGCGAGGCACCGGGGCGTCGAAGTGGAACTCCACCCGGCGCACCGCCTTCTCCCTGAGCGCGGAGATGTCCTCCACCGCGACCAGCCTGCCGCCGCGCACGATGCCGACCCGGTCGGAGACGTCCTCGACCTCGGCCAGCACGTGGGAGGACATCAACACGGTACGGCCCGAGGCGCGGACCTCGCGGACCATCGCCAGGAACTCCCGCTGTACCAGCGGGTCCAGGCCGCTGGTCGGCTCGTCGAGGATCAGGAACTCCGGCTCGTGCATGAAGGCCTGGATGAGGCCGACCTTCTGCCTGTTGCCCTTGGAGAGCTTGCCCATGGGCACCGACAGGTCGGCCTCCAGCCGCTCGGCCAGCCCCTCGATCCGCCCCTTGGACACGCCGTCGCGCACCGCGCCGAGGAAGGCGAGGAAGTCCCCGGCCTTCTCCCTGCCCTCCAGGGCCAGCTCCCCCGGCAGGTAACCGATCCGGCTCCGCACACCCGCCTCGCGGGGGTCCCTGCCGAGGACCGTCATCCGGCCCCTGGTGGGGCGGATGACGTCCAGGAGCAGCCTGATCGTCGTCGTCTTTCCCGCGCCGTTCGGGCCGAGATACCCGAACACCTCTCCTGGCCGGATCTCCAGGTCGAGGTCCTCAAGCCCCCGGCGCCCGCCGTAGAACTTGGTGAGCCCTTCGGTCTCCACTACCGCTGTCATGCGTCAGATCGTGCCCTCTCGCCACCGCCGGGACCATGGTCGGATCCGGACAGCTGGCCGCCCTTTCGTTGCGCGGGTCCGGAAACCGCCTGTCTCGCTGCGCGGGCTTGAAAGCCGCCTGTCCCGATGCACGGGCCCGGAACCCACCTGTCCCGATGCACGGGCCCGGAACCCGCATGGCCACGCGGGGCTATGGTGAGCCCATGAGCCTGGACACTGCCTTCGTACTCGGTGGCGGGGGCGTCCTCGGCGCCCACGAGGTGGGCATGCTGCGGGCACTCGACGAAGCGGGGATCAAGCCCGACGTGATCGTCGGCACGTCCGTGGGCGCGCTGAACGGCGTCGTGCTCGCCGCCTCCCCCGGTGACGCGGTCGCGCGCCTGACCACACTGTGGGCCTCGGACATCGTCCGTACCGCGTTCGCCGGGTCCTGGGTGACCCGGCTGTCCACCCTCGCCAGGAGCGGCACCCACCTGCACTCCTCCGCGCCGCTGCGCGACCTGCTGGCCCGGACGCTCCCGGTCTCCCGCATCGAGGAGCTCGCCGTGCCGTTCCAGTGCGTGGCCGCCTCCGTCGAGCGCGCCGCCGCGCACTGGTTCACCGAGGGCCCCCTGGTCGACGCGGTCCTCGCCTCCTGCGCCGTTCCCGGGCTGCTGCCGCCCGTCCGCGTCGGCGACGACCACTATCTCGACGGCGGGCTGGTGCACAGCATCCCGGTCGGCCGGGCCGTCGCGCTCGGCGCCCGGCGGGTCTACGTGCTGCACGTGGGCAGGATCGAGCGTCCCCTGGTGGTGCCCCGGCGCCCGTGGGAGGTCGGCATGACCGCCTTCGAGATCGCCCGGCGGCACCGCTTCACCGAGGAGATGGCCACCCTGCCGGACGAGATCGAGGTCCACGTGATGCCCTCCGGGGGCGAATCCCGTCCGGGAATGGATCTCTCTCAGCTGCGTTACCGGGATTTATCGCATATATCTGAATACATTGATCGTGCGTACCGGGCCTCGTCCGACTACCTGGCCCAGCACTCGTCCCCCTGAGCCGTCCGTCCACATCAACACCGACATAAACCGTTATACGTCCATATTTGGGTAGTTAAAGGGATACATCACACCAGCGCCCACACGCGCACCACCCGCACATGCCCACAGGCAGGAGCCGCTCGTGCTGCCTCCTCGCATCATCCGCCGCCTGGTCCTGGCCCCGCTCGTCATCGTGCTCACCGTCGCCGCGGTGCTCACGCTCCCGATCTGGCTGCTGGTGGTGACCGCGGCCTCGCTGCGCCTGCCGCCCCCGCAGCGACGCGGCACCCGGCTGGTCTGGTTCGCGATGGCGTGGCTGACGCTGGAGTCCATGGCGCTGTGCGCCTGCCTGTGGCTGTGGGTGACGAACGGCCTGGGCGGCCGGCTCAACCGCGACGAGTACCAGGAGCGGCACTACGAGCTGATCCAGTGGCTCCTGTCCAAGATCTACGAGGCCGCGGTGCGGATCTTCCGCCTGACCGTCGAGATCGACGAGCCCCCGCCGACCTCCGAGGAGATCTCCCGCCGCCTCACCCGCCCCGTCATCGTCCTGTCCCGCCACGCGGGCCCCGGCGACTCGTTCCTGCTCATCTACCACCTTCTCTCCCGGTACGGCAGGCGCCCGAGGATCGTGATGAAGGCTGCCCTGCAGTTCGACCCCTCGCTGGACGTGGTGATCAACCGCCTCCCCAACGCCTTCGTCCCCAGCAAGATCGCCGAGAGCGGGATTCTCAGCGAGATCCACCGCCTGTCCTCCGACATGGACGCCGACGACGCCCTGGTGATCTTCCCGGAGGGCGGCAACTTCACCCCGAAGCGCCGCTGGCGGGCCATCCTGCGGCTGGAACAGAAGGGCCTGGCCAAGGAGGCCGCCCGGGCCCGCAAGCTGGAGCATCTGCTGGCCCCCCGCCCCAACGGGGCCATCGCCGCCATCGAGGCCTGCCCCGAGGCGGACGTGGTCTTCGTCGCACACACCGGCCTCGACGACCTGGTCACCTTTGGGGACATCTGGACCCGTCTCCCGCTCAGCGCCCGGATCAAGGCCAAGTGGTGGCGGGTCCAGGCCGCCGACGTGCCGCGCGACCGCGAGGACCAGATCCGCTGGCTCTTCGACCAGTGGGAGGAGATCGACGCCTGGATCACCGCGAACCAGCCGGCCCCCGCCTCCGCGCCCTGACCACGGCCGGCGGGTCTACCAGTCCTGGGAGAGGCCCGACATGCGGCGGAGGTATTCGTCCTCGTCGATCTCGCCGGCCGCGTAACGGCGCTTGAGGATCTCGCGGGGACTGTCGGCGACGGACTTGCGTGCCGTGTGGGCACGGACCGCCATGGTCACGCCGAGAGCCACCACCGCGATCACGGCGATGACGAAGAGCAACACCAGGATGCGGGACATCGTCGGCCTCCCATACCTCCCCATCGGATCCGGTGGGGGGAATATCAAGTTTACCCGGCGGGACGAACCTTCCCTTTTCCGTCATCTGACGGGATTCATCCGCCCTCGCCCCTTGTAGAAGGCGAACGGATCCATGGGAGGCGGACGGATCGCTTCCCTCAACCGGCGGAGGGGGCACCGGCCGAGAAATCCGGGGCCTCGCGCGAGCCCCCGCCGGGCGGCAGCGACGGCAGCCCCCGAGGAGCCCCGTCCTCCAGCAGCCGGAGCAGGGCGCCGGTGTCGACGTTCCGCTCGATCAGGTCGCCGAGCGCGTCCAGCCTCTCCTCCCTCAGCGCGGCGAACGACACGTCCGGCGCCGGGGTGAAGTCACGGCCGGAGACGGCCGCCACATCGGCGAGGAAGGCCCGGCGAAAGCCGTCGTTCTCCAGGGCGCCGTGCCAGGTGGTACCCCACACCGAGCCGTCACGGCAGCCGTCCAGGAACGGCTCGCCGCCGTCGGCCGTCACCACGCCGTGGTGGATCTCGTACGCGGAGACCTGGCAGCCGTACGCGGCGCCGACAGGGCGGCCCAGCGTCTTGTCCGCGGCGAACTCCACCGACGCCGGCAGCAACCCCAGCCCCTCGACCAGGCCCGCCCCCGACTCGACGTCGTCGCGAATGGTCCTGGCGAGCATCTGGTAGCCGCCGCAGATGCCCAGCACCGCCCGTCCCGGCAGGGCCGCGGCCAGGCCGGTGGCACGGAGCCACGCCAGGTCGGAGACCGTGGCCCGGGAACCGGGCAACACCACCAGGTCGGCGTCCTCCAGCTCGCCGGGGGAGGTCACGAAGCGGACCGCCACCCCGGGCTCGGAGGCCAGCGCGTCCATGTCCGTGAAGTTGGAGATCCGCGGCAGCCGCACCACCGCCACCCGCAGGGTCTGCCTGCCGTACGGGACACGCGCCCCGATCGCGGGCCGGTTGTCCAGGGCCAGGGAGTCCTCGACGTCCAGCCAGAGGCCGTCCAGCCAGGGCAGCACCCCGTACACCTCGCGGCCGGTCAGCTCCCTGATCATGTCCAGCCCCGGTTCGAGGATCTCGGGCGCCCCCCGGAACTTGTTGATCACGAACCCGGCGACCAGCGCCTGGTCGGCGGGCTCCAGCAGCGCCACCGTCCCGTACAGCGCGGCGAACACCCCGCCCCTGTCGATGTCGCCGACCACGATGACCGGCAGGTTCGCGGCACGGGCCAGGCCCATGTTGGCGATGTCGCCCCTGCGCAGGTTGATCTCCGCCGGGCTGCCCGCCCCCTCGCAGACCACCACGTCGTACGTGCTCCGCAGCCGCTCCAGCGCGTCCACCGCGACCTGGCGGAGCCGCTCCTTGACGTCCCAGTACTCCATCGCGTCGACCTCGGCCATCGGCCTGCCCATCACCACGACCTGGCTGCGCCGGTCGCTGCCCGGCTTGAGCAGGATCGGGTTCATGTCCGCGCTGGGCTCCAGCCCGCACGCGGCGGCCTGCATCGCCTGGGCCCGGCCGATCTCGGCGCCGTCGGCGGTGACGAAGGAGTTGAGCGACATGTTCTGCGCCTTGTACGGCGCGACCTTCACCCCCTGCCGGGCCAGCCAGCGGCAGATCCCGGCGGTGACGACGCTCTTGCCCGCGTCGGAGGTCGTCCCCGCGACCAGCAGCGCCCCCTTCACGCCCTCGCTCCGGCCCGGGAAGCGGCGAACCCGGCACGACACGCGACATCGGGACAGATCTGAACCACGGGCGGTTCTGCGGGGGAATCAACCATCATGCCGACCAGCATGCCGCCCCGGCGGCCACACCGCCCACCCGGACTCCCGGAGATGCCCCGGCGTCCGCCCCCCTGAGCCCTTCGATCCCCTCGGCGCGGTTCCTGTGCCCCTCACCCGGCCCTCCCGGTCCCTCGGCGCGGTCCTTGTGCCCCTCGCCCGGCCCTTCGGTGTCCCCCGTCCGGCGTCCGGCCGCCCCGAACCCCTTTGCGGCGGAGGCCTACCGGCGCCGCAGGACAGCCAGGACCGCCAGAGCCGCGGCCCCCAGGCCCACCGCCCGCGCCAGCCGTACGGACCGGCGGATGTCCGCGACCGAGGGTTCGGGCCCGTCACCCATCTCCGGCCGGTGTTCCACACGGGTGCCGTACACGTTGACCCCTCCCAGGGTCAGGTCCAGCGCGCCCGCGAAGGCGGCCTCGCAGCGGCCCGCGTTGGGGCTGGGGTGGCGGTGGCCGTCCCTGCGCAGCACCGACACCGCCCGCCGTGCCGAACCCCCCACCAGGGGGGCGCCGAGCGCGGCGAGCAGTCCGGTGATCCGGGCGGGCATGAAGTTGGCGACGTCGTCGAGGCGGGCCGCGGCCCACCCGAAGCGCTCGTAGCGCGCGTTCCGGTGACCGACCATCGCGTCCAGCGTGTTGACGGCCCGGTACGCGAGCAGGCCGGGCACCCCGGCCACCGCCCCCCAGAACAGCGGCGCCACCACCGCGTCCGAGGTGTTCTCCGCGATCGACTCGACGGTGGCCCTGGACAGCCCGGCCTCCCCGAGCCCGGACGGGTCGCGCCCGCACAGGTGCGACAGCCTCCCCCGCGCCCCCGCGAGATCGCCGTCCTCCAGGAATCCGGCCATGGCCGCGCCCTCGCGGCCCAGCGTCGTACCACCGACGACCGCCCACGTCGCCGCCGCGCTCAGCGCGGCCCGCACCACCGGGCTGCCCGACCGGGCCGCGAGGTGGCCGAGCAGCGCCACCGGGACGACGCACAGGGCCACGTGGAGGACCCCCCGGGCCCGGCGGTCGCCGTACACCCGCCGCTCCACCCCGGCGGCGGCGGTGCCGAACAGCGCGACCGGGTGCCCGCGCCGGGGATCGGCGAGCACGGCGTCGATCGCGACCCCGGCGAGCATCCCCACCCCCTCGGCCACTCCAGGCCGCCTGCCCCGCACAGTGGCCACCGTCCGCCTAAACGAGATGCTCATGGAGCTCATCCTGGTGGGTCTCCAGCCACACGCGGGCCCGCCGGATGCGCTCCCCCGCCCCACCGGCCCACATCCGGGCCCACCCGCCGCCCCCGCCCTGCGCCTCGGCCTTGACCCGCATCGCGTGGTACGAGCGGTCGAAGCGGAGCCGGGCGAGATCCAGCAGGCGGCGGCGGTCACGAGGCGCCAGGCCGTACGCGTCGCAGAACAGACGGAGCCGGGGGCCCACATCAAGGCGGCGCTGGAGCGGCTCCAGATCGAGGGGATCGGCGATCGGCGCCCAGTGGCGCAGCGTGGTCACCACGTCGAACAACCGGGTCGTCGGCCTGGCCATGTCGAAGTCGATCAGCGCGGCGGGGAGCCCGTCACGGAAGATCACGTTGTCGAGGTTGACGTCGCAGTGCCCGATCAGTCGCGGTGCCGCGTCGTCGTTGGACCCGGCCTCCCAGACGGCCCCCCGCGGCGGGACGAAACCCTCCGCCGCGTCGTGGAACCCGCGCAGCAGCCGCGCCAGCGCGGCCAGCGACTCCCCGGTGAGCGCGTACGAGGGCAACGGCCTGGCCGCGGACTCCCCCTCGACGTAGCTCAGGATCTCCCTGCCCCGCTCGTCCACCCCCAGGGCTCGGGGAGCCCCCTCGAACCCGGAGCGCTCCAGATGACGCAGGAGCGCGTGCACCGAACCCGTGGAGGCCCTGCTGGGCCGTCGGACGGTGTCCCCGACCCGTACCACCCCGTCGGTGACATCACCGCCCAGAAGGGGAATCTCCTCTTGGACCGTGGCGACGAACATGGCATACGAGCCTAGACCGCCTCGCCTCCTCAGGAGAACGATTCGGGCAGACCGCCCCCACCGGACAGCTCTCCGAAGGCCCGCCCCCGCCCGGCTCCTCCGAACACACGCCCCCGCCGCGCCCGGCGGAAGAACACCCGGACCACCCTGACGGAGGAATCCTCCACCGCCACGGTTCCCCCACCCCGAAGGGCCACCACCCACCTGGACCGGAGCAGGTGAGCGCTCACCCCCTCCGGGGAACGAGGGGTCCACAGAGTGATCCTCACGACACCGGCCCAAAACCGATACGTGGGCACTCCCCGGATCATGCACAATTGAGCGGGAGCACCCTTAGCTCAGCTGGATAGAGCATCGGACTTCTAATCCGACGGTCGCAGGTTCGAATCCTGCAGGGTGCGCTGCCAAGACCAGGTCATCTACGCGTTGACCTGGTCTTTTGCTTGTCCGGGGTCCGCCCCCCTCATGCAGCCGCAGGCGGCCGAAAGCAGCCGTATGCCACCGGTCGCGGAACATACGCGGAATGGCCGAGGCCCCGTTTTCCCAGGTGAGCCCGAGGATTCCGGAGCCCCGAGGGGCGATTCCGGGGCCGGAACGACGAAGGACCCCGAGGTGTCCCGGGGTCCTTCATGGAGCATGATCCGCATCATGTGACGAGCGCTGCCAAGATTCTTTGGTTCGCCACCTCGCGCTGGCCGTCGATGCACTTGGCGTAGACCCTGAGCATCACGTCCACCCGTGACGCGACGACACGACCAAACGAGGCCCGCCGTGCCGCCGCGCCTGCCTATCGGGCCTCCCCGGAGAGCAACGCCCTCCATATATCGCCGGCCTGCCGAATCGGCCATCGATAGGTCTCGCGAACTTCCGGACTACCGTCCAGTCGGAGCGTGCGCCGGATGAAGCCCTGCCTTCCGGCCTGGCACAACTCGTACAGCGTGGCTCGGCACCGGCAGGTCCAAGTGATCACACGCAGGCGCGCCATCCCCCTGTCAGGGGTCAGCCAGACCAGGCGTGTGTGGCCACCCTGCGGTGCGGGCACGTGGGGACTCAAGCAGCCCGTCAGCTCGATCATTACGGAGCACACCCGTTCGGGCCGGGAACCGGAACCGGCCCCCGCTCGCGAAGCTCAACACAACGACTCGCCACCCGGCGAGCAGCCGTCACCGGATCTCCCGCGGGGCAGAAGGCGTAGCGCCGAAGGCGGGCCCGCCCCGTCTCCTGTCCGGCCCACCAGCGGAAGACCTGGCCATCGGTCCACACGACCAGCCCGAACCAGACCGACACCAGCGCCAGCCCGTACCCGTCGTGAACGTCCGAGGCGATGTTCAACGCGGCCAACTCATCGCGCAGTCGCCGCGCGGCCCGTACCGGGGTGATCGCTTTCTGCCGGCTGATGGCCGAAATCTCATCTCCGCTCATCACGCCGCCTCCAGCGGAACTCGACAGCGGCACGACTTCGGTGGATCCACCACGAACGTGGTGGAACCCACGACCCTCATCGTCGGCTCACTCATGGATCAAGGGTCGCCATCTGGCCTTACGCGCCCCATCCCGAGCCGCAATACTCCGGCTGGATAACCGATATCCCTTGACGGGATCACCCTCGGTGACAAGCGTTGGATATCCAGAAGTCAAGTCTCGAAAGGGGGAGGCCCATATGCCTGCAGATGCGACCGAACCAGTCGTTATCCTGCCGGAGCTATGGCAGCGCCCGGAAACGCTGGCAGCTCTCCGCGACCGCGATATCGGGCAACTCTTCCAGCTGATCCGTCAGCACACCGGCTTCAGTCAGACCCGCATCGGCGTCGCGGTGAATCTCAGCCAGGGCAAGATCAGCGAGATCATGAAGGGGGCCGTTCAGGTCACCTCATTCGAGGTGATCGAGCGCATCGCCGACGGCTTGGACATGCCCGACCATGCCCGGCTGGCTCTCGGGCTGGCACCGCGGCGGCTCTCCGCAGCCAGCTCACAACCTCGGCACACACCGACCTCGCCACCGTCCGATCAGTCGGCGTCGAGGGCGGGCCTGCCGACTCGATACCTCGCCAGCCTGACCAGCGCATCCAGCCGCTCCGTCATCTCCGGACTCCGGCACGTCCTCACCGGTCACATCCAGGCCGAGGCCATCATGGGGCCACTCCTCTTGGTCAGCGCGGTTCAGGACCAGGTGCCCGTAGTCGGGCAACTCTGCCAAGTGACCCGAGGAGCCGACCGCACTGAAGCCCTGAATTTGGCCAGCGAACTGCTGGAATTCTGCGGGTGGCTCCATCAGGACCTGGGCGATTTCATCCACGCCACGATGTGGACCAGCAAGGCCCTGGACTACGCCATGGAGTTGGGCGACCAGCGCGTCATCTCCTACATCCTCATGCGCAAAAGCATCATCGCCATCGAGGCCGGCGACTACGGCCACGGTCTTGGGTTGGCGAATACGGCCCTGGCCAACTCCGATGCCCTCACTCCCAGGCTCAGAGCGGTCGTTCTCAGAACACGCGCGACAGCGAACGCCCACCTCGGAGAGGCAACGGACTCCGCCCGCGATTCGGAGATGGCTCTGGTCGAAGCCGCTGCAGGGATGGCGCAGAGCGAGGGCGACCGTGCTCCGTACTGCACTCCCGCCTACATCGCCATGGAGACAGGCGCGATCCGCGTCCTGCTGGGCCAGGCCACCGCGGCCATCCCGATGTTCGAGGCCAATCGCTCCCAGTGGCCCGAATCCAGCCAGGCGCGCGATCACGTCCTGTTTTTGACCCGTATGGCGACCGCCTACGCCATAGCGGGCGAACGCGAGCAAGCCTGCGTAGTGACCGAAGACGCCCTCTCCCGCATGCAGGCTCTTCGCTCCAGCCGAGTTACCAGCCAGCTCACAGCACTGCGTGGTCATCTGGCCCGATGGGCGGCAGACCCCTCCGTGGCAGACTTGCTCACCAGGCTCGACATCCTCTCGGAGTCCTTCTTCCTGACAGCACCCCAGCCACAAGGAGACCGGTGACCACCCTGCTGCCCACCGCGACCACCACCGAGGAACGAGACCGCAACGCCCAGGTCGCGATCCTCCCCGTCGGCAGCTTCGAACAGCACGGTGACCACCTGCCCCTCAGCACCGACACCATCGTGGCCACCCTGATCGCCCGCCAGATCGCCGATGCTCACCCCGTCCTGCTGCTCCCGCCCGTGACGATCTCCTGCTCACATGAACACAGTGCCTGGCCGGGAACCGTCAGCATCTCCGCGCGGACCCTGCACGCGATCGTCACTGACGTCTACGCCTCGGTCACCCGCTCCGGCCCCACCGCCTTGGTCGTCGTCAACGGCCACGGAGGCAACTACGTCCTGAGCAACGTCATCCAGGAGGCCAACGCCGAAGGCCGCCGCATGGCGCTGTTCCCCTCTCGCGAGGACTGGAACGAAGCCCGAGCCGCCGCCCGGCTCACCAGCTCCATGCACGAGGACATGCACGCCGGAGAACTGGAGACTTCCCTCCTGCTGCATGCCTGCCCCGAGGTCATCCGCCCCGGCTACCAGTCCGCCGACTGGATCGCCGACGACCGCCGCCATCTCCTAAACAAGGGCATGCAGGCTTACACAGACAGCGGAGTCATCGGCCGCCCATCCTTAGCCACTGCCGAAAAAGGCAAAGCCCTCCTCGCCAGCCTCACCACCGGCTTCAGCGACGTGCTCAACCTCTTCACGAAGTCCTGAGCAACAGCACACCAGCCGATCACGAGCTGAGTAACTGCCGAATTGTTCTGAGTAGGTATCAAGGCGACGGCGCTCCGCGCCGACGCACGGCCCGCCGCCCGCCCGCCAGCCGGGCATGCGGCGTGGGCGCCGGTCCCAGCCGGCGGCGGGACTCAGGGCCGCGCGCCGCACCCAGCACCCGCCCCACCCGCCGTAGGTGGGCCGCACCGCCGCCACCCATGCACCCCCCGGCCGCCATGCGACGTTCGACATCTCACACAGCCAAGAGTCTGCCGTCATAATCCGACCCGTGAGACTCGAAATAGACCCAGAACGCAAGGTCCACACAGGAACCTGCGACTGCTGCGGAACCCCCTTCGAACGCGTAACAGGGTTCATCAACAGCGACGAGGGCGCCTACGCCATCTATTACGCCTCCTGCTACCACCACGATGGAATGGATCGATGTCGTCTTTGACGACGCATGGGACCCAGACGACCCCGTAACCCCAACCGGCTCCAACCGCGTCACCTTCGGATGCCGCGTCGGCCCCGTCGCGAACAACCCCAACCCCGCATGCACCCTCGTTCCAGCCGCCTCTGTCGCACCCGACAAACCTCTCTACGGCCACAAGCTCAATCGCGACGAAGCCCTCCAACACCCCTGGCTCCCCGCCTACTGGCACACCGTCGACCACATCCTCGAACACGACACCACCATCCGGCAGCACCTCTACGGGGCCCCCGCAGACGAGCAGTGACAAGACCAAGAAGCCTCCGGCAGGGGGCTCAGACTCCGGGATGATCCAGGTTTCAAAAGCAAGGTCCGTAGGTGGAGAGGGCCGGATCTTCCCGTCGCCGTCGTCCCAGGGCAAGCCGAGCAGACCAGGGCCAGGGCGGGGCGTGCGCAGGTGCGCAATCCATGCCACTCTGCGCCTATGCTCACCGTCCGCCAGCTCCTCGACTACCTCACCGGCTTACCCGACGAAACCCCAGTCGTGATCGACGTCAATGCCGGGGACTGGTACCTCCGTGTGGAGGAGGTCAATGTCACCACCGCCCAAGACGCCACAGCGGGCGGAGATCCCCACGAAGGCACCGAGGTCGAGATCTTCTGGGAACCCGGCCAACACGGCTGGACCGTGAACGGCCCTTCCAAAACGCTCTTCACCCTGGATGACGTAGAGAAGCTGATCTCCGAGCGTGACGCGCTCCGCCGACAACTGAAAGAGCTTCGCTCGTCGGGGCATTAGCGGGCCATTAACCAGGGTGACGAGGGGTCAACCACGGTCACTCACGACCGGCCGAACGCCCAGCTCAGCCACTCTACAAGGCGTGATCAATGCACTTCCCAAGCTGACAGCGCGGGTTTGACGCCCTCGCCCATTTCAAGCTAAAAGCCCCAGGTCAAGGGGTGATTCCCGATCCGTGTATTGATCATTTTTAGGCGTCCTCGACCTCCCCTAGGGTCTGATCCGCTCCCTAGAGGGTGAGCCGACGGCGGACGGGATAACCAAGCAGACTGGATCTCTCTGGTTCGCGCACCTACGATTTAGACAAATGACCCAGCACGAGGCAGACCCAATAGCTCATGACCCGCCATGGTCCTACGAGCTGGGGTGCCGCGAGTGCGGAGAGCAGTACCGCATGGGCTCTCGTGGGGAAGGCGGACCGTTTCACTTCTGGGCAATGTGGATGAGCGCAGGGCCGGGGGCCAATGTCAGAATCCATGGTCACTGGCGTTCCGGAGACTGGAATCCAGGCGAGACCCTTGAACTCCGGCGACGAGACGGATACAGACTCACGATCATCGGTGCTCAGATGGAGCCGGCTATCGGTGAAATGGCCGAGATCAGAGGACAACGAAGCCTCTTGGTGCCGGAGCACCGGTCGCTCCAACCTGGCTGCATTTGGGCAGTGCCTTCGGGTGATGAGACTGATTAAACAAGAGCAAGATCCGGAACATGCGCGGAACGCCAGCTTCTCACCAAGGGTGATCACATGCGTTGACCACAGGTCAAGACGTTGTCCGATGGAAGAGCAGCGCTCCACTTCTAATCCGACGGTCGCAGGTTCGAATCCTGCGGGGTGCGTTAGTGATCAAGGCTTGACCTGCATGTTCTGCCCTCACTGAAAACCCGAAGGGTCAGCGAGGGCAACGAGGGAGACCAAAAGGGGACCGCCGGTTCCCTCCCCCACCGCGACTGCCTGCGGTACCAGAGCGGCATTCGCTTCCGCCGCCTCGTGAGCCACCTCCGACAGAACCGATGTGTACGTGTCCGCCGTGATCGCGTGATTCGCGTGCCGCAGCATCGCAGACACGATCTTCATGTCAGTCCTGGCCGCGAGCACCAACGCCGCCGCCCCGCGCAGAGGGTCATGTAGCCGGATCGGCAAGAGCCCCGGCCTCGAAGGCGAGACGCGAGAAGAGATCACTTACTCACGCCGGGTGAAGTTCCGCACCGTCTTCCCGCGTGAATATTCGGCCCGCCTCCTGCCACGCCTCACCCCATGCGAGCCGCTCAGCGTTCTGTCGGGCCCGATGCGCCCTCAGAACGGCCACGGCGCCCTGTCGAGTGCGATCACCGCATCGCTCGCCTCTGTCTTCGGATCGCCCTCCTCGAACTCCCAGCCGAGGTGTACGGCAAGGCCTGGTGGTGGAATCCGGCCTACGGTCCAGTGAAGGGCGATCCGAACGACAGCGAGGCCACGTCGATCTTCTTTGCCGGAGAGAACACCGTTGCCGAGGTCTGGACCGAAGTCGGCCCGCACATCGCTCGCCACGATCCCGGCCGGGTGCTTCGTGAGGTTGCGGCGAAGCGGCGGATCCTGGCCAGGCACACCGGCCAGCACGCCTGCCCGGTTCCAGCCGAAGAACCGAAGGCCTGGGAGGTTGTGATCGACGTCGACGACCTCCAGCAGGAGCAGGCCACCCAGGTGATCCCGCGGGGTGACCTACGTGATCCAGCTAAGCCGTATAGCAGCCACGAGGGTTACCGACAGGGGTGGGAATCGTAACCCTCGACACGCTCCTCCACCTCACCCCTAGCTAGAGTAAGAGCATGGGTAACACTCCGCGCATGACGCTGCCCACACAGCTCGTCCTCCGCGCCATGCTCGAAGACCCCACCCGCGAGCTGTACGGACTAGAAATCTGCCGGGCCGCCGGTCTGGCCAGTGGCACCATCCACCCGATCCTCGCTCGACTGGAAGGCATCGGCTGGCTCGAATCGCGATTCGAAGAGGTCGATCCTCGCGAGCAAGGGCGCCCCCGCCGCCGGTACTACCGGTTCGCCCTAGGCGGCGCCGAGCAGGCTCGAATTGCCATGACTCAAGCTCACACCAAGGTAAACGGGCTGCCTGGGCTGCGCCGCAGATTCGCCGACGGTGACATATGAGGGACGCTTCTTCTCACGTCAGCGCCCACAGTGTGGCCCTTGACCTTGTTCGCGCCCGTAACCGTACCCTTGAACTCGCCCTTATCCGTGACTACGCCTGTGCCGTTGACCTGGTGAACAGCGTTGATCACTTTCCTTTTTTTGATCCCGCCCCGACTCGCGCCAAGGTCCACGCCGTTGGCTTCGTCCGAACCCTCGCCCGCGCCAGTGCCACCGCTCATCTTCTTACGCTCATCCTCGATCGCGCCCAGGAGCAGGCCTTCGGCCTCGCGCATGCCCCTACCCTCGATCGCGCTCGAGGTCTGATAGTCGACCTCGACTCTGCCCTTGACCTCGTCCGCATACTCGAACACGATCTCGCCGGCGCTCTCACCTTTGATTGCGACCGCGACCGCGACTCCATCCGCGCTCTCGCCCACGAGATCACCCACCTCCTTACCTCTGACTACGTCCTTACCTTTGCTTTTGAATGTGATCTTGGCCTTGTCCTTGATCATGCTCGCACGCTCACCTTTGACTACACTCGCACCCGCAATCGCGCTGGTGACCTCATTGACGCCCTCACCGTTGAGCACCAGCAGAGCAACCAGATATCGGCGGCAGATCAAGATGAAGTGCTCCCTCGTGTGACTGTCGCGGTGCTGGCAGGGCAACTGGTCGATCTCGCGACGCAGGTACTGCCTGCGGCGCACCGGAGGCGTTACGCCGAGGAACTACGTGCTGAGTTGTGGGATCTAGCAGTGGCGAAAGCCACTCCGTCCATGCAGGTGCTGTATGCGATACACCAGTTGGGCCGGGTGTGGCAGTTGCGCTACGAGCTGCAGGCTCCTGGGCGACGCCGAGTTGAGGTGCTACGGCAGGCGGCGTGCTGGGTGCTGGCCTCCCAGGCGTGGACGTGGGGGCTGATCGGCTTTCTGACGGTCGCGGCACTGTTCGATGTCGTCGTGCAGCAGGGGCCCGGGTCGGCGTTCTTCGCGGTTCCCACCCTTGTCGGGTTCCACGCCGGCGTGGAGTGGTTGCGGAAGCGTTGGAACGTGGAAGTCCGGCGGCAGAAGAAGAGTGCCGAGTGACAGAGGAGGGCATGGCGGACATCGTGGGCGGCCCGGGGCAGAGCCGAGGTGGATGCCCCGGCCGCGGCTACCAAGGAGAACCCCGTGACCCACGCCAGCCTGATCGTCATCTACACCGACCGACTTGACGCCTGCCACGCCTTCTACACCGGGCTCGGCCTCACCTTCATCAAGGAGCGGCACGGCGCCGGCCCAGAACACTACGCCGTCCCCCTCGGGGGCACCGTGTTCGAGCTCTACCCCGCCAGCAGCAGCCGCCCCACCACCGGCGGCCTGCGCCTCGGCCTCACCATCCCGGCCGGCTCCGCCGCCCAGGCTCTCGCGCCTGGCCGGCACATCCTCACCGACCCTGACGGCCGCGTCGTCGACCTGCACATCATCCAGGAGAGGGCGATGCCCTCACCCTCGCCTGACGGGCAACAGCTGTAGCCGATCGCGCGCCGCCCCTGCGTTGTCGCGTCCTGGCACCCCAACAGAACGACGTTCACCGGCCAACCCGTGGACACCCTCGACCGTCCCCACCTACCCGTCCGCCACAGCACAGGAGCGCCCGCATGAGAATCATCAGCTCGATCGCCGCCGTGTTCGTCGCTCTCGCCGGGTGCGGGACGGGTGCGGAAACCGCAGCGCCCGTTGTAACCGTCACCGCGTCGCCGCCCGCGGAAAAGACCTCCGAGCCGAGCGAGCAGGACGACCAGGAGCCCACTCCCACCCCGGCCGAGGAGAAGGAAGAGGCGGCGGAGAAGAAGGTCCTGCCGAACGTCGTCGGGATGAACCTGCAGGAAGGGCAGGACACCATGCAGGCCGCCGGGTTCTACATCCTGAACGACAAGGACGCCACCGGGCAGAACCGCTTCCAGGTGTCCGACCGCAACTGGGTGGTGACCAAGCAGACGCCCGCCGCCGGGCGAAAGGTGACGGTCGATACGCTGATCACCTTGTATGCGAAAAAGATCGGTGAGTAAGGCTGAACCTCACGCCGCCCCTGCCCTTTCCGGGCGGGGGCTTTCTGCTGTTCCATGCCGTCCTGTTATGGCCGGTAACCCGTGAGGTGTCTGATGCGATCGCTGATCGTCGGTTCCGCCTCCGGCGAGGGGAGCCGGGGCCAGTCACCCCATTTTGCCGGATCTTTCCCTCTCACTAAGTTGATCTCATGCGCGCCTTCCCCTCGGCGGTGCTCTCCGGCGTGCTGGCGAGCCTCCTCCTCACTGGCACAGCCGCAGCCGGCACCCACCAGCTCCGACCGATCCCCACAGGCGCAGCCGCCCTCACGGCCAACCCGATCTACAAAACCGGCGAACTGAAATCGGCTACCTGTCCGGAGCGGCCAGTTCGCGACGGTGACTTCAAAGGAGCCACCAACTACCTCAACAGCGTCCTCCGCTGCCTCAACACCGGTTGGAAGCGCCAGTTCGCAGCAGCGAAACTGCCTTTCGCCGTGGCGAAGCTGCGGACCATACGCCGCTCCGGCATGAAAACCGGCTGCAGAACGTTCCCCAGGGACGCCCAGGCGATCTACTGCTCGAAGGACAAGACCATCGTCTTTCAGCTCGACAAGAACGTCCTCACCGGCACGAGCGACCTGTTTCTGCTCGAGGCCATGGCCCACGAGTATGGCCACCACGTTCAGCAACTCTCCGGAATCATGACTACCTTCGACTCGCGCAGGTACCGCACCGAGCAGGACTACAACGCCGCCTCGCGCCGCCTCGAACTGCAGGCCGACTGTCTGAGCGGTGCTTTCATCGGCAGCGTCTGGTCCTCCCTGAAGCGACCGGAGTCGGACTTCGCCTACCTGCGGCGCATCGCGACGAATTCCCCGACCCATGGCAAGGCCGCGAACTACTCCTACTGGCTGAACCGCGGCTTCCGGGCCAAGGGACCTGGCGCCTGTAATACCTTCGCCGCCAGGTCCAGGGTGTCTTGACCGCTGCCCGCTTCGGGCGACGAGGCCACTGGGGCAGCCTCACGGTTGCCCTGCCACCAGGGGGCCATGACAGCTCGAAGAAGGCAGTGGGCTGTGGCTCGACACCAGGTCTTTATACGGAGCAGTGGCTCGACACCGGGTTTTTATCAGGTGGCATCGTCTTCCGCACCTACGAGATCATGCTCTCGCAGACGATGGGTGCGGGCGGAGATCGCGCAACGGGGAGACCAGGTGGATTGGGGAAACATTCCGCATGACCCGCAGGGGTGTGCCGACCAGGTCGACGCCGCCTTCGAGCGAGGCGATCCTCTGGTCGGGGTGGCCGTGCTCGGATTGTCCCTGTGTCATGACGACGCCGAGGTCATCGCTCCCCGGGCTCGTAGAGCCATCGCCTCCGGTGAGAGGCAGCTTCGCTGCCAGGGGTTGACCGCCGTTTCGCACATGGTCCGCCGTACCGGTGAGATCGACGATGTGACGCTGGAGACTCTCCGGCCGCTTCTGCGTGACCCGAACCCTGTGGTTCGCGAACATGCGGGCAGCATCGTCGCCGATGTGTGGATCTTCGTTCCGCATCCCCGCCTACCGGGTTGGTTGAGCAGGCGACAAAGGCTACAGAGCGTCAAATGGTGGTTCGTGATGGGGTGGACCGACATCAGCCTGTACTTCCGCCGCCCTTGATCGGACGCCCCCTGCCGTTGATCTCACGAAAAGCGCTCTTCGAGATCCGGAACACGTGCGGATTGACCTCCGTCCTCCAACGAGGAGCGCCTGATTCGCCGACAGGCCAACGTACCGCCACACCGAAAAGCGGCGCTCCGCCTCTCATCCGGCGGTCGCGGGCATCCCATCCGCCTAGGGCGTCAAGTCCGTCATGCGGTCCGCGGGCGTGGGATCAGTCCGGTGCGTCACGTCGTCGATTCCCGGCCCTGGGAGCGCTGTGGGCGGTTGGCGTAGCCGGCCGTCCAGGTCTCCAGGAGGCGGATGATCTCGGCGTGGCCGGTGCCAAGCCGTGACTCCGAGCGGAGGCCGCCCGTGTTGTCACGCACTTCGGCCACGATCCGCACATCGCCCCCTTCGGACTCCTCGCGACGGACGGTGATCCGCGCTCCCTGTGGGGCGTGTTCCGTGGCCCGCGCGAGCACCTCCGCCTCGATGTCACAACCGGCATAGCGCCGGGCGAGATCGAGGGGGCTCCGGCCCTGGCCGTCGGCCGACACGGGGTTCGCCCCATGGTCGAGCAGGGTCCTGACCACGGCCGTCGCACCGCGCTCGGCGGCGTGGGACAGGGGGGTGCGCCCGGCGGAATCATCGAGGTCGGGGTCGGCGCCCCGGCCGAGCAGCGTTCTCATGACGGCCAGGTGCTCGTTCGACGCCGCCCAGTGCAGGGCCGTCATCGCGGTCCTTTCGATGTCCTCTCGCCGGTCGGGATCGGCGTCGGCGTCGAGCAGCGCGACAACAATCTCGACGTGCCCCCAGCATGCGGCGGCGCACAGGGGCAACCCTTCGCTGTCGCCCCCGCTCTCCCGATCGGGATCGGCGCCGGCCGCCAGCAACATCCGCACGATGCCCGCGTCTCCCTGTACGGCGGCCCGATAGAGGGCCGTGCTGCCGTCCTCGTTGGGCTCATCCGGGTGCACAGCGCCGTCCAGCAGCCTCCTGACCTCCTCGACCTTCCTGATCGTCGCCGCCGACACCAGGTCGTCTTCCATCACGCGGTTCAGTCTGTACGGCGGTGACCTGGTGATCCACCGGTTTTCGCGGGCGGAAGGCCTCGCCGGCGGCCTGAGCAAGGTCATCGGCGGGCCGCGTCCGGCTGCGACACCAGGGCCTGCGCCTGGTGGCCGGGCGCTTCCTCGACCAGCGGGAGCCCGCGAAACCGTTCTTCGCGAAAGAGCGCCCGCAGCCGCTCAGCCCGGCCCGCCGCGTTGCGTTTCGCCGGCGCCCGCCGCGCGCGAGCCGGCCTGAAGCCGCCGTGACCCCTCGACGCAAGTGGCGAACCTACCCCTTTCAGGTTGTTTGCGGTCAATACAGCTGGTTTGGAATGATCAAGATGAGTTGAGTTGACTGAATCCGTCAACGGATTTCTGACAGAGGGAGAAACCGGTGAAGACAGTGATCCACACGGGGAATCTGCCGGTGGAAGAGCGGTTCGATTCCTGGCTCGATCACATGTTCCGGCAGGTGGTGGCTCCCATGATGATCACCTGTGACGATCCCGAGGGCTTCCAGGGAAGCATTGAATCGATAGATCTGGGCGCCGTCCACGTTTCCGCGGTGGAGGCCTCCCCCTGCGAGGCGTACCGGACACCTCAGATGATCCGTCAGTCCGATCCCGAACTGTTCCAGCTCGCGTTCAACCTGCGCGGAGAGACCTCGATAACGCAGGACCGCAGATGCGCTCTGTCGCAGCCGTCGGACATGGTGCTCTACCACACCTCGCGCCCCCACCGGATACGGACAGGGTTCGACGAGGGTGCCACCCGCGGCGTGATGGTGGTGTTTCCCGCCACGCTGCTGCCGCTGCCCCCGCACAAGGTGGAGCGGCTCACCGCCACGTCACTGTCAGGCCGTGAGGGAGTCGGCGCACTGGTGTCGGGATTCCTCACCCGTCTGATCAACGGCACCGACCAGTACGGGACATCCGATCGCTCACACCTCGGGACCGTTCTGGCCGATCTGCTCACCGCACTGCTCGCCCACCACCTCGACGCCGACGCGACCCTGCGGCCCACCACCCGCCAGCGCGTCCTTCTGCTGCGGGTCCACGCCTTCATCCAGCGGCACCTGGCCGACCCGCGCCTGTCCCCGGCCACGGTCGCCGCCGCCCACGGCGTCTCCGTCCGCACCCTGCACCGTCTCTTCCAGACCCAGGACGCCACCGTCGCCGAATGGATCCGCACCCAGCGGCTGGAACGCTGCCGACGAGACCTCTCCGACCCCGCCCTCGGCGACCGGCCGATCCACGCCATCGCGGCCCGGTGGAGCTTCCCCGTCGCCGCGCACTTCACCCGCACCTTCACCGCCGCCTACGGAGTCAACCCTCAGGAGTATCGGCGTCGGCACCGGTCCGGCCACTCACTCCATTGGCACGCGTAGCCAACGAGTTCTTCCCGGACACCGACCCCGCCCGCCGGAGAGGGCGGGGTTTGTCATTCCGCCCGGAGATTTCTCCCTCTTCACCGCACGCCCCTCTTTCCCGAACCGCGCCGTGCCGACCCTCCGCGAGCCCGAGCCACCCGGTGGTCTCACCGACCGCTCGCGGTCAACGGTCCGCGTGGCCGGGTTTCCGGGCCGCGAGCCGTTCGATGATGCCGAGTTTGAAGCGCTCGTGACGCTCGACGGTGAATCCCATCGCGCGTACCTCGCGCACCGGCCTGCGGCGATAGTGCTCCCCGGACAGCGGCACGGTGACCGCGTCCACCAGCCCCTGCAGCATCCGGACCGGCCACGCCGACGATGCCACGTGATCGGCCAGGAGCAGCAACCCGCCCGGTCGCAGGACCCGTGCCATCTCGGCGAGCGCCACCCGCTCGTCGGGGAACCCGCACATCGCGAACGTGCACACGACCGTGTCGAAGCTCCCGTCGGCGAAGCGCAGCGCCCGCACGTCACCTTGCCGCAGGTCGACCGCCCGGCCGAGGTCGTCGGCGTGACGCCGGGCCATCGCCAGCATCGGGGCGCTCCACTCCACGCCGGTGAGCCGCACGTCGTCGGGATAGTGGGCAAGGTTCAGACCGGTGCCGACGGCCACCTCCAACGCGTCGCCGACCGCCTGCCCGCACAGCCAGGGACGGGTGTCGGCGAAGAAACGGCGCTCGGCGAGCGCCATCCGCCGGTCGTAGGATTCGGCCTGCCGATCCCAGTAGCGGCGCAATCGTCTGTCCCGTGGGGAAAAGTCCGACACCCGATCACCATAGCCCTCCCCGTGGAGCACGGGCGGCGACGTCCGGCCCGGCATGCGGGCGTACCACGAGGAGCCGCTCGGACCGGTGGCCGGTGACGCCGAGGGATGGCAGAGTCCCAGAACAGAGTCCCAGGTCGGCGAAGACCGTCAGCGACCCAAGCCACCCAGAGAACCGACCTCTGTCAAGAAAATCGCGGGAGACGGTATAAGGGTCCGAGGCGCGTCCGGCGCGGCGACGCGCCTCACACGAACACGGTCGCTGACAGGAGCACCCGGACATGGCCGGAACGGCTACCCGCTATCTGTATCTCACCCGGCACGGCGAGGCCTCGCCGGTTGAGAGCGAGCTGACGGAGAACGGCCGCCGGCAGGCCGTGCTGCTCGGCAGGCGGCTTCGGGGCGTTCCCGTCTCGGTGATCCACCACGGCCCGCTGCCCAGGGCCGGCCAGACCGCACGGCTGATCGGCGAGCAGCTGGACGGCGTCCCCCTGCGCGTCTCGGAGGCCGCCGGAGACTACATCCCCTACACGCCGAGGAGAGCGGAACTGCCGCCCGAGTCGGCCGACCACCTGCTCCGCTTCCTCGACCTGTTTCCGGTGGAGGAGCGCGAGCGCGGCGAGACGCTGGCCGGTGAGGCTCTGGACCTGCTGACGGGCCCGGTGGAGGGTGACGAGGACCGCCACGAGCTGGTCGTCACCCACAACTTCCTGGCCGGTTGGCTCGTGCGGGCCGCGCAGGACGCCCCGCAGTGGCGGTGGCTGGCGCTCAACCACTGCAACGCGGCGCTGACGGTCATCCGGTACGCGCCCGGCCGCCCCTCCGCCCTCCTCTTCTTCAACGACATGAGCCACCTGCCCGCCGAGCTGCGCTGGACCGGCTTCCCCGCCGAGCCACGCGTGTGAGACGCGGCCCGGGCGTGGTGGTAGCCGCGATCCAAGCCGCTCGGACGTGGTGGCAGCCGTGATCCGAACCACCCGGACGTGGCGATGAACGGTCCGAACCACCCGGACGTGGTGGCGGACGGTCCAAACCACCCGGACGTGGAAACGGACGGCCCGAACCACCGCTTTTGAGTATTCGTACTGGTATGGAGCAGGTATTCGTACCGGGACTTCGGCGGCGCCCCTGGGGCAGAGTCGCAGTCATGAGATCAGTTCGCAGCGTGTTCCGCTCTGTCTCCCGGTACAGACGGGGCACTCTCGCCTTCGTCATCAGCGGCGTCTATGTTCTGCTCGTCATCGCCGCGCGCGTCGTCGTCGAGGTCGGCATGCGCCAGCCGGACGACCAGGGCCTGTCGGCGGTCATGTTGATCCTGGTGACCCTGCCGCTCTCGTGGCTGGTGATGATGATCCCCGGGGAGGCCCTTCCCGACGGCACCCACCTGCTGCTGCTCACCACCGCCGGGCTGATGCAGGCCTCGCTCCTGTGGTTCCTGCTGCGCGGCCGGAGGAAGGACGTGTCCTCGCCGGAGGAGAAATGACGTGCGCCGGCCCGGAGGACCCCGGGCCGGCGCGTCGCCTTGGTGGATCAGGTCAGGTCAGGGGTAGCTGACGACGTTGCTCGTCCCGTACGAACCGACGACGGGGGTGCCCGCCTCGTTGATCGTCCGCTCGATGCCGCCGCTGCCGTTGAGGAAGACCGTGACCATGTTGTGGAACTTGGCGCCGGGCGTCTTCGGGACCTCGATGCCGCGGTCCGCGCGGATGTCCACGCCCTGGTTGAAGTAGGAGTAGACGCCCATGCCCCACGCCTCGTGGTTCCGCACCCTGCGGTCGACCTTGTACGAGGCCCAGCCCTTGCCGGTCGGGCTGTTCCAGGCGGCCTGGCTCGGCGGGTCGTAGGGGATCTCGCTCTGGTAGAAGATCGTCCGGCCTCTCTCGCCGTTCCAGATCGTCTGGTACTTCTGGTAGTGCTCGACGAACAGGCCGTACGCCGTCACGTCGTCACCGTTGACCACGACGCCCGTGTCGGCCGTGTTCTGCGTCCAGCCGATGCCGTTGCCGTGGTCGCCGCGCCAGGCCCAGATGTTGTCGATGATCGTGTCGTCGCTGTTGAGCACGAGGCTCGTCTTCGCCTTGCCCACCCACGGTCCGCCGATGCGGAAGAAGACGTCCTGCAGCGAGATCGGGTTCCTGGAGTGGTCCCTGTGGCTGTGACGGTCACCGACCTCGACGAGCGTCTCGGACTCGCGGCGCCCGGCGTCGACGAGCACGCCCGCGATCCGGACGCCGTCGACGTCCTCGATCCGCAGTGCCGCGTCGCCGGTGTCGGGGGCCAGGCTCGGCATGCCCAGGCCGAGCACGACCGTGTTCTTGTGCTTGACGCGCAGTGCCCGGTCGAGGTGGTAGACGCCCGGGGTGAGCAGGAGGTGCTTGCCGCGCGACAGCTGGTGGTTGATCTTGGACGCGCTGTCGGTCGGCTTCGCGATGAAGAAGTCGCGGATCGGCAGCGACGACCCCTGCTGCTGCTGGCCGTCGGCCCAGGTCGTGCCCGAGGTGTTGTGGCGCAGGGCCGGGACGAAGACCCGGTAGGCGCCCGCGTCGTCGACGTACAGGAAGGGCTTCTCCCGCGTCACGGGACTGGTGGGCAGCGTCGTGTAGGGCGGGTTCGGGAAGCCCTCCGCGGGGGCGCCCACCACGCCGGAGAACACCTGGTTCCAGACACCGTTGGTCCACACGTCGCCGAGCACGCTGTCGCGCGTCAGCCACTGCTGCTGCGAGCCGTTGATCGTGACCCCGTCGATCTTCGAGTCGGCGATGTACCCGCCGCTGGAGAATCCGGCGTTCCCGGGCTCCAGCCAGAGGGTGCCGCGGATGTGGACCCGTCGCATCGGGGACGCCTGCGACACCGCCCACTGGTTCGACCAGTCGGTCGGCGTCACGGACAGGTTCTCGGCGGAGCGCCAGAAGTTGGTGAGGGCGGAGATGCCCGCCTCGGAGTTCGGGTCGGGCTGGCCGACGACGCGCACCGCGCCGTTGATGTCGACGTCGTCGGGCGACTGGCCGAGCCCGGCGACGGTGGTGTAGTAGCCGAGCTTCGCGTTGACGTCGTAGCGGCCGGGCTTGAACAGCACCGCGTACCGGTTCGTGCCCATTTCATTGTTCTCTTGCTGAGCGAAGAGCTCGTCGAGCTTGGCCTGGATCTGGGTGGCGGGTGTCGACGGGTCGTACACGAAGACGTTGGGCCCGAAATCCGGTGCCCCACCCGGATTCGCGGCGGCGGGGCTCGCCACGGACACCAGCCCCGTGGCGGTGAGCGCCGCCACCGAGGTGGTCAGCGCGAGGAGACGGACTAAGGAGATGCCTCTGCGTACGCGCGACTTCGCACGCACATCCTGGTCACGGGCTGTTCTCATCGACCTGCCTATCGAGAACGGACGGCGTGACGTCACCGGGATGCGAGAGAGCGCTCTCTCGCCGCCGCCTGGCTTACGTCAAGCCTTAAACGAAGGGGTGTCGTATTTCTATACGGTTAACCACGCCTCGCGCTACGGCAGCGAGGCACCTTTGTTGGCCCGTTCCCGATCTGGACGGCGAACGGGCGTGAAGGGGACCGGCGGTCCGCGGAATCCCCGCAGGTACCGGCGAACACGCGTGAAGGTAGCCACCGGTTCGTGAAGGCCCCCGCCGCTCGGAGTCCTTCACGAACCGGCGCCTCCCTTTTCGCGCGGCCGATCCGTCCGTCAGTTCCCGGAGTACGACCACCCGGACCAGCGGGTGACCTCGATCACGATCACCGGGCCCTCGGGGGAGCGCTCCCAGTACTGGGGGTATTTCCCGGCGAGCGCCGTTATGGCCGCGGCCCGCGTGGCACCGGCATCCAGGACGGCCGCCTCGCCGTCGGCGCGCACCCACCACAGCCGGGTCCAGTCGTCGTCGTAGTGATCGGCGAGGACGCACACCCGGGCGTTCTCCCGGATGTTGCGCAGGCGCCGCAGGTCGGTCGTGGTCTTCGGCTTGTGGTCGACGGCGATCACCACTCGGTCACCGTCCACGGCGAACGTGACCGGCACCAGATGCGGGGTCCCGTCACCACTCACCGTGGCCAGCCGCGCGACGCGTTCGCCCGTCATCCTCCGCCTGGCCTCGTCGCCTCTCACCACAAATCATCCCTAACCAGAACAGGCCTCACTAGAACATGTCTCGCCAGATCGCGTCGAACCGGGAAGGGAATCCACTCACGCGATCCCGCTTCCCGCCCGGTTCGCCCGAGGCTCGGGCGATCTCGCTCTCCTGCCCGGTTCGCCCGCACCCCACACGCCCGCCCGGTTCGCCGGCGACCCACACCGTCCCGCTCTCGCCCGGTTCGCGGGAGACCGGGCACGGTGGCCCGTCCCCGGCCACCGGCGGGCGTGTCGTTCAGCGCCCGCCGATGTGGGCGGCGAGGGTCCCCAGCCCGGTGGGGCCGCCGACCGGGCGGGTCGTCGCGGGCGGGTGGTTCAGCTCGGACTCGTCGTAGCGGCGGGTCCTCATGTGCCACAGCAGCACACCGGCCATCCACTCCTGCAGCTCCCTCACGTATCCGTCGAGCGTCTTCCTGCCCTCCCCGTCGAGGTCGAAGTCGTCGTGGAGAGCCGGGATCTCGGTGGCGACGATGTGCTCGAACTGTCGCATCCTGGACGTCATCAGGTCGTTGACGATGTCGGCGGCCTGTTGCGGGTCGCAGTCGAGGAATTTTTGGACCACCAGGACGCAGTTGTGCAGCTCGCCCTCGAACTGAATCTCCTTCTGGTACGAGAAGAGGTCGTTGACCAGGCAGGCGTAGTCGGCGGCCGAGTCGTCCAGCCCGCGCATCGTCCGGGTGTCGTAGATCTCGGGCGGCACCGCCCGGCCGTGGGCCAGTCGCGACAGGCTCATCGTGAGGTCGGAGCCGAAGGTCTTGCGGCGCATCTCGATGTAGTCGACCGGGTCGGGGACCCGGTTCTGGATGTGGTTGGCCAGCTCCCACAGCCAGCTCCCCGTCATGTCCTCGACGGCCCGGCGGAACGTGGCGCGCGCGGCCTCCGGCATCGGGGTCGCCGTACGGAACCACAGGTCGGCCAGGCCCCGCTCGATCGGGTTCGTCGGCGTTGGGGTGGCGGAGAGGTCGAGCGGCATGAACGCCGGCAGCCGCTCGTTGAACGCCTTCGCGCCGGCCATGTCGCGGCGGGACCCGAACACGACCGGGAAGTAGTCGTCGGCGTAGGTTCCCCAGGTGAGCCAGAACGTCGAGATGTCCAGCTCAGGACCGGGGGCGTCCGGGTTGATCGCCCCGGCGCAGATGGCGAAGTCGTAGGTGTCGAGCTTGTGCTCGGTCCAGACGGCCAGCCCGGGAAGGCCCGGCAGCTGCTCGAACATCCCCATCTCGCGCGCCCATTCGACGGCGTTGCGGCGGGAGCCGTCGAGGTTGGGGTTCATCCGGGCGGTGTACGGCATGTAGATCTCGGGCAGCGGCAGCGGTCCCACCTGCTTGAAAGGGACGTGGGTGTGGCTTCTGACGCCCCCCGGGCCCGTGATGCCGGGCGCCAGCCTGATACGCGCCGCCGAGACGCCCAGGCCCGTGGGCCCGCCGAGAAGGGCCGTGGCCACCGGGGCGGACCGCGAGGCTCCGTTCATGTAGCGGCTGGAGCGCATGTGCCACTCGTGACCGCCCGACTGCCAGTCCTGGAGTCCCTTGACGTACGCGAGGACGTCGAGGCGCGACTTCAGGTCCAGGCCGTGCTCCTCGAAGAGCGGGGGCAGCTCGGTGAGGACGGTGTTCTCGAACTGGTGCAGCCGGGAGGTGATCAGATCGTTGACGGCGTCGGCGGCCCGCTGGGTGTCGTAGCCCAGGAAGCGCTCGAAGACCAGGACGCCGTTGCTGAGCTCGCCCTCGTCACCGACCTCCCGCTCGTAGGAGAAGAGGTCGTTGCGCAGGTGCACCCCGTCGGAGAAGGTGTCTCTCAGCACGCGCATCGGCCTGCTCGCGGCGACGGCGGCCGGGACCTCGGCGCCCGCGGCGTGCTCGACCAGATTGGCCGACCAGGGGGCGCCGCCGACCTTGCGCCGCATCTCGATGTATTCGATCGGGTTGGCGACGCGCCCCGCGTTGATGTTGGCGAGCTCCCACAGGGACTCGTCGAGGAGGTTCCGGGTGCTCTCGACGAACCGGGCCCGCCAGTCGGCGGACATCGCCGGAATCGTCCGGGCCCACAGGTCGGCCAGACCGCGCTCCACCGGGTTCTCCGGCTCGGGGGGAGGCCCGGTGGGATGCACCGGCATGAAGGCAGCCAGCCTGTCGAGATACCGCTTGGCTCCGGTCAGGTCGCCGCTGCGTTTGAAGGTCTCCAGGAAGTGGTCGTCGAAGAAGAACACCCACACGTACCAGTCGGTGATGAGATCGAGCTCGGAGGCGGGGGCGTCGGGGTGGGTGTAGGCGCACAGGAGGCCGTAGTCCATGGCGTCGAGCTTGTGCTCGTCCCAGATGCCGAGGCCGGGGTCGAGAATGCCCATGTCGTACGCCCAGGCCCTGGTGTGCTCTCGCGCGGTCTCCACGTGGGGGTTCAGCCTGGCCGGATACGGCAGATAGAAGTCAGGGAGCTCGAAGGGTTGCATGTTCTGTCCTTCCATATCTGACTTCGACGCTTTCGAGAACGCCCTGGGCATCGGACGCCGGGACCGCGACGGAGTAGCGGGTGGGCGGATCGACGAGACGGTCTGCCCTCCGGAAGTCTCGCCAGCCAGAACGTTACGCAATGACCACGGAGAGTGAAAGTGGTTACCACGAATACCCCATGCCGCACTCCGGCCCCACCCGGGGGCCGGAGCCGGATCCGGGTGAGGCTCTAGGGCGTCCCGGCCAGGACGGGGCGTCGCACTCCGGCCGCGAGGTCGCGGAGCACGTCGGCGAACGCGAGCGCCTGCTCCGGTGTCATGCGGGGCTCGGTGCCGACGTAGAAGACCACGATGTCGCCACTCGGGGACGTCGTGGCCGCGAACGGGAGAGACGGGGAAATGACCATGATGGATTCATCATCACCTGTCCCACCGACAGTTCGCAGTTCCTTTATGCCCGGCAAGCGCTTCCCGCGGAGATCGGCGACGCCCCGCGCCCGGCTCGGCCGCGGTCCCACCTCGGAACTCATCGTCACAGGCCGCGGCACGAGAGACGCGCAACATCAACTAGAGCCTTCGCGGGAGTATGATGCGCGGAAATGAAGTGTCGGCGACGATCGCCCGACACGGAGCGAAGTGGGAGCGGAGGTCGCCGATGGGCGCGGGGTCGTCGTTGTCACACCGGGAAGGACCGGGCCGGGCGGGGTCGGACCAGGTGCCGGACCAGGTGCCGGACCCGGCGTCGGGTCGCGGGACGGACCAGGTGTCCGGCCCGGGGACGGGCCGGGTGTCGAGCTGGGCGGCCGAGCGGTTCGGCGACCGCGCCGATGTCGTGCGGCGGCAGCTGGCCGCGTCGCTGCTGGAGGCGATGGGCAACGCGCAGGACGCGCAGAGTTCCGGGCACAGCGACAAGCGATACACCTACGGCTTCACCATGATGGCCAGGCGCTACGAGGCGCTCGCCGAGGGGCTGCGCGACGAACCCGGTTTCCAGCTGGTCAGGCCGCACGGCTCACCGCACCACCTGGTGGTCCTGGGCGGCAACCTGCTGCTGCCCTTCCGCTACGCCGAGGACGACCGTACGCCGATCTCCGAGGCCCGCGTCAGCGACGGCCGCATCTCCTCGCTGATCCGCGAGCTGTTCGACCGGTTCGGGCCGGCGACCTCCTATCGCCAGGAGGAGCTGGACCTGGCGCTCGGGCAGGAGTCCGCCCAGGAGGAGCTGGACCTGTCCGCCGAGGCGGACGGGCCGTCCACGGTGCGCCCCGCGCTCACCGGGCTGCCCGGCGAGACCCGGCTGATCCCCGTCGCCTACGCGGGCAACGCGCAGGCCGGCCTGCTGCGGCTCTACTGGGGCGAGGCGGAGCTCATCGACGAGTTCGGCAGGATCCGGTGGCTGCACCACGAGCCGATCCCGCTGCCCGCCACCTCCCCCGGCGCCGTCCGCGGCCTGTGGGCGGCGGAGCCCGGTGCCGCGTCGCGCTTCGACGACGGTCTCGTACCCGCCCTCGCGTTGAGCACGAGGTCTCCGGCCGAGCGGAAGAGTGGCAAGATCTTCCCAGTAAGCAGCGAGGCACCCGAGGAAACCGTGGTCACCGGCGACAATGAGCAACCGTAACCAGACCCCTCTGTTCGGCGCTCCCGGCGTCTCCGGGAGTGGCGGGCCGAGCCCGCAGGCCGTCGCCGACGCGTTCGACCAGGGGCGGCTGACCCAGGCGCGGCAGCTGGCGGGGATGACGAAGAAGGACCTGGCCGAGCGGATCGGCGTCACTCCCGCGGCGGTGGGGCAGTACGAGACGGGCATGACCCGTCCCCGGCCCGACCTCGTTCCCCACCTGGCCGACGCGCTCGGCGTACCACCGGCTTTCTTCCTGCTGGGCCGCCCGCACGGCAAGCTGGACGGGTCCATGGCGCATTTCAGGAGCCTGCGCTCCACCCGCGCGCACCAGCGGGCCAAGGCCGCGGCCTTCGTCGAGCAGGTGTGGGAGCTGGCCCACGCCCTGGAGAGGCAGGTCAGGCTGCCGCACGTCGCCCTTCCCGGCTTCTCCGGCGGCGAGGTCCACTCCGGCGTGGAGCTGCCCAGCGACCCCGCCCAGGCCGCCCGCGCCCTGCGGCGGCTCTGGGGGCTGGGCACCGGCCCGCTGTCCCACATCGTCCGGCACATGGAGGCCCACGGGATCGTCGTGGTCTTCCCGCCGCCCGACGAGGACGCCACCACGGTGGACGCCTTCTCCACCTCCCAGCTGCCCCGCCCGATCGTGGTGCTGACCGCCAACCGGTTCGACGACATCCACCGCTACCGCTTCACCGCCGCCCACGAGCTGGGCCACCTGGTGCTGCACGGCGACACCGCGTCAGGAGACACCCAGCAGGAGCGGGAGGCCGACGTCTTCGCCGCCGAGTTCCTCACCCCGCGCGACAGCATCCTGCCGGAGCTGCCCGGCCGCCTCGACCTGCGCAAACTGGTCGAGCTCAAGCACACCTGGGGCGTGTCGGTCGACTCCCTGCTGTACCGCTGCCGCGAGGTCGGTCTGATCTCCGATTCGGCGGCGAGCCGCGCCTACCAGCGGCTCAAGACGCTGCGCGACCAGCCGGGCTTCGCCGCCGAGCCGATCAGCGGCTACCCCGGCGAGCAGCCCGTGCTGCTGCGCCGGGCCTTCGACCTGGCCGTCTCCGAGACCGGTCTGACCATGACGCGGCTCGCCGCCCAGCTGGCCTGGCCCGTCTCCCGGGTGCGCGAGCTGCTCGACCTGCCCGACCACCGCCCGGCGCTGCGCCTGGTGCCCTGACCCGGCTCCGGCGGGCACCGGCCGCCGGTCCCGCCGGAGCGGGCCGACGCCGGCCACCGCCACCCGCCGGCTCCGCCCGAACGGGCAGGTCGACGTACCGCGGCGTCGCGCCGACCGGCGGGTTCGGCTCGTTGCCTTCCGCGTCGCCCGGCGGGTCCGGCCCGTTGCCGTCCGTGTCGTCCGGCGGGGTGAACGTTGTCGTCCACCAGCCGGCTTTCCCAGAGCCGGGGCGCTTCCGGTGCCATGGGGCGATGGTCACCGCGACCGCTCCACGAGGTCCCCTCTCGGCGGCCGCCCCGGCCGGACCGCGCTACTCGCCCTCGACACGCTCCCTGATCCACTCCAGGCCGTCGTCCCAGGAGGCGAAGGCCTGAAGATAGCGGCCGTCGCGGGCGTGGAAGGCGTGATACCGGAAATCTCCGTCGCTGCCCGTGCGAATCAGGTCGTAGAGGTCGCCCTTTGAGCGATACCACACGCACTCGCCGTCAGCGGGACGCGAGGACGATGCGTAGGCGAACTCACGTGTGATGGACATGGGACGGATGCTACGGATCGGCGAATCAGCAGGCAATGCCGTATCTATTTCATTCAGGGATAAAGTTCGCCCACCCTGAGGACCCAGCCGGAAACGCGTGCGCGGGGTCACCGGCCACCGGCACCGGGCGAGGGGGAATCGGGGGAGCTACGACCGGTCGGCGGACGCGGCGAGCTGGTCGATCAGCATCGCCAGCCGCCGTTCGTGGTGGTCCGCCGGAAGGCGGCCGCTGCGGGTGAGGGTGACGAGACCGTGGACGGACCCCCAGGCGACCTCGGCCAGGATGCCGGCGTCGCGGCCGTCGGCGAAGGCGGCGATCGCCTCACGGAACTCGGCAAAGGCGGCCTGGAGCGGGGCGGGGGTGTCGGGACGGCCGAAGGGCAGGTCCACGGCGAGGGTCAGCATGGCGTCGTACAGCGACGGGTTCAGGCGGGCGAAGTCGGCGTAGGAGTGGATCAGGGCGGCGAGCGCCTCGCGCGGGGTCCCGCCCGCCGCGCGGGCCTTGCCCAGCTCGGCGGCGAGCTCGGCGAAGCCCTCCAGGGCGACGGCCGCCACGATGGCGTCCTTGCCCGCGAAGTGGCTGTAGAGGACCGGCTGGCTGTATTCGATACGCTCGGCGAGACGGCGCGTCGTGACCGCCTCCCAGCCCTCGGCCTCGGCCAGCTCGCGGGCGACCTTCACGATCAGCCGATGGCGCTGTGCTCGCTCGCGCTCGCGGCGCTCGTGTGTGGACATCACGCTGATGCTAGCACCGCTATGAGACCGATCGTTGCTAGTAAAAACGCCGCTCGCATGTCTAGCATCGCTATGGCAAGAGATGCCCTCGCGAGCGGCCGCCATGACGGCGGCTCTCGCTTCCCGGACGGTCCACGCGGACGTCTTCGCCCCTCCGGGCGAGCAGGCGTCCAAAGGACACCGCCGGCCCCAGCCTCGGTCCGGCACCGGCCCGGCCCGCACCAGGCACGCTCGCCTGGTGCGGGCCGACCCCGTTCGTCACCCGGCGGGTGGCGTGGGGGTCGGGCTCACCCGGTGGTCGGTCAGGTGCAGGTCTCCGCCCAGCGTCACGCGCAACTCGTCCAGGACCTTCCTGGCGCCGAGTACGGTCCACAGCTCCCCGACCAGGTGGGGGTTGTACTCCGGCGCCTGGTCCATCCACTGGTCCTTGCCGGACTGGGTGACGAAGGTGCTGATGAAGAACTGGCCGACGGGGGTCTTGCAGGCTCCCGTCCTGATGTCGACCGCGTCGACCTGGATCTGGGGCTTGCAGTCGACCTTCTTGGCGAGCTGCTCGACGGTTGGAGGCGGACCCGCGGGGGCCGCGTTTCCGGCCGCGGCGGCGGGGGCGGCCGCGGGCTGGTCCGCGCTGCAGGCGAGGGAGAAGGACAGGGCGAGAATCACCGTGGCGACCACCCGGGCGTTCCTGGCGACACCGGTCTGGCGCGAATGTGTCAACATCCTTCAGATACGCTCACCGACCCCGGCGGGTTCACCGTTCTCCGGCCCGGTGTCGGCCGGAGGATTCCGTCCGCGTTCCCCGGGGAGGAACGCGGACGGGGCCTGAGATCCCTACGGGACCCGTCCGACGGCTCCCACGGTGATGGCACCGGCTCCCGGCGGGATGACGACGTCGCCGGCCTCGGGCCGCCAGTCGTAGACGGGCACCAGGCCGGGTTCGAGCATCTCCAGCCCGTCGAACAGGTCATGGATCTGGGCGAGGGTACGGGGGAAGATGCCGCCCGCGGTGGTCGTACCGTAGACGCCGCGGCCCTGGCGGACCTGCTCCTCGCTGAGGTCGCCGGAGGTGACGTGGGAGATCACCACGTGGCTGCCGGAGACCAGCCGCTCCGCGAAGGAGGCGGCGATGCCGGAGACCTCCTTGTCGTCGGCGACGAAGTGCAGGATGGACACCATGAGGACGGCGACCGGCTGGTCGAAGTCGATGCGCTCGCGGACGTCCGGGTGGTCGAGGATCGCCCCCGGCTCCCGCAGGTCCCCGGGGATCACGATGGTCTGCGCGTTGTCGGCGAGCAGCGCGCGGGCGTGGACGAGCACGATGGGGTCGTTGTCGACGTACACGATCTGGGAGTCCGGCGCCTCGCGCAGGACGACCTGGTGCACGTTCTCCTGCGTCGGCAGACCCGTGCCGATGTCGATGAACTGGCGGATCCCCGCGGCGGCGAGATGCCGCACGGTGCGCCCGAGGAAGGCGCGGTTGGAGCGCGCCACGTCCTTGACGTTGGGGACGAGCTCGACGATTTTCTCACCGGCGATCCGGTCGGAGGCGAAGTTGTCCTTGCCCCCCAGGTAGTAGTCATACATACGGGCCACACTCGGGACCGTAGGATCGATTCCCGGCGGAGCCTGCTCGTGCTCAGTCATATCCTCGCCTTCACCACGTCTTTCCCGCATGGTAGACGAACGAACGACCCCTTTAGATCATGAACCGATATTTCCCCGTATAACTAGACAAGCCGACCTCAAACCATCAGGCATCGCATTCACCGCGAAACCCTGCCATGCCAGATCAGCCCGCGAGCTCCTCGCGGAGGTCGCGAAGGAAGTGCTTGCTCTCGGTGACGGGGTACGCCTGGATGCACAGACGATCCATGACCTGCATGTAGTGGTCGGTCTCCTCACGCTTGTCCACGTAGAGGGCGCTGGTGAGTTGCTCCATGTAGACCACGTCGGGCAGGTCCCGCTCGGGGAAGCGCAGGATGGAGAACGGGCCGCCGGCCGCGGCGTGGCCGCCCCGCTCGAACGGCATGATCTGCAGCTTGACGTTGGGCATCTCGACCACTTCGAGCAGGTGGTCGATCTGGGCGCGCAGCACCTGGGGCCCGCCGATGGGCCGCCGCAGCACGGCCTCGTCCATCACGGCCCAGAGCGTCGGGGCGTCCGGCCTGGTCAGGCGCTCCTGGCGGGCCATACGGAGCGAGACGCGGCGGTCGACCTCCTCCGCGGAGGCGCCGCCGTGCACGAGCATGATGACGGCCCGCGCGTATTCGGGACTCTGCAGGAGGCCGGGGATGAACTGCACCTCGTAGGTCCGGACGATCGAGGCGGCCTCTTCGAGCCCGACGTAGACCTGGAACCAGTTGGGGAGCAGGTCTCCGTACTTGTGCCACCAGCCGGGGGCGCTGGCCTGGCGGGCCAGCGCGAGCAGCGGGGCCCTTTCCTGGGTATCGGTCACCCCGTACATCGTCAGCAGGTCCGCGACATCGCGTTCCTTGAAGCCGACCCTCCCGAGCTCCAGCCGGCTGATCTTGGCGTGGGAGGCGCGGATGGCGTAACCGGCCTGCTCGCGGGTGATGTCCTTGGCGACGCGCAGCCTCCGCAGCTGGGCGCCCAGCAGAATCCGCAGGATGGTGGGGCCGCCACCACCCGCGTACGCGAGAACGCCGCCTTGCTCACCGCTGTCTTCCGCGGCCTGTCTGGCCATGTGGGCTCCCTGTCGCACCTTCCTACGGTGCCACAGTTTCACACATACGGCGTGTTTCGCACAGCACGACTAGACACGCACTTGCGTATGCACTTGCAACCGTAAGTGCAGATCGAGACGAATCTCCCTTTACCACTGACTTTCCCGCCCGGCGGACCGTGTCCGAAACCCCTCGGCGCTACAGCCCCGACGCGAGGTCGTACGCGTCGTCGCGCGTGTCGCCGTACGTGTCGTCACGGAAGGTTCCCCGGCTCGCGGCGGTACGGCGCGACAGCATGCCGCGCACGATGTCGCACAGCTCGCTCGTCTCCCTCGGTGAGAGCACCTGGCTGAGACGGCGCTCGACCACGCCCCCGCTCAACGGCCCCGGCGCCCTCGTCACGTTGAGGTAGCCGGACAGGAACGCGATCCTGAACAGCTTCTCCTGCGAGGGCGACTCGGCGGGGGTCCTGCCGGATCCCCTGGCCGGACCCGCCGCGTCCTCCCCCTCGCGGGACACCTCCAGCCCGGGAAGCAGCAGGTGCGCCGCGGCCCGCTGCAGGGCCAGCCCGTACGCGCGCATGGCTCCGTCGGGGGAGAAGGCGACGATCGAGCGCCCGACGGCCTCGGCGGAGTCCGGCGACAGGTCGGCGATGCCGGTCTCCGCGCCGAGGGAGGTGTAGACGCGCACCACCCGCTCCCCCACGTACCCCGGCTGGATGTGCTGGGAGAGCGTGACGGTCACCGTGGACCCGTCGGGGTTGTACAGCTCGGCGATGTCGGCCGCGTGGGTGACGTACGTGGTGGAGTGCTCGCGCTCGCACCACGAGGGGCACGACGCCTCGGAGCGAGGGTGAAGAGTCCCGACGGAGGCCGTGATGTCGTCCATCCCAATCCTTCCAGCGTGGAGATCCGCGTCATCGGAGGCGCGAGGGCACGACGCCGGATCGCGCCCGGCCACGAGCCGGGACCGCGGCTCGGGTCCGGCCTCGCGCCACCGGTTTCGAGGTCGCTTTCACTGGCAGGTACGCAGGACCGGCATGCCGGGTTCAGCTTCCCCCCGTCCTCGCGCCGCGTCCCCGGACGGGAGGCCGGGGACGCGGGAAAACGGGAGCCGGATCCCGGAGCGGGTCTCGGAGCGGATCGCCGGCGAGAGCACCCGGGATCAGCCGGGATCAGCCGAGTTCGAAGAGGCTCGGAACGGCTTGGGCGGGATCAGAAGGTGACCAGCGGATCACCGATGAAATCGGCGATGAAGTTGACGAAGAAGAACCCGAAGAACAGGAAGTTCAGCACCAGGATCACGTAGTGCCACCAGCGGGGACGCGCCGGGCGGGGCAACCTCGCGTTGAGGTACATGAGCATGAACGGATAGATCAGCGCGCCCAGGTTGGACATGTTGGCCGACCACTGCACCAGGCTCACCGGGAGTGCCAGGTGCAGCACGACGGCGATGACCACGAGCAGGCCGAACATGAACGGGTAGTAGAACCTGCGGGGGTCGCCCTCGATGAGCACCCGCAGCCGGGGGCTGGTGGCGTGGGCGGCGTCGGTCACCACCCGGACCATCGCCTCGAAGATGCCGAGCTGGGTGGAGAAGAGGATCAGCACCCCCAGGATCAGCGCGCCGACGAACATGGCCTGGCCGTACTCGTCGCCCAGGGCGCTCGCCACGAACGTCGGGACGTTCTCCTGGGTCGGCCGCTCGCCGGACAGCTCGACCGCCCTGGACATCAGGATGGTGGGCAGCAGCATCCCGAGGACGGCCCCGACGAAGAAGACGCCCCACATGTCCACCAGCAGAAGGCGGTACCAGCGGCGCCAGCGGCCCGCGTTGGCGGCGTCGTCGGGGAAGGTCACGCCACTGGCCAGCAACTCGTTCTTCGGCCCGCGCATGCCGGCGATGAACCCGGTCCGGTAGCCCATGCCGTAGCCCTTGTCACGGTAGTGGCCCATGACGTACCAGTTCAGCCCGGAGGCGAGCGCGGTGAACCCGGCCAGCGCACCGAGCTGGGTGGCGGTGATCCCCGCCGGTGGCGCCGCGGGGGTGACGAAACCGCGGATCGCGTCCCACCAGATCTCGAACGGCACCACGAACAGGTCGATGACCAGCAGCGCGATCAGGATCGCGCCGACCATGCCCCAGTTGGCGAGTTCCAGGGCCCTGCTGATCCTGCGGGCGGCGGCGGTGATGACGAAGACGAGCAGGAGCAGGCCTATCGCCCACAGCCGGGGCTCCTCGGCCCCGGCGGGCGCGACCTCGCCGTGGACGAGTGCGTACACGCCCTGCCCGGCGGAGGCGGCCCAGCCCCCGGCGATGAACGCGAAGATCACGACGAAGACCGAGAGCGGCACCCAGAGCTGGAAGCCGGGCGGCACCCGCCCCCAGCCGACCACCGGCGCCTCACCGGTGGCCACGACGTAGCGGGAGCACTCGACGTTGTAGAAGGTCTGCAGGATGGCCGAGACCAGGATGACCCAGCCCACCCCGACGAACCCGTACTGGCCGACGGCCTGCGGCCCCAGCAGCCACTCGCCGCTGCCGATGGAGATGCCGAGCGCGATGAGGCTGGGACCGACGGCGTATTTGAACAGTTCCTTCCTGCCGAGCCGGGAGACTCCGAAAACCTCCTCGGGCTCGGGCAGGTCAGCGACGGCGAGATCCGGGCGGCTGACTCCGAGCGGATGGGACCGGGTGACTTCAGTCATGGCGATCCTCCAGGGTTTCGATCCCCCCTGCTCCGACAGTGATCCTCGGACCGCACTTCGACAAGACCCCATTGTGAGATCCACGCGGCCCGCTTCCGGCTCCCGGTTCCCTGCGAGATCCCTCGGCGACCGGACCGAAACGGGCCGGGTACGGGGGCCGAAGCCGGGTCACGGACCCGCTCGACGGTCTTAACCTGCCTTTAGGGTTGCCGCAGCGTGCCGCTAACGGGAGACCCGGCAAGCTCTGGGACATGCGAAACACGACGAAACTCACCATCGCCGCCGCCGGACTCCTCGCCGTTGTCTCCGGAGGTGGCGCAGTAGCCTTCGCCGGAACCGCGACGCCCACCCCGGCCCCCAGCGGTACGGCGACGACGCCCGCGCCGGTGAACGAGACGCCCGGGACCGAGACCGCCCCCGCGACGCCCGCGCCCGGTGAGGCGGAGGCCAAGGTCAAGCGGGACGCGGCCATCAAGATCGCTCAGGACAAGGTGCCCGGCGCCCAGCTCGTCAAGGCCGAGTTCGACGGCGACGAGACTCCCACCAGCTGGGAGATCGAGCTCCGCCAGGACGACGTCGAGCACGAATTCGACATCGACGCCACCACCGGCGCGATCCTGGAGCAGGACCAGGAGACCGAGACCGCCGCCGAACGGGCCGCCGACGCCGCCGATGACGCCAACGACGACGCCGACGCCGACGCCAACGACCAGGACGACGACTGACAGTGAAGGAGCCCGTGACACCTCGCGTGTTACGGGCTCCATATCGGACCGGCCGGACATGACGGTGGTGCCCGGACACAGGAGCAGGTCACTGACGCAAGGTGTCAGTGACCTGCTCCTAGCATGCGGGCACCACTGAGCAGTTCAGGGAAGGACCGACCACGGTGACGAACGACGCCCCTCACGGGCAGGCGGAGAACGCCTGCTGCCCGATCCTCGAACTGAGGCGGTACACGCTGCGCCCCGGCAGGAGGGACGACCTGATCACCCTGTTCGACAGGGAGTTCGTCGAGTCCCAGGAGGCCGCGGGCATGCGCGTCGTCGGCCAGTTCCGCGACCGGGACGACCCCGGAAGGTTCGTCTGGCTGCGCGAGTTCCGCGACATGGAGTCGCGGGCCGAAGCACTGACGGCCTTCTACGGGGGGCCGGTGTGGAAGGCCCACAGCGACGAGGCCAACGGGACGATGATCGACTCCGACGACGTCCTGCTGCTCCGCCCGGCGGGCCCGGGAGCGGGCTTCGACCTCTCGGGCGCCGTCCGTCCCGCGGCGAACGGTGAGGCGACGGCCGGTTCCGCGAGGAACGGCGAGGCGACAGCCCATCCCACGGTGGACGGTGAGGTGACGGCCCGTCCCGCGACGAACGTGGAGACGACAACCCGTCCCACGACGGCCGGTTCCATCACCAACGACGGGGCGGCCTCGTCGTTGTTCACCGCGGCCATCTGCCACCCGGGCATACCCGGCGACGAGTTCGCCCGGTTCTTCGATGACCGGGTGGCGCCGTTGCTGGCGGAGACGGGTGCCGCCCCGCTGGCCCGCCTGCGTACCGAACACGCCGAGAACACCTATCCGGCCCTGCCGGTGCGGACCGGCGAAGACGTCTTCGTGTGGTTCTCCGCCTTCGCGAGCCAGGAGCGGCACGACGAGCACGCCGAGCGGCTCGCACGTTCGGCGAGGTGGGCGAAGGAGGTGCTTCCCGAGTTGTCGGCGCGCCTGGCCTCCCCTCTCGAGCGGCTGAACCTGACGCCGACGGCGAGATCCCTGCTCCGCTGACCCGGGTCTTCCTTGCTCGCCGCCCCAGACCTTCCTCTGTTCCGCTGATCGGGGCCTTCCCCTGCTCCACCGCCCCGCGCCCCTGCCGTCGGCGAGCCGCTCTCCGGGCTCGCCCCGGCGGTCAGCGTCGCCGTACCCGGTAGGCGAGAGCGGCGAGGGCGACGGCTCCCAGAAGTGCCGCCACCGCGTACGAGGGCCGCCACCAGGATCGCTGTTCCACGACCGCGACGGTGGTCGTATCCCCGGGCGACCCTCCGGCGGGCGCCGCCGCCGGGGTGATGACGGGGGTGGCGGCCCTGGAGGGAGGGATGCCGGGAGTGACGTCACCGACGGGAACGCTCGGCGGGCGGATCACGCCCCAGTGGTCCTGCTGCGGCGACTGGTTGGCGATCATCTGCCTGAACTCCCTGGGAACCGGGGCGACCTTCAGCTCGCCGGGCACGGCCAGGGTGCCGATCCGGTAGGGCGCGAACCAGCCCTGGATTCCCTCCATCTCCCACGTGCCCTTGGGCAGGGAGACCGCGGCGGCGTAGTGGGCGGGCTCCTTCAGCGCCACGCCGGGGAACCGGAGAGTTCTCTTGCCGTCGGTGAACTCCAGCGCGACCTCCCCCAGGTCGTCGCCCACGTACGGGTGGGTGCCGTGCTGGAGCAGCCAGAAGCCGAGTGTGTACGTCTTGTCGGGGCTCGTCACCGGGACCGGGTCCATCACGGTGAGCGCCCAGCCTCCGGCCCGCGCCGGGGCGCCGAGGGCCAGCAGGGGGACGACGAACGCCAGGAGGATAAGGATTCTTCTCATGCGGGAGGTACACCGGCCGGGCCGGTCGGGTTCCCGTCACCGCGCGGCGTGCTTTCCGATCACCGAGGTCGCGGGACCGGAGAGCGGCATGGGTGGGAGCGGCGGCGGGGCGCGGCGGCCAGGGCCGTGGAGTCGTGGCCGAAAGCAGGGGTATGGACAGCGGATGAGCCTTCAGGAAGAACTGCGGCAGATCGAAGAGGACCTGGAGAGACTGCGTGCCGAGGTCGCCGAGTTGCGCGGGCAGGTCGGGGAGATCGGCCCCACCGACTCCACCGAGCGGGCAATGGTGATCAACCTGGCCGACGAGGAGGAGATCCTTGTCCGCGAGCTCGAAGCCAGGCGCGAGGACCTTCTCAAACGTCTCGGCGAGAAGGGTGAGCGGAAGCACGCCGAACCTCGCGAGACGACATGAGCTGACGGGGCCCGCACGTCCGGGGGAGCTCCCACCTGCGATTCGTCACATTCGGTTATCCATGGTCCCTCGGGGTAACCATAAGAACGAACCATCATCAGGGGGATGAAATGATCAATATGCTTCACAAAATGGGCGTGAAGTCCAACATGATGTACCTCGCCGGGCTCGCCTCGATCGGCGCGTCGGTCGCGGCGTGGTTCACGTCGACCGCGAAGGAGAGCGCGGGCATCGATCGGGCGGACCGCTGGGGAATCTTCATCGGCGAGTGGGCGCCGACCTTCTTCGCGATGGGGATCGCGCTGCGAATGGAGGAGACCCGCGACGAGATGCGGCCCTCCCTGGAGCAGGAGTCGTACCGCGGCTCGTACTCCGAGGGCAGGATGCCCTCGCGCGCGGGCGTGTAGCGCCGCGGCCGGAGAATCGAAGGCAGGGCGCGGCCCCGGGGGACGCGCCCCGCTTCCACGTCGGCTCATCACCCTCGCCCCGGATCCCCGCCGCCGCTCCCGCCCGGCTCCCGCCTCAGGGCCGGAGCCTCAACTTCTCCCGGCTCCCACGTCAGGGCTGGAGCCTCAACTCCGCCCAGCTCCCGCCTCAGGGCCGGAACCTCAACTCCGCCCGGCTCCCGCGTCCGGCGGGATCCCGGCTCTCGCGTCCGGCTCCCGCGCCGTCCCGTCCCGGTTTCGCGTCCCGTTCCACCCGAAGGCGGGTCATGACGGTGTGACCAGGGCCGGATGCCTCGGGTCGTCGACGCGGACGACCACGTCCGCGACCTCCGCCGGAGCGATCTCCTCCTCGTAGCGCGCGTAGGCGGGCAGCGTCCAGCGCTGCCCGTCCGGGGTGCGCCGGGCCAGCGCGCCCGGCGAGAGTCTCAGGTGCACGGTCAGCTCGAACGGCAGTCCCCGGCCCAGCAGCAGGGGTCCGGCCATCAGCAGCACCCCGCCCGGGGGAAGCGTGACGTAGGACGCGCGGGTGGCCCTGTCGATGGTGCTGTCCCAGAGCGTGGGCAGCACCTTTCCCGACCGGCCGGGGTCGAGCGGCCCCAGGACCTCTCTGACCAGCCCCCCGTAGTCGAACCAGTCGGTGTAGAAGGAGTCCGGGTCGGTCCGGCCGTACTCGAAGCGGAGCGAGGCCGGGCGCAGGAAGTCGGCGGTGGAGACGCGGAGCACCTCCCTGCCGCGAAGCCTGAGCGGGTCGGCCAGCGCGTCGGCGAGGTTCTCCGGCCGCGCCGCCGGAGCCCCGTCGAGCGCGACGCGCACCCAGGAGTCGCGGGGCTCCGCGGCCACCCGGTCAGCGAGTTCCTCCACCAGCGAGGACGGGGAGATAGGCCGTATGTCCACCCCACCATCCTGGCCGACGCGCGCCCGCCCCCGGCCGGGGGCCGATCAACCATCACGGCCGGGTCAAGGTCGGACGTGATGCCGATCAAATATCGGTCTGTCCGGGTTGTCTTGCCGCTACGGGCGGTAACGATCCATATGGATCGACGGCTCGGCCGTGACTGGGCGTCGACCTTCTGGTCGCGTCACGTCCATGTCGGCGCGATCCGGTAGTTGGCGTGATCTTCACGTCTTTCCGCAAACAAGATCACGGCACATTACGCACGGAGACAGTGATGTCAGGAGGATTTCAGTGATCAAGCGCGGTAAGCCGACCAAGAACGGCCAGGTCAAGCTGACTTTTACCATAGCGGAGAGCCCGACCGTCGGCGGGGTCTCGCTGGTCGGTGACTTCAACGACTGGGACCCCTACGCCCATCCCATGCAGCGCAGGGACGACGGCACCTACCAGGTGAGCCTGATGGTCCCCGCACGGCGGCCCATCCGCTTCCGCTACCTCGCGGACGGCGGCGTGTGGTTCGACGACGCGGACGCGGATCACCATGACGAGCACGGCGGCAGGATCAACCCCGCGGACGTCCAGGAGGCGCCGGAAGGTCCCGGCGCGGCGCGTACCGTCGGCAAGCCGATACGGCAGACGCTCTCGGCCGGGCAGCCGGTCACGGCCTCGGTGGCCGCCTCCTAATGTCTCGGTGACAGTTCGCAGGACGGGATCCCCTTCGCGGGACAGACCGTTCCACCGTCTCCGCGATCACCGTGGCGGCCCGCACCTTCCCATCCCGGCATGGGCACGGAAGAGGCGGGCCGCCCCGCGGGGACCCGGGGGCGGCCCGCCCGACGAGGCCGTTCACCGCGAAGTCCCGCGCATGCCGCGCGGTCCATCAGGTCTCGCGGCGGAGGGCGTTCACCGCGAGGGCGAGCATCGCGCCGTACACCACGTGGCCGGTGGCCATCACCGCCTGACGCCCCGGCCGGTCCTGGGCGATCGGGGGCAGGATTCCCAGTTTCGGCACCCAGCCCTGATAGCTGACGAACCAGATCGCCAGCCCGTACGCCACCCCGAGCGTCACCGGAGCACGGCGTCTCCCGTGGAGCAGGGCGAACGCGGCCCCGCACGCGGCGCCGAAGCCGAAGTGGGCGACCGCGCCCAGCACGCCCTCTCCCGGTTTGGGCCGGTGCCTGTGGCCCGGCAGGAAGGCGCGGGCGATCCGCTTGGGCGGCTGGTCCCCCATGAGACCCGCGCGGTCTCCGGCGAGCATCACCGCGCTCATCGCCGCGGTGGCGAGGACGCCGCCCTCGGCGCCCCTGATGAGATCGTGGGTCACGATCGCTCCTCCCCCTTCCCTTGAAACGTCCTTGAAGGTCTTCGCAGGTCCCCGGACGGTTCCGCTGACCGGTTCCACTGGCCGGTGGCCTGATCCCGCGCCGGATTCTCACCGACGCCGGTCGAGCGCGCCGAGGGTCTCCCTGGCGAGTTGCAGTTCCTCCCGGGGCCGGACCACCAGCACGGGCACGGACGCGCCGGGCGCGCTGACCGTCCCGTCGGTGTCGAGGCCGGTACGGGCGGGCGGCTCGACGCCGAGCAGCGAGAGCCGACGGCAGACGGCCTCGCGGACCTCCGGCTGGTCCCAGCCGATCTCCCCGGTGAACACGAGCGCGTCGAGCCGGTCCAGGCTCGTCGCGGCGGCGGCGATCTCCCGGCTCACCCGGTGCTCGAACACCGCCAGGGCCAGCGCGGCGGCGGGGTCCCCGGAGGCGACCAGCTCCCGGGTGTCGCCCGACTTCCCGCCCGAGAGCCCGAGCAGCCCCGACTCCCGTTCCAGGCCGTCGCGCAACTCGTCGAGCGTGAGCCGGGAACCGGACAGCAGCCACAGCAGCATCCCGGGATCGACGCTCCCCGACCGCTTGCTCATCGGGACCCCCTCCAGCGGGGTGAACCCCATCGAGGTGTCCACGCTGCGGCCCTCGCGGACGGCGCATACCGAGGAGCCTCCGCCGAGGTGGGTCAGGACGACATGGAGAGTGCCGGCGGGCCGGTCGAGCATCTCCGCGGCCCGGCCCAGCGCCCAGGCGTACGACAGGCCGTGGAAGCCGTAGCGGCGCAGGCCGTAGCGGCTCCTCCACTCCGCGGGCAGCGCGTAGGTGGCGGCACGGTCGGGGAGGCCGGCGTGGAAGGCGGTGTCGGGGCAGAGCACGTGCGGGATGTCGGGCAGCCTGCGCCGGGCGGCCTCGACGAGCGCGAGGGCGGGCGGCACGTGCAGCGGGGCGAGGTCGGCGTACTCCCGCACCGCCTCCAGCACGCCGTCGTCGACGACCGCCGGCTCCCGTACGGCCTCGCCCCCGTGGACGAGGCGATGGCCGACCGCGGCGAGGCCTGCGTCGGGGGCGGCGTCGAGGAAGTCCGTGATCGCCCGCTCCGCCGCCCCGGGGTCGAGGCTCCGCTCGCTGTGCTCGGTGCGCAGGACCTGACCGTCCCGGACGAGGTGGAGCTGGAGGCTCGACGATCCCGCGTTGACGGTGAGCACCGCCGGATCACTGGTTCCCATTTTCCTGGCGTGCCCGGGGGCGGATGGGGCAAACGGCACCCCATGGCGGGCCCGCCGTCCGTCACTCCGCGTGAGCGTTTCGGGCGAGGGCACCGACGCCCGTCTCACCGCGACGACCTGGGACGGTGATGCGCCGGAACGGGTCGCGGCGCCCGTCCGCCAACCTTCCTGACCGCTGGCAGTTCGCAGTCACTTGTTGAACTGTCATGAGCCACGGGCGTACGGTGGGGCTAATGGCACCCGTCCTTCGTACGGCTCCCGACAGGGCGCTGTCTCCAACTGCCGTAGACAGCGGGGCGATATGACTCGACTTTCCGTTACCGTGGACGCACACCCGCACTTCTCCGTAGTGACCCTGATCGGCGACCTGGACAAGTCCTCCGCACCGATGCTCGAGGAAAAGCTCGCGGACTATATGAGGCGCGGTCATATCTGTCTGGTCGTCGACACGACGGCACTGGGATTCTGCGACTCCACGGGCATCTGGGTGCTGCTGACGAGCCTGCGGCGCGCCTACGAGCGGAAAGGCTGGCTGCGCCTCGTCGGCGTGCACGGGTTCCTCGGCCGCCTGCTCGACCTGACCAGGCTGCGAGAGGCGTTCCCCATCGACTCCACCGTCGAGGAGTCACTGCGCGCGGTCTCCGACGGGAGCATCCCCGTCTCGCACTGATCCCGGCCGATTCGCGATCGCCGGTGGCCGCGGCCAGGTCCGCAGCGGCGTCGAGAGAGCCCTGACGGGGACCTCTGGGGGAAGAACACGGCACGGCACGACACGCCGCGCGCTCCCGGAAGAGGCCTGCCGGTTCGCGGGAGCGGACCGGGGCCGCCGGTTCCGGGAGCGGGGGCGGATCAGTCGCGGGAGACCAGGCGGACGAACTCCTCGAACGAGAACCGGCCGTCGCCGTCGGAGTCACCGTTCTGGTTCAGCGACCCGATGGCCTCGGCGGGCAGGGCGGGAAAGTGCTCGCCGAACTCCCGCTCCGTGATGAATCCGTCGCCATCGGTGTCGATGGCCGCGAACGCCTGCCTGAGCTCCGCCAGCCGCTCCCCGTTGGGCTCTGTCGACATGGTGACCCGCCTCTCTCAACGACCCGCACTTCGATCAGCAGACAACTTACGGGAGGAGCCACCCGTACAGCCAGGCGGCCCCATATAAGACGTTTTACCACCAAAAATCCCTTTTCCTCACCCGGTTCGCCCGCAGCCCCCACCTAGACTTCGAGCATGATTCGCCCCGCAACGCCGGACGACGTCCCGGCGATCATCGACATGATCCGTGGACTCGCGGAGTACGAGAAAGCGCTGGACGAGGTCGAGAACACCGAGGACATGCTCCACGAGACGCTCTTCGGCCCCACCCCCAGCGTGTTCTGCCACATCGCCGTCGACGGGGAGAGGATCGCGGGGTTCGCGATCTGGTTCGTCTCCTACTCGACCTGGCTGGGCACCCACGGGATCTATCTCGAAGACCTCTTCGTCCATCCCGACCACCGGGGCGGCGGGTACGGCAAAAAGCTGCTCGCCGAGCTGGCGGGCATCTGCGTGGAGCGCGGCTACGGCCGCTTCGAATGGTCGGTGCTCGACTGGAACACCCCGGCCATCGACTTCTACCGGGCCATCGGCGCGAAACCGCTCGACGAATGGGACAGGTACCGGCTCTCGGGACCCGCGCTGGAGAAAGTCGCGGCGGGAGGAACGCGGTAGCCGTACCGGGAAAGGGATTTCGTCCCCGACCCGTCCTCCCCGGGAAGGCCCCGCGAAGGCCCCGCGAAGACCGGCCGGAACACGCTTCCGGCCGGTCTTCCGTTTTCCCGCGCCGCCTTCTCCCTTGCCCTGGCAGACCGTCGCGCGAACCCCCTCCGGGACACGCTCCGGCCGTGAACCTTTCATCTCGCGAGACCGCCTCGTACCCTCTCTGAGCTGGTACGACGAGCCGCCGGCGCGGCGCGGGAAAAGCGCTCCGTTTACACCCCGGGATCGGCGACCTAGAGTCCGTCTCGCGTGAGCGCCTCACCGCCATTGATCAGCAATTCGTCACCCCTCGAAAGGGAGGGTAATTCTGTGAGTAAATGGCGAAGTATGGCTGTCGCCGGTGTGGTCACGTTCATGACCGCGCTCCTTGCCGTCGTCCTCATTCCGCAGCCGGCCTCGGCGCACGGCGCCATGATGACGCCCGGCAGCCGGACCTTCTTCTGCTGGCAGGACGGTCTTTCCCCGCAGGGGAACATCGTGCCCATCAACCAGGCGTGCTCGGCGGCGGTGGCCCAGAGCGGGGCCAACTCCTTGTACAACTGGTTCAGCCTGCTGCGGTCCGACGGGGCCGGGCGGACGCGCGGGTTCATCCCCGACGGGCAGGCGTGCAGCGGCGGCAATCCCGGCTACAGCGGGTACGACCTCCCGAGCGCCAACTGGCCGGTGACGCACCTGACCTCGGGCGCGTCCATCCAGTTCAAGTACAACAAGTGGGCCGCGCACCCCGGCTGGTTCTACCTCTACATCACCAAGGACGGCTGGAACCCCAACCGGGCACTGACCTGGGACGACCTGGAGAGTGAGCCCTTCCACACGGCCGACCACCCGCAGAGCGTCGGCTCGCCGGGCACCAACGACGCCAACTACTACTGGAACGCCAGGCTCCCGTCGGGCAAGTCGGGCCGTCACATCATCTACTCGGTGTGGAAGCGCTCCGACAGCGCGGAGACGTTCTACAACTGCTCCGACGTCGTCTTCGACGGCGGCAACGGCCAGGTGACCGGTGTCGGCCGGACGGGCAACGACCCGACCCCGACGCCCACCCCCACCCCCACCCCCACCGTGACGCCGACGCCCGGACCAACGCCCGGACCCGGCGCGTGCGCCGCCACCTACCGGACCATAAGCTCCTGGTCGGGCGGTTTCCAGGGCGAGGTGACCGTGAGAAACACGGGCACGGCCACCATCAACGGCTGGACGGCGAGCTGGACGCTCGGTAGCGGCAGTTCGGTGAACAGCCTGTGGAGCGCCACGCACACCACGTCGGGGTCCACCGTCACGGCGAAGAACGTCGACTGGAACCGCACGATAGCGGCCGGCGCCTCGACCACCTTCGGATTCACCGGAACGGGAACCAGCGGCTCCCCATCCGTCACCTGCACCAGCCCCTAGCGGGACGCGGTCCCCGCCGGTGCGTACCGGCGGGGACCGACCCGCGCCCGCCCCTGCTCCGTTCCGCCGGTCCGGCGGAACGGAGCAGGGGCGGAGCGACAAACCGGCAGATCGACAAGACCGGCGAATCGCCGGATCGCCGCGTCCGTGCCGGACCACCGCCCCCCACGGCCGCCGCGCCCTCGCGAAAGGGAGGAAGGCAGTCTCGTGCCGCTCACCACGAAGATCGCCCCCCTGCTGGGTCTCGTCTCGCTCGGAGCGGCGGTGGCCCTGGTCGTGGCGGCCTGCGCCGGCCGGACGACGGAGGGCGGGCACGCCGTGGCGCACCCGCCCTCTCCGCCCTCCCTCAGCTCCGCCCCGGTGTCCCCACCCGCCGACGGGGACGCCCCGGCGTCCTCGCCTCCCACGCCCGTCCACAAAACCGCCAAGCGGGACACCCCGGCCACGGCGTCCGCGAGGTGCCGGGCGACGGTCACCCTGGTGGAGTCATGGCCGGGTGGCTACCGGGGCGCCGCGACGATCAGCAACACCACCGACCGGCCGATGCGTGACTGGTACATCCAGTGGATGCAGCCGCGCGAGGCGACCTTCAGGCAGTCCTGGAACGGCACCCACATGCAGAGCGGTCCCGTCGCGATGATCCATGCTCCCCTGGAGAAGCCGTCGCTGCCGCCGGGGGCGACCGTCTCCGACATCGGCTTCGTGGGAGCCGCCGCCACTCCCCCCACCTTCACCGAGGTCACCTGCGGCTGACGGGAGCGGCTCGGCCCCGGCCGGCCCGACCCGGGATCGGTCCGGCGTCAGCTCTTCCCGTAGCGCTGCTTGAAGCGCTCGACGCGCCCGGCCGTGTCGACGACCCGGCTGCGCCCGGTGTAGAAGGGGTGGCTCGCCGAGGAGACGTCGACGTCGACCACCGGGTAGACGTTGCCGTCCTCCCATTCGACGGTCTTGCGGCTGGTGACGGTCGAACAGGTCAGGAAGGCGAAACCGGCACTCGGGTCGCGGAAGACGACCGGGTGGTAGTCGGGGTGGATGCCCTTCTTCATGACTATCTGTCCTCTCGGAACGGGACGTGCTGGCGGACGATCGGGTCGTACTTGACGAGGGTGAGCCGGTCGGGGTCGTTACGCCGGTTCTTGCGGGTCACGTAGGTGAAACCGGTGCCCGCGGTCGACCTCAGCTTGATCACTGAGCGCACCTCGTTTCTGGCCACGGTCGGCTCCTCTCGGGGTTGGCTGGTTGCACGATGCCGCTGATAACGATTTTCATTAGCCGAACATTCCCGTTCGTCCCACCTCTCCCGCGGAACGCCCCGGCGGCCTCCGACGCCCCTGCTCGGCCCCCCTTGGCGAAGACCCCATGGCCTGCCCGACGGCCCGCGGACCCACGCGGCGGGTCACGGCGCGGACCGCCACGGGCGCGGGCGGGCGGGTGCGGGGACGACGGCCGTGTGGGCGTCACCCCCCGGTAACCTCCCGTCCACCCGCCACCTGTTCGCTGTGATCCATGCCCTGGCCGGAAACCGAGATCGTCGGATCAGATGTCAGCCCTCCCGTGACCGTGTACGGCACGGTGGACAGAAATCCCGACGGGGAGCTCGCCCACGAGGGCAACAGGGTTCCCGACATCGTCGCCCTGGACCACCGGCGGCTGGTGGTCGCCTGGCGGGCCGGGGTCCGGGACGCGCGGGACCCGGCGCCGACCGACCAGGGCTCCATCATGTACGCCCGCTCGGAGGACGGCGGCCTGAGGTGGACGGTGGGAACGCTGGCCGCCGCCACCGCCACGACCCGCTACCACTACGTGATCTTCCTCAACGACGCGGGCACGCTGTACGCGCTGCTCGGCCTGATCTCCGTCGAACGCGACCGCGACCGGGAGGGCGACGTCGACGGCTTCCCCACCTCGCTGGTCGTCAAAAGGAGCACCGACGGCGGCCGTACGTGGGCCGCCTTCCCCGTCACCGTCGATGTGCCGGACAACGGCAGGGGCGTGGTCGTCGCGGGCAAGCCGCTGCGGCACGGCGGTGTGTGGCTGGTGCCGTACTGGCGGCACTCGGGCGGCACGAACAAGGCGGGCGTGCTGCGCTCGGCCGACCTGGTCACCTGGACCTCCGGCGGCATCGCGGAGAACCCGCCGGGGGTGGCGATCGAGGAGCCGCAGATCGCGCCCTCCCAGGACGACCCCGGGACGCTCGTGATGGTGACCCGCGCCCTGGATCTGAGGAGCGGCACCTCGGCGGCGGCGCGCGACGCCCGCTACCGCTCGGGCGCGGCCCACAGCGCCACGGCGACCAGCACCGACGGCGGGCTGACGTGGTCACCGCTGAGGCTGGACGCGAACCTGCCCAACTACTACGTCAAGACGTTCTTCACGCGCGACTCCGCGGGCCGCCACCTGGCCATCTTCAACACGCTGGCCGGGCCGTTCACCGGCTCCTCGGCGAGCAAGCCCGACCAGTATCGCGAGGTGCTCTACTACAAGGTCAGGCGGCCCGGCGAGCCCTGGGAACCGGCGCGGCTCTTCGCCGACGGCCCCCGGCTGACGAGCGGCGCGGCCCGGGGATGGGACGTCTACCCCAGCGCCGACGAGTACGAGCCCGGCCGGTTCTTCGTCGTCTGGGAGCACAACCAGACCAACATCAAGGTCGCCAAGCTCGACATCTCCCGTCCCGTCTCCGGAGCGCCCCTCGCCGCGGGCGACTGGACCGCGGGCGCGAACGCGAGGGGCTGGACGCTGGGCGGTGGGGCGCGGGCCGCCGGTGGCGGGCTCCGGCTCAGAAGCACCGGCACCGCGGCGTGCCGGGCGTCCTTCCCCCTCGACGCCTCCAAGGGATGCGACTTCACCCTGGAGTTCCGCGGCAGGGTGGACGACGACAGCGCGCTCGACCCGCGTACCGGCAACGGTGTCTGCCTCGGCGTGAAGGTGGCCAACGGCGCCAAGCGGCTCATGCTGACCGTGCAGCGGAGCGGGGTGTGGACGATGCGCAAGGGATCCGCCGTCTGGGAGAAGGTCTACGCGCTGGACACCGCCGGCCGGGCCGCGACCTGGAGGGTGCGGGTGGACAGCGCGGGGACGGCCCGCCTGTTCAGGGACGGCGCCGATACCGGGGCGACCTGGGTGATCCAGGACAGCAGAGAGAGCCCCCAGCTCACGCACTGGGTGACCGGAACCCCCGGTGGCAACGCGGCCGAGGCCACCGTCGAGTGGACGCGTCTGACCCCCACCGTGGAGACGCTGCCCTAGCCTCCTTCCCGCGCCCGGTGTCCCCCGCGGCGGGCGTTCCGGCACGCACCGGCGCGCCCGTGCGACCGGCGGCGGTGCGCGCCGGATCGCTCACGGTTCTTTTCCGGCTCTCATGTGATTCGTCCCTCCGGCTCTCCGGCCCGCCAGGGGGGTGAGACGGTAGCTTGGGACTGCCATCACAGAGGAAGAGAGATCGTGACCACGTCTATTCATCAGCGGATCGCCGAAGAGCTGGGTGTGCGCGAGCGACAGGTGAGTGCGGCGGTGGACCTGCTCGACGGCGGGGCCACCGTGCCGTTCATCGCCCGCTACCGCAAGGAAGCCACCGAGATGCTCGACGACACGCAGCTGCGCACGCTGGAGGAGCGGCTGCGTTACCTGCGGGAGCTGGAGGAGCGACGCACCGCGATCCTGGAGTCGATCCAGGGCCAGGGCAAGCTCGACGACACCCTGCGGGCGCAGATCCTGGCGGCCGACTCCAAGGCCCGCCTGGAGGACATCTACCTTCCGTACAAGCCCAAGCGGCGGACCAAGGCGCAGATCGCCAGGGAGGCGGGGCTCGAACCGCTCGCCGACGGTCTCCTGGCCGACCCGTCGGTCGACCCGCGGGCCGCGGCCGAGGCGTTCGTCGGCGAGGGGGTGGCCGACGCCGCCGCCGCGCTGGACGGTGCCCGCGCGATCCTGGTCGAGCGCTTCGGCGAGGACGCCGACCTGGTCGGCGAGCTGCGCGAGCGGATGTGGACGAAGGGCCGCCTGATCGCGGCGGTCCGCGAGGGCAAGGAGGAGGAGGGCGCCAAGTTCTCCGATTACTTCGACTTCGCCGAGCCGTTCACCAAGCTGCCCTCGCACCGGATCCTGGCGATGTTCCGCGGCGAGAAGGAGGAGGTCCTCACTCTCACCCTGGAGCCCGAGCAGGAGCCCACCGGCACCTACGAGGGCCGCATCGCGCACCACTTCGGCATCTCCGACCAGGGGCGGCCCGCCGACGCGTGGCTGGTCGACACGGTCCGCTGGGCCTGGCGCACCCGCGTCCTCGTCCACCTCGGCATCGACCTGCGAATGCGCATGTGGCAGGCCGCCGAGGAGGAGGCGGTGCGCGTGTTCGCCGCGAACCTGCGCGACCTGCTGCTCGCCGCGCCCGCCGGAAGCCGCGCGACCATGGGGCTGGACCCCGGGCTGCGCACCGGTGTGAAGGTCGCGGTGGTCGACGCGACCGGCAAGGTGCTGGCCACCGACACGATCTACCCCCACGAGCCGCGCCGGCAGTGGGACCAGTCGCTGGTCACCCTCGCCGCGCTGGCCAGGAAACACGACGTGGAGCTCGTCTCGATCGGCAACGGCACCGCCTCGCGCGAGACCGACAAGCTCGCGGGCGAGCTGGTGAAGCTGGTCCCCGGGCTGACCAAGATCGTGGTGTCGGAGGCCGGGGCCTCGGTTTACTCCGCCTCGGCGTTCGCCTCGCAGGAGCTGCCCGGCATGGACGTGTCGCTGCGCGGCGCCGTGTCGATCGCCAGGCGGCTCCAGGACCCGCTGGCCGAGCTGGTCAAAATCGACCCCAAGTCGATCGGCGTCGGCCAGTACCAGCACGACCTCGCCGAGACGAAGCTCTCCCGCTCGCTCGACGCCGTGGTGGAAGACTGCGTGAACGCGGTCGGCGTCGACGTCAACACCGCTTCCGCGCCGCTGCTCACCCGGGTCTCCGGCATCGGCTCCGGGCTCGCGGAGAACATCGTCCAGCACCGCGACGCCAACGGCCCGTTCCGTTCCCGCAAGGCGCTGAAGGAGGTGGCCAGGCTCGGCCCGAAGGCCTTCGAGCAGTGCGCGGGCTTCCTGCGCATCCGCGACGGCGACGACCCGCTCGACGCCTCCAGCGTGCACCCGGAGTCGTACCCGGTGGTGCGGCGCATCCTGAAGAGCACCGGCGGCGACCTCGCGTCCCTGATCGGCAACGGCACGGCGCTGCGGGCCCTGCGCCCGCAGGAGTTCGTGGACGAGACCTTCGGCCTGCCGACCGTCACCGACATCCTCACCGAGCTGGAGAAGCCGGGCCGCGACCCGCGACCCGCCTTCAAGACCGCGACCTTCAAGGAGGGCGTGGAGAAGCTCTCCGACCTCAAGCCCGGCATGCTGCTGGAGGGCGTGGTCACCAACGTCGCCGCCTTCGGCGCGTTCGTCGACGTCGGCGTGCACCAGGACGGCCTGGTCCACGTGTCGGCGCTGTCGCACACCTTCGTCAAGGACCCGCGCGAGGTGGTCAAGCCCGGCGACATCGTCCGGGTGAAGGTGCTCGACGTCGACATCCCGCGCAAGCGCATCTCGCTCACCCTCCGGCTGGAGGACGACGTCAAGCCCTCGGGACCCCGAGGTCCGCGCGAACAGCGCGACCAGCAGGGTGGCGGGCGCGGCGAGGGTGGCGGCGGGCAGCGCCAGGGCGACGGCGGCGGCAGACGCGGTGGCGGCCAGGGCGGCCAGGGACGCGGCGGCCAGGGCGGGCAGGGACGCGGCGACCGGCAGCGTCAGGAGAGCGGCGACCGGCAGCGCAACGCGCCGAGCGGCGCGATGGCCGACGCCCTGCGCCGCGCCGGGCTCGACGGCTCCGGCGGCAAACGCTAAAGGCTCCGCGCGAGCCCTCCGCCGTACGAAACCCGCGGAGGGCTCAGCGGCGGCCGCGGCGGAAGGCGGAGACGGCGAGGACGAGGCCGACGGCGAGGGTCGCCAGGCCGATCCAGAACCACTCCCGCGCGCCGCTCATGGAGCTGCCGCCCACGTAGCCGAGGCCCTGGAGCGCCCAGAGGCCGCCCGCCAGGACGAGCAGGACTCCGAGGCCGATCGGAAGCCAGGTCTTCATCGCTCACAGATCCTTCGTGGTGCGCAGGTCGTTGAACTCGGAGGCGAGGAGGCCGAACAGCGCCTCGTCGACGAAGGAGCCGGCCACCCAGGCGTGCTTGCGGAGCGTGCCCTCGCGGCGGAAGCCGGTCTTCTCTGCGGCGGCGATCATCGCGCTGTTGGTGGCGAGCGTCTCCAGGCCCAGCCGGTTCAGGCCCCGGATGCGGAAGGCGTAGTCGCACAGCAGCCTCAGCGCGTCGGGGGCGTAGCCGTGGCCGCGCGCCTCGGGAAGCAGCGAGATGCCGAGGTGCCCGTTGCGGTTGAGGGTGTCGATCCCCCAGACGTTGCCGGACCCCAGCAGATCCCCGGAGAGGGACTGGATGGCGAAGTCGACGTTGGCCGGATCGGGTTTCCGCCCCTCGTAGTGGGCGATCACCTGGTCGATCGTCTCGGGAACCCAAGGCGTCGTGGTGGCCCCGGCCGCCGTCTCCACGTCGTCGTTCAACCGGTGGAGCGGGACCAGGTCCTCCTTGGTGATGGCCCTGAGCAGGACCCTGTCTCCACGAAGCATGAGCGTGAACCCCACTGTCGATCGCCTGGCGGCGCGCGAGAGGGCTCGCCACCTACCGGACATCACACCATACGAAAAGTCGGAAAGGACAATGAATAACGCCACGCCGCGGATAATCCGCACGGCATCCCATCACGGGGCACCGAACCACACATGCGACACCAGACCGTACGATGCCACAGCGGGCGCACCGCCATACCGGGTCTCACGCGTCTCTCCCAACGCCGGCCCGCGACGCCCTGACAGGAAATCCTGACAGGAAACCCTGACAATCCCGCGTTCTGGAACGTTCCCCCCAGGCCTTCCGTCGCGAGCCCGCTTCCCCTTTCCCATCCAGTTCACAGCGTTTCGCACGAGCGCGAACCCGGAACGGTGAGGCTTTTTTTACTGCTTGTATTGACTAGAGAACGAAGGCTGCCTTAAGGTCCCGGGCAAGCGAGACCTTGCCGTGAAGGGACCCCCATGACTCGCTTTCCCTGACACCGCATGGCGGCGGGCACGATGATCGCACCCGCCCCACCACCTGAACCACACCCCGTCACGGGGGTGGGGCGCACTGGCCGCCTCGCGTCCGTGAAGGCTCCCGTTCTCCCTGCCGTATCCGTCGCGGCAGGGCTCAAGGACGCGCCGAGCACCGCGTGCCGCCGCACGGCGGGCCCACTCCGGGCCACCCGTACGGCCGCCCGTGGAGAGCACGCTCGCCGCGTCCGGCAGCACCGCATGTCACCCCCCTGATAAGGGCCGTGATGTCACGCGCGCGTCGCGCCCCACGGGGCGCGTCACCCGTACGTCACTCCCCGAGACGGAAGGAAATCCGCGCATGGACACCGGACAGCCGACTCCCCGGCGCCGTCGCATGTCGCTCCCCGCCACACTCGGCGGGATGTTCACCGTCGTCGTTCTCGCCCTCGCCGGCGTGACGACCGCGTCGCCGGCCGCCGCCGCCACCGGGCAGATCACCGGCATCGGCGGAAAGTGCGTCGACGTCGCCGCGGCCTCCACCGCCAACGGCACCCCCATCCAGCTGTACGACTGCAACGGTAGTGGCGCCCAGCAGTGGACCCTGGGCACCGACGGCACCGTGCGCGCCCTCGGCAAGTGCCTGGACGTCACCGCCGCCTCCACCGCCAACGGAGCGCAGATCCAGCTGTACGACTGCAACGGCAGCGCGGCACAGCAGTGGACCTACAGCGCCGCGAACGACCTGGTGAACCCGGCCGCCAACAAGTGCCTGGACGCCACCGGCCAGTCGAGCGCCAACGGCACCCGCCTGCAGATCTGGACCTGCACCGGCACCGCGAACCAGAAGTGGAACGCCCCGAGCGACGGCGGCACCACCCCGCCCCCTCCGGCCGGCAAGATGGCCGGAGCCCCGTACCTCTACATGGGCTGGGGTAACCCGCCGAGCCCGGCGACGATCATGAGCACCACCGGCGTGAAGTCCTTCACCATGGCGTTCATCCTGTCCGGCGGCGGCTGCACCCCGCGCTGGGACGGCTCCAGGCCGCTGACCGGCGGCACCGACCAGGCCGCGATCAACCAGATCAAGGCCGCGGGCGGCAGCGTCCAAGTCTCCTTCGGCGGCTGGTCGGGCAACAAGCTCGGCCCGAACTGCTCCACCCCGGCCGCCTACGCCGGAGCCGTGCAGCAGGTCATCAACGCCGTCGGCCCCGCGGTCGTCGACTTCGACATCGAGAACAACGACGAGTTCGAGAACTTCACCGTCCAGGACCGCATCCTGAACGGCCTGAAGATCGTCAAGCAGAACAACCCGAACGTCAAGATCGCCGTCACCTTCGGCACCTCGACCACCGGCCCGACCTCCCACGGCATCCGCCTGATCAACCAGGCCAAGGCGCTGGCCGTGCCGATCGACAACTACACGATCATGCCGTTCGACTTCGGCGCCTCGAACATCTACAACGACACCGTCAACGCCTCCGAGGGCCTGAAGAACGCCCTCAAGGCCGCCAACGGCTGGACCGACGCGCAGGCGTACGCCCGGATGGGCATCTCCGGCATGAACGGCCTGTCCGACCAGGGCGAGCTGACCACGGTGGCGGCCTGGACCCAGATTCGTGACTGGGCCAAGTCCAAGGGCCTGACCCGTCTGGCCTACTGGGCGGTCAACCGCGACCGTCCCTGCCCCGGCGGCAACGCGTCCTCCGAGTGCAGCGGCATCTCCCAGCCCAACTGGGAGTTCACCCGCATCACGGCCGGCTTCTAGACCGTGACCCCCTTCCAGCGGACACCGGCTCGAAAGGAACAGCCGATGATCTCCACCAGCCCGGCGCCCCTCACCGGCCCCCGCCCCGCGCGGACCCGGCTCGCGCGGATCGGCGGCCTCCTCGCCGCGACACTCCTCGCCCTCGGCTCCGCCACGCTCGTCCCCTCCCAGGCGGGCGCCCAGGCCACCACCGCCCAGCCCGCCACCCAGCGGGCCCTGGCCGCCCCCGCCCCCGGCCCCCTCGTGTGGTCGGACGAGTTCAACGCCGCCTCCGGCGCCGGCCCCGACACCTCCAAGTGGCGCCGGGACGTCGGCGGCGGCGGCTGGGGGAACAACGAGCGGCAGTACTACACGGCCGGCAACGAGAACATCGCCCACGACGGCGCCGGCAACCTGGTCATCACCGCGCGCAAGGGCAACCCCGCGGGGCTCGGCTGCTGGTACGGCTCGTGCGAGTACACCTCGGGCAAGCTCACCACCGCCGCGACCTTCACCCGCGCCTACGGCCGCTTCGAGGCCCGGATGAAGCTCCCCCGGGGCAAGGGCATGTGGCCCGCGTTCTGGATGCTGGGCACCGGAGGGGCCCAGTGGCCCGCCAACGGCGAGATCGACATCATGGAGAACGTCGGCAGCGTCCCCGGGCAGGTGCTCGGCAGCCTCCACGGTCCCGGCTACTCGGGGGGCAGCCCGCTGAGCGGCAGCTACAACCTCCCCGCGGGCCAGGCCTTCGCCGACGCCTTCCACACCTTCGCCGTCGACTGGGAGCCCGGCGCGGTGACCTGGTACATCGACGGGATCCAGTACTCCAGGAAGACCCCCGCCGACACGCGGGGCAACCCCTGGGTCTACGACCACCCGTTCTTCATGATCCTCAACCTGGCCGTCGGCGGGAACTGGCCCGGCTCGCCCGACGCCTCGACCACCTTCCCCCAGCAGCTCACCGTCGACTACGTCCGCGTCTACGCCCCGCCCGGCGGCGGCCGTACGGGACAGATCACCGGTATCGGCGGGAAGTGCGTCGACGTCGCCGCGGCCTCCACCGCCAACGGCACCCCCATCCAGCTGTACGACTGCAACGGTAGTGGCGCCCAGCAGTGGACCCTGGGCACCGACGGCACCGTGCGCGCCCTCGGCAAGTGCCTGGACGTCACCGCCGCCTCCACCGCCAACGGAGCGCAGATCCAGCTGTACGACTGCAACGGCACCGCGGCCCAGCGGTGGACCTACTCCGCGGCCCGCGACCTCGTGAACCCGGCCGCCAACAAGTGCCTGGACGCCACCGGCCAGTCCAGCGCCAACGGCACCCGCCTGCAGATCTGGGAGTGCAGCGGCAACGCCAACCAGAAGTGGAACGCCCCGGCCTGACCCGCTCCGTCGCGGGCCGGAACCCTCACCCTCGGTTCCGGCCCGCGACGGGCTTTTCCGTCGTCACCCGGTCCGCCCGAGACGTCCCGGAAAGTGTGGCCGGTATCTGACATTCCCCGGCCAGAAAAACCTCCTACAAGAGCGTGCCCGCCGTCTCGGGCGGGTCGCCGCGCCGGTCGGAGTCGCCGCACCGGTCGCCCCTCACGACACGCTGACCGCGTCACCGATCGCGATCGTGCCGAGGGCGCGCGGGATGCCGAGCCGGCCGAACATGATGCCGCGATCGCCCTCGAAGACCCGGGTCCGGTAGCCGGCCAGGACCCGGAGGGGTTCGCCGCTCCTGCGCGCGGAGTCCTGGTCGACGTTGATGATGACGCAGCGCCCGCAGGGCTTGATCAGCTCGATCTCGGCGGCGCCGATCCGCAACCTGGAGACCGCGTCCTCGCCATAGGGGCCAAGTCCCTCCAGCACGATGTTGGGCCGGAACCGGTCCATCGGCAGCGGGCCGTCCACGCGCCGGTTCAGGTCGTCAAGGGACTCGCGCGACAGCACGGAGAGCGGCTGGCCGTCGGCGAACGCCAGCGTGCCGCCGCCCCGCGAGGTGGCCCGGGTGCCGGTGAAGCGGACCAGGCGGCAGGGCAGCCCGAGGAGGTCAGAGAACCACGCGGCCGCGACCTCTCCCTGGTCCAGCCCCTGGCAGGGCTTCCCGTGCACGGTCACGTCCAGCGCCGGCCCGTCCAGCGGCTCGTGGACCAGGGGCGTCGCCGCCCCGGGCGCGCGCGCACGACGAGCACCGCGCCGTCGTACGCGGGCCGCAGCGTCGCCAGCCGGGGCACCTCCCGCTGCGACAGGTGCCGCAGGTCCGGCCGGACCAGCATGAACTCCCGGTCGTGCCGCAGCCCGGCCGGTGTCAGCTCGGCAGCGGTCAGGGAGGTGCCGCCCGCGCTCTTGAGCGGGAAGACGTTCACCTCCACGACGGCGGCGACCGCGCTCTCCGCGCCGCGCGCGAAACCCTCCCGCGCGAAACCCTCACGCTTGAAGCCCTCACGCCTGAAGCCCTCACGAGCGGAATTCTCGTGGCCCGGCTCACCTCTGCCGGGATGAGCCGGGTTCTCCCCGCGGGCGGGGCCCTCCGCCGCTTTCACCTGGGCCTCACCGCGGCCGTCGCGCACCATGTATCGGACGCTAGGACATTCACGCGGAAGAAAGGTCAGGAAGCGGCAGTATCTGACAAAATTTCGTCAGCTTTGCGAGCGCCCCGTCCGGGGGGTGATCAGAGCAGGCGCTTGATGTCGCCGTACGCGCGGTAGAAACCGCCCCGCTCGGAGAAGCGGACGCCCTCGACGAGATAGCGGGCCCCGGCCTCGCGGACGCCCTTGGGGAACTGCACGTTCCGCCGCACGTCGTAGCCCTCGCTGAGGACCCGCACCCGCAGCCGCTCGCCCTCGCGGAAGCACTCCAGCACCACGCCGTCACCGGTGTCCGGGACGGTGTCGAACACCACGGTCTCCAGCACGGCGGTGGGCTCCACCACCGCGAGCCCGGCGGACGCCTTGACGTCGACCGCCTCGGGAAGGGTGCCGTCCTGGGCCGCCCTGATCGCCTCCTCGGTGGCGTCGATGCAGGCCAGGGTGCCGTCGGTGGTCACGATGTAGAGGCGGTCGTCGAGATACTGCATGGAGAAGGCGGAGCCGCAGCCGGTGGCCAGCTTCCACAGGCGCTCGCCGCTCTGGTCGAAGCAGTAGATGGAGGAGTGGTTGTCTCCGGCGAAGACGTACCGGCCGCCGGGGGCGGTGGCGCAGGAGAAGACCGTGGCGTCGCAGAGGTAGACCGCCTGGGAGGCGCCGTCCGACTTGCGCAGGCGGTGCACGGTGGAGCGCGAGGTTCCGGCGTAGACCGAGTCGGCCTCCTGCCAGCCGAACAGCACCGCGCCGTTGACGGGCGTCTCCCAGACCGGCGCGCCGTCGGCGGCGTCGTAGCGGGCCACCCCGGTGGAGTGACCGTGGTAGACGGCCTCGTCGTCGCAACGGACCATCCAGGCCGAGTCGCCCCTGCCCTTGCGCGCCCACTGGAACTCGTCCTCGTGGTCGATCGTGGTGATCCGCCCGGCGCGGTCGGAGACGCCCAGCACGCCGTCGTGGATGTCGAGCCAGTAGATGTCGACGTCCTCGGCGATCTCGTACGCGACCCTCGGGACCTTGCCGCCGAGGTCGTAGACCTTGCCGTCGTCGGCACCCGCGTAGATCCAGAAGTCGTCGCCGACGATGCACTTGACCCCGTCGGGCAGCTTGAAGCGGCCGGTGACGGTGCCTCCGTGGGTGACGGTGTAGACGTCGCCACGCTGGTTGCCGACCCAGCAGCGCTCGGAGTCGACGAAGATGCCGAACGCCGCCGCGCCGCTGGCGAAGCGCCAGAGCACCGGCGCCTGGGTGGCGGTGGAGCGGGCGCTCTCCACGCTGCGCCGGGTGACCGCGCGGCGCTGGCGCACCCCCTGGACGGCGGGGGCGTAACCCCGGCGGACCTTCTCGTTGATCTTCTTCGCGGCGGCCGCCTCGGCCTTCGCCGCGCTCGCGAACGCCGACGCCTTGCACTGGCCCGACTCGCCGATGCGGCCGTACCTGATCGTCACCTCGGTCCCGTCGACCACGACCTCGTAGAACTTGTGCGAGCTTCCGCCGTCCTCGGACAGTTCCAGGTATGTGCTCCGCGCGGCCATGCTCCACCTTCTCGGTCGATCGACTTTCCGGGAGCGTATGGCAGTCGTACGACAAATAATGAAAAGTCAGGAAAAGTAGCGGCGAGGGTTGTCGATCAGCATCTGGTCCACCTGCGTGTCGCCGACCCCGGCCTCACGCAGGGCCGGGAGCACGTCGTCGTGGATGTGGCCGAAGTGCCAGTTGGGCGCGGCCAGCGGTATGCCGTCGTCCCAGGCCGCGCCGAAGTAGTCCATGAAGCACGCGCTGTCGTGGCTGAGCACCATCCGATCGGCGTAGCCCCGCTCGCAGAGCGCGACGACGGTGGCGACCCGCGACGCCGTGGAGTTGTAGGCGTCCAGCCCGAAGCGGTCCATGCCGAGCGTCGCCCCGGTGTCGGCCAGCCGCATCAGGTGGTCGAGGTCGTTGGAGTCGCCCGAGTGCCCGAGCACGATTTTGGCCGGGTCGACGCCTTCCTTCAGGAACAGTTCCAGGGCGAGCAGCCCGCTCCCGGTGGAGGGGTTGGTGTGCACGGTGATCGGCACGCCGGTCCTCAGGTGGGTCTGGGCGACCGCCCGGCAGATCCGCTCGACGCCGGGGGTGAGCCCCTTCCGCTCGATCACGCACTTGAGGAACGCGGCTCTGACCCCGGTGCCGGCGATGCCCTCGACGATGTCGCGGGAGAAGTCCTCGACCATCGGCTCGGGAACGTCCATCATCAGGCCGGGGCCCCGGTACTCGTACTGGTGCGGGATCTCGTCGAAGGAGTAGATCCCCGAGGCGACGACGATGTTCAGTTCCGGCACCTGGTCCGCCACCCGCCGCACGCGCGGGATGTAGCGGCCCAGCCCCCACACGGTCGGGTCGACGATGGTCCTCACGCCCTTGGCCGCCACGGCTTTGAGCTTGGCGACGGCGTCGGCCACCCGATACTCCTCGTCCCACCAGGCATCCCTGCCGTAGTTGTCGACGTGCTCGGGGGAGATGACGAAGACGTGCTCGTGCATGAGGGTCTGCCCCAGGTCGGCGACGTCGACGGGGCCTCGGACAGTGTTCACGACCGGCATGCGCGTCCTCCCGGGGCTCGTCCGACCGGGCTGCGGTGACATACCGAGCGGTCGCTTTCTGAGAAGGTAGGCCGGGGCGCCGGGAGCGTCAACCTGCCACTCCGCCCGGCCCGTTCGACCGTCCCCGCGCGGGGACGGTCGAACGGGCCGGGCGGGCAGGCGGATCGGTCAGGCGAGCCGGTCAGGCATGGGCGGTCGCCGGGAGCGGGCGGCGGCGGACACGGCCGCTCCTGGCCCCGGCCACCAGCCCCAGCAGGGCCAGCACCGCCACCTCGAAGCCCACCACCAGCCGCTGGGTCACCCCCGCGGGGATGTCGTCGTTGGTCAGGTCGACACCGAACATCCGCACCACGTACGGCAGGACCACCAGGGCCAGCACGCCCAGGGCGGCCAGGCTGAGCAGCCGGACCGGGCGGGCGTACGGGCTGGCCGCGTACCGTCTGGCGAGGAGCAGCCCGGCGATCGGCATCGTCAGGAAGGCGACGAACGCCGCGTACCTGTGGATGCCCCCGGACATCGACAGCGGCACGCCGGGCTCGTCGGTGGGGAAGGCGCCGATCAGCAGCATGCACAGGCCCCAGGTACCGACCAGCAGGGCCACCGCGCGGTCCTCCCCGCGCCGGGCCAGGATGGTCCCGATGATCGTCGCCGCGGCGGCGAAGAGCGTGAGCGACAGGGGCAGCAGCCAGCCGTCCGCCTCGAAGGCGTACTCGCTGATCACGGTGTGCACCGGGTCGAGACCGGTGACCACGTGCAGCCCGAGCATCGCGACGGCCCCGGCGCCGATCGCCGCGTAGCCGCCGAAGATCATCCTGTGCCGCGTGAACGTCTGGCTTCCCATGCCTCAACGATGGCGACAAGCAAGATCACGGAGTATCGGAGACAGCCCCCGGCCGCCCCTGAACGATCCCGGACGGCCTCCGGGGCGGGGTGGTGCCCACCCCAGGGGGATATCTGCCGCGATATGCCCCTGAGCTGGGTAAAAACCCCTGATAGTAGGGAATTCCCCCTCAGGGTCGGCCCCGGAAGGGACCCCCCTTGACTTCGAGCGCACTCCAAGGAGCATGGTTGTCCCCATGGGGATCACCATCCAGGAGGCCTCGCGCAAATCGGGGCTGAGCGCGCACACGCTGCGCTACTACGAGCGCATCGGGCTCATCCACGAGGTGGACCGGAGCACGAACGGGCATCGCGCCTACACCGAGCCCGACCTCGACTGGCTCGGCTTCCTCACCAAGCTGCGCTCGACCGGCATGCCGATCGCCGACATGTGCCGCTACGCCGAGTTGCGCAGGCAGGGCCCGGAGACCTTCGCCGAGCGGCGGAAGATCCTGGAGGCCCACCGCGAGCGGGTGACGGCGCGGATCGCGCGGCTCACCGAGGATCTGGGGGTCCTCCATCGAAAGATCGACTTCTACGACGCACAGGAGCAGCAATGAACAAGCGCCGTCTCGGCCAGGGAGGCCCGGAGGTCTCCGCCATCGGGCTCGGCTGCATGGGCATGTCGGAGTTCTACGGCGCGGCCGACGAGACAGAGTCGACCGCGGTCATCCACCGCGCCCTCGACCTGGGGGTGAACTTCCTCGACACCGCCGACGCGTACGGCAGGGGTCACAACGAGGAACTGGTGGGCCGGGCGATCTCCGGCCGCAGGGACGAGGTGTTCCTGGCCACCAAGTTCGGCATCGTCAGGACCGACGACCCGTCCTTCAGGGGCATCGAGGGCAGCCCCGAGTACGTGAGGAGCTCCGCCGACGCCTCGCTCAAGCGGCTGGGCGTGGACCACATCGACCTGTACTACATGCACCGCCGCGACACCCGGGTGCCCATCGAGGAGACCGTCGGCGCCATGGCCGAGCTGGTCGCCGCGGGCAAGGTCGGCCACCTCGGCCTGTCGGAGGTGAGCGCGGAGACGCTGGGAAGGGCCCACGCCACACACCCGATCGCGGCCCTGCAGAGCGAGTACTCCCTGTTCACCCGCGGCCTGGAGGAGGAGATCCTCCCGGCCGCCAGAAAGCTGGGAATCGCGCTGGTGGCCTACTCGCCGATCAGCCGCGGCCTTCTCGGCGGGACGCTGGGCCCGGCCGACCGGCTGCCCGACGACGACTTCCGCAAGCACCACCCCCGGTTCACCGGAGAGGACGGGGCGGCCAACGAGGCGCTCGTCGCGAAGGTCCGCGACATCGCCGCCGAGGTGGGCTGCACCCCCGCCCAGCTCTCCCTGGCCTGGCTGCTGTCCAGGGGCGAGGACGTCGTTCCCATCCCCGGCACCAAGCGGCTGAACTACCTGGAGGAGAACAGCGCGGCGGCCGACGTCACGCTGACCGCCGACCAGCTCGACGCGCTTGAGGCGGCCGTACCCGCCGGAGCCGCCAGGGGCGACCGGTACGCCAACATGTCGTCCGTGGAGAGGTGACCCCGCGTATCAAGGATCAGCGAGCTCGTTGAGCCGCCTCTCCCGGTGATCCTCGTCTTCGGCCAGGCCCTGCCCCCGGGAGATGGACACCGCGGGTTCGGCCATGGCTCGCCGAGCGCTGACTCCATGGCGAAGGGGAAGGGAGGGCTTCCTCGGGAGGCGGAGATCACCGTCTCCCGGTCGGCCTGGAGGCGGGCGTCGAACCGGCGGGACCGCTTCCCCCTCCGACGAGGCGACGAGTGTGTCCCTGCTCGACGGGTCGACCTCGGAGGGGAACGTCACGCCCCGGCGAGGTCGACCCTGGGGCCAGCCCGGCTTGAGAAGGCCGCGGAAGACCGGCAGGAGGATGTGGCCGTGCGGGAACGGCAGGAACCGTCGGCCGCGGTCTCGCAGCGGCCGGACGGCCCCGGGCGGCAGATTCCCGGCAGCGCGTCGAGCACCAGTGGCGGGGGAAGGACGGCGCGGGTGCGGTTCGTCGTTCACGGACGGGCTCAGACGTCGAAGGGCAGGCCGACGTAGTTCTCCGCGAGCGTGGTCGCGGCGGCCTCGGAGGAGGTGACGTAGTCGAGGTGGGCGGTCTGCAGCCGCCGCCCGTAGGGATCGTCGTCATCGAAGGTGTGCAGCAGCGTGGTCATCCACCAGGAGAAGTGCTGGGCGCGCCAGACCCGCTTCAGGCAGCTGTCGGAGTACGTGTCCAGCGGCCCGGTGGAGCCCGTCGCGTAGAACTCGGCCAGGGCCGCGGTCAGCAGCCGGACGTCCGCGACGGCCAGGTTGAGCCCCTTGGCGCCGGTGGGCGGCACGATGTGGGCGGCGTCCCCGGCGAGATAGAGGTTGCCGTGACGCATGGGCTCGGCGACGAACGAGCGCATCGCCGACACGTCCCTGGAGATGATCGGCCCCTCGGTCAGCGCGAACCCCGGGACCGTCTCCAGGCGGGCCCGCAGCTCGGCCCAGATCCGCTCGTCCGGCCAGTCGTCGAGCGAGGCGTCCGGGGGGACCTGGAGGTAGAAGCGGCTGATCTCCGGAGAGCGCATGCTGTGCAGCGCGAAGCCCCGGTCGCCGCGGGAGTAGATCAGCTCCTCGGACGACGGCGGAACCCGCGCGAGAATGCCGAGCCAGGCGAACGGGTAGTCGCGCTGGAAGACCGACAGGACCCCCTCGGGGATCGACGGCCGTGAGACGCCGTGGAAGCCGTCGCACCCGGCGATGACGTCGCAGTCGAGGCGCTCACCCCGGAAGGTGAGATAGGGGTCCTTCTCCAGCGAGTGCAGGGCGACGTCGGGGACGTCGAAGAGGATCCTTCCTCCGTCGGCCAGCCGCCGGGCGATGAGGTCCTTGACGACCTCCTGCTGTCCGTAGACGGTGATGGCCCGGCCGGGAACCAGCCTCTCGAAGGCGATGCGGTGCCCGGCCCCGCCGTAGCGCAGCTCGATGCCGTGGTGCGGCAGCCCCTCGGCGCGCATCCGGTCGCCGACACCCGCCTCGTTGAGCACGTCCACCGTGCCCTGCTCCAGCACCCCGGCCCGCACGCGCTGCTCGACGTACTCCCTGCTCCGCGCCTCCAGGACCACCGATTCGATGCCCCGCAGATGAAGCAGATGAGAGAGGAGCAGCCCGGCGGGTCCCGCGCCGACGATCCCGACCTGAGTTCGCATGCACCGAGCATTCCGTACCGTCCACCCCCGCACGCCACACCCTTCCGCTCAGCGGAAAACGGCGGCGAGGTCGCGGGAGAGCGCGGCGGCGGCGGTCAGCACGGCCGGTGCCAGCCGTCGCGGATCGGCGGTGTGCCGCCAGGCCACCAGCGACAGCGCCGCCACCACCCGGCCGCCCGCCCCCCGTACCGGCACCGCGACCGAGCAGGTGCCCACCGACATCTCCTCCAGCGTGCAGGCGACCCCGGTCCTGCGGACCTCCTCCAGCTCGGTACGGAGCCGCGCCGGGTCCACCACCGTGTTCGGCGCGTGCGGGGTGAGTTCCCGGGCGAGCACCCGCTCCACCGTCTCCGGATCCGCGAAGGCCAGCAGGACCTTGCCGACGCCCGTCGCGTGCAGCGGCAGCTCCCCCGCCACGCGCGAGACGACCGGCACGGAGGTGGGCCCGCGCAGTCGCTCGACGTACAGCGCACGGTCGTCGCGGAGCACCGCGAGCTGGACGTTCTCGCGGGTGGCGGCGTAGAGGTCCTCCATGTACGGCAGGGCGAGCTCGCGCAGCTCCCTCGGCTCCGCGGCCTGGGCGCCGATCTGCCACAGGAGCATCCCGACCCGGTAGGAGCCGTCGGGGAGCCGCTCCACGAACCCGCCCTCCACCAGCTCCTTGACCAGCCGGTGGCCGGTGGCGGGGGGCAACTCGGCCCGGCGGCAGATCTCGGTGAGCGTCAGCCGCACGTCTCCCGGCAGGAACGCGCCGAGGATGGCCATGACCTTCCCGGTGACCGTGGGCGCCCTCACGCGTCCCACCCTAGGTCCCGGCCGGCCGGTCCCGCCGCCGGGAGCATGACGGAAACCTAGGGGGCGGAGCCCAGGCGAGAGGCCAGGACCCCGGCGCGGGCGAGCTGCACCTCGCGGGCCTTCTTCGCGGCGTAGCCCAGCAGCGGCCTGGCCCAGGCGTGCACCACGAGGATGTCCTCGACCTCGGTGCCCCCGTTTTTCTCGTTGAGGGTGAACCGGTAGTCCAGGCGCACGCCGCCGGGGCTGTCGACCTCGCCCTCGACGGTTCGCGGCGTGCTCCGCAGCGTCACCTTGATCATGTTGTCGTACTTGACGAAGCCGAGGAACCTGAACCGCTCCACCGAGGTGTAGCGGGTCCCGGACTCGTCCCGCTCGACGTCCTTGACCGCGACCACCATCGGCGAGAGCCCCACGTAGCTCTGCGGCTGGCTCAGGTGGGCATGGAGCGCCTCCGGAGTGTTCCGGACATGGAAGGTGTTACGCAGTGTGACCTTTGGCATACTATGCCCCCGTTTGAAGATCTTTACTGGGAGACACTAACGGGTTCGGCCATGTACCAGCGGGCGTGTTGCTCACCTCGGGTGAGGGAATTCAGCCTGCGGGGAAGCTCGCGCCGGGAGAACGGATCGGCGGCGGCGTTGCGGATGTGGATGCCCACCGCGTAGATGTCCCTGACCTCCATGAGGGTGGAGTATCCCGGCCAGGAACGCAGGTCGCTGCCGTACGCGTCGGCGAAGGCGTCCACGTCGGCGGCGGTCAGGCCGAAGCGCCGCTGGCCGTGGTAGGTGTGGACCAGGTCCCACTCGCGGGGGCCGACCGCGACGCCGTCCCAGTCGCAGAGCACCACGTGGCCGTCCGTGCAGCGCAGCAGGTTGTCGATCCACGCGTCGCCGTGCAGCAGCACCGGCGAGCCGTCCATGCCGAGGTCCGACCAGCGCTCCGTCAGCTCCGCGATGCGGTCGCGCAGCCAGGCCCGCTGGCAGGGGGTGAGCTCCTCGGAGCGGTCCACGGCGCGACGCACCTCGCACAGCGGGTCGACGAACCGCCTCAACGCCACGGGCGGCACCGGCAGCAGGTGCAGGCTGCGCAGGATCTCGCCCAGCTCCGTGGTGGTGGGACGGCCGCTGGCCGGAACGTAGTGCCAGAAGGTGACGACCCTGCCCTCGTGCACCACGGGCTGCTCGGAGATCTCGTCGGCCGGGCGCACCGCGGGGAACCCCTGCTCGGCGAGCCAGCGGGCCACCGCGAGGACCAGCGGCAGCCGGGTCAGCGCGTTGGGAGCGGTGGCGATCCTGACGACGATCTCGCTGCGCAGCTTGAAGACGGCGTTGCTGCGCACCCTCAGCAGCTCCGCGTCCCTGTGGTCGATGCCGAGGTCCTCACAGACCTCCCGCAGGACGGTGAACGCCTCCTCGGCGAGCGAGTTCATCAGCTGACCGGTGCCGCGCCGGTGACGAGGTCGTTCAGGCGTCGCACCGCCGCCGCCCTGTTCCTGGCCTGCGGCACCTCCGACAGCAGCGCCCGCGCGCGGTTGAGCACGATGGAGGTGCGGTGCTCCGGCGGGACCTGGAGCAGCGCCTTCTCCGCCAGGTGGCAGGCGTCGTCGATCTTGCCGTCGCGGACCAGGTGCGCGGCCTGGTCGAGCAGGAGGAGAACCGGGTCGATGGCGTACGGCATCGAGGGCCCGGCGGGCCCCGGGTTCCAGTCGACGTCCTCGCCCAGCTCGATCAGTGTGCCGATCCGGTAGAACTGCAGCCGCCGCTCGGAGAAGCGGAACGCCAGGTGGTCGTGGCCCTCTGGGGGCATCCTGGCGAAGATCCGCTCCGCCTCGGCCAGCGCGACCCTGGCGGCCTTGTGCTCACCCATCCGGGCCAGCGCCCGCGCCTCCGCCGCCGCGCCGAGCGCCGCGGGGGAGCTGGGCGCGCTGCCCGCGAGCATCCTGGCCTCGCGGGCCAGCCGCACGGTCTCGGCCAGGTCGCCGTAGTAGTAGGGGAGCATCGCCTGCTGCGCCCGGACGAGGGCGCGCAGCCGCACGTCACCCATGTCGTCGGAGGCGTTGCGCGCGGTGCCGTACCAGGCGTGGGCCTGGCGAGTGTCGCCGAGCTTCATCAGCGCGTCGGCCGACAGCAGCGCCAGCATGACGGTGGCGTTGAGCAGGCGGCGCTGGACCATCGCGGGCTGGCGGGCCAGCGAGAGCATGCGGACGTCCGACAGCTCCAGCATGAGCCGGTAGAGCATCGGCACCGGCGCGCTGCTGATGTACTCGCGCCGGTAGCGCAGCACCTGCTCGTCGAGCCGGTCGAGCTGCTCCTCGGAGACGGTGGCGACGGCGAGCGTACGGTCCAGGTCCTGGCGGGTCCGTTCGACCTCGGCCAGCAGCCGGCCGCTCATCACGGACCGCGACCCGAGCAGAGCGTGGTGGAACAGCGCCCGCCGCTCGATGTCGTCCTCGGGCCGCTCCCGCTCCTCCGTCTGGTACGGGGTGCGGGTCTCACCGCCGGTGACGACCACGACCTTGGCGCCCTCGACGTCCTCGCAGTAATCTCCGGCCAGGCCCAGCCTGACGGCGTTCGCGCGATACAGTCGGGCCAGCAGATCGATGGTCTGCGGGCGCGGTCGTGCCCGGTTGTTCTCCCAGGCGTTGAGCAGGTCGATGCTGGCCCGCGCCTCGCCCAGGTCCTGGCGCTCGCAGAGTTCCTCCAGCTCCTGCACGGACTGCCTGGCCGACCATCCCCTGGCCAGCCGGTGTGCCTTGAGCAGGCTTACCCCGCAGCAGCCGTGAACGGCCTGCGCGGTCTGCCAGTGGGTCCATTGCCTGGACGCCGCCTGCTCGCGCCAGCGTCGCGCACACGCCGGCGAATGCTCGCCTCGAGCCACGGCGCCCCTCTCGGTCGCTGTTTACACAACATTAACAAGCGCGCACCCCAGCGTAAACGCGGCTGTGCGCGACCTTCCGTTTATTCGTGGTTTCCCCACGGAACATCAACGACTTTCCGGTCTATTCCACTGATCCCGAGGGGGATTGAGGAGGGACCGATTGCCTCAAGTGCCACAAAACCGCACTCTGCAGAGAAGCAAGTCACGAGTGTCCGCCAGGAGTGATCCGGATGATGACAGAGCGCGGCGAGGGTATCGACCACCTGCGTCGGTTGGCCGCCCAGCTGGAGGCGCACGCCTTCCAGGTACGGCTGAGGTCGACCGCGGGACTTTATCCACGGCTTCATGTGATCAACCCCATGGCCCCCGCCAGGACCGAGGACGTGCTCGCCGCCCACGAGGAGGACGGCGAGTGGTGGTTCTGGCTGTCCTGGGCGGGGCGTATCGGCCACGCCGAGGACGTCGCGACGGCCGCGGAGCGCGTGGCCAGTGTTCTTCATGTGATTCGGAGATAGGTGATTCTTGGGCTTGGCATGGGTAACACCCGGTGATCAAGCCCAGAATGGAGCGGCACCGTGAAAAGGATCCTGGTCGTGCAACGTCCGCGTCCGCCCCGTGAGCCGGTGCCGCTCGATCTGCGCAGCCCCTCGGGTCGTACGCTCCCCTTCTGACGGCCCTGACGAATCCCCATCGGCTCGCGCCTCCCCTTGGAGCAGTCGGCGAAGAGACCTTCCCGCTGCCCCCAAGGGGAGGTCAAGAGGCACGATCCTCCGTCATGTAGGGACTTGCAAGAGGCTTTCAAGTGTTCTGCAGGCGGTTCGGTAGACCTTGTGACCATGAAAAGCGCCCCTTTCGCCTTCAGTGTCAGCGTGGTCGTCCCCGCCATGAACGAGGCGGAGAACCTTCCCCACGTCTTCGCGACCCTGCCGTCCTGGATCGACGAGGTGATCCTGGTCGACGGCAACTCCACCGACGACACGGTGGCCGTGGCCAAGGCTCTCCGTCCCGGACTGCGCGTCGTCAGCCAGACCGGCAGGGGGAAGGGCAACGCTCTCACGGAGGGTTTCGCCGCCGCGACCGGTGACATCATCGTCATGATCGACGCCGACGGGTCCACCGACGGCCGGGAGATCCACGCCTTCGTGACCGCGTTGGTCGAGGGCGCCGACTTCGCCAAGGGCTCCCGTTGCGCCCCCGGCGGAGGCTCGGACGACATCAGCCCGATCCGCTCGCTCGGCAACACGATGCTGACCAAGATGACCAACCGGCTGTACGGCACGCGCTACACCGACCTGTGCTACGGCTACAACGCCTTCTGGGCCCGCCACCTCGACGCGCTCGACCTCGACTGCGACGGCTTCGAGATCGAGACCCTCATGAACATCCGCGCCGCCCAGGCCGGCCTCGTCATCCGCGAGGTCCCCAGCCACGAGCGCAGCCGCATCCACGGCACCAGCAACCTGAACGCCGTCCGCGACGGCCTGCGGGTGCTCCGCACCATCCTCCGCGAGCGCGAGGGACGCGTCGCCGGCGTCCGGCTGCGGCAGGAGCACGCCACCCAGGCCGCCGCCTGACGCACCGGGGACTCCCCCGAGGATCAGGCGAGCCGCGGCGCCGAGCGTTCCTTCGGCAGGCCGCGAGAAGAACGAGGATCATCTGTCAGGCGACAACCATCGGGCAGGAGCGAGAATCATCCGCGCGATCCCATGTCGGAGCTAATCTGGGTCTAGACAGACTAGACAGGGGGACGGTCATGGGCGGGTGGCAGGTCCAGGAGGCGAAACAGCGCTTCAGCGAGGTCGTACGGCGTGCGGTGAACGAGGGCCCTCAGGTGGTCACCCGGCACGGAGAAGAGGTGGCCGTCGTCATCGACATCGCCGAATACCGTCGCCTCAGGGGTGACGCCCCCGACTTCGCACGGTTCCTTCTCTCCGATCCCGACTGGGACGACGACGTCGAGTTCCCCCGGAACCAGGACCTTCCCCGAGAGGTCGAGCTCGACTGATGGGCATCGGCTACCTCCTCGACACGAACGTGGTCTCCGAGGCGCGGAAGCGAAACGGGAGCTTCCAGGTCAAGGAGTGGATCGCCGCGGCTCACGGACCCACCCTCCATCTCAGCAGCCTGACGGTCGGTGAGATCCGCTGCGGAGTCGAACTCCGCAGACGCCGTGACCCGGTGCAGGCAACCACCCTGGAGCGCTGGCTCCACAGCCTTCACCGGCAGTTCGGCGACCGCATCGCCCCCGTCACCCCGGAGATCGCCGAGGAGTGGGGACGACTGAACGCCATACGGCCCCTCCCGACCACGGACGGCCTGATCGCCGCGACGGCCAGGGTGAACGGCTGGACCCTGGTCAGCCGGAACCTCAAGGACTTCGCCGGCACGGGGGTGTCCGTCGTCAACCCGTTCGACGTACTGACCTGATCGGGCGAACGCGGACACCGGGCGGTCCTGGAGAACCTCGTCCACGGAGACGTCGACCTTCTCGTTGTGGAAGGAGACCACCCCGGCGACCCGCCGACTCTCCTCCAACGGGTTCCGGTAGAACCAGGTCCGCGCAACCGTTCACGCCCCAGCACTCCGCCTGCTTCTTGTACGGGCGGCGGGTCCTGGTGCCGGGCAGTTCTCTCAGTGTTGCCACGCCGCCAGCAGATCCTCCGGGGTCCAGGCCTCGGCCAGCGGAAGTCCTGGTTCGAACCCCGCTCTGGACACCGCCACCTTCGGCGTATCGGTGGTCACGCCGGGGACGGCGGCGGAGCCCTGAACCAGGTTGTCGTAGTCGTGACGGTCGAAGGGCCGCGCGTCGAGCCACTTGATCGATCCGACGAAGTGGATCCGGCTCGCGACAGGTCCGCGGTCCGCGCCCACGAGGTCGATCTCGGGATTGTTCTGCCGGTTCCACCACCCGCCCACGGCCTCGGTATCGGGCCATTCATCGTCTGGAAGCATCCTGGCCAGGCAATCGCGTACGAGCGGTTCCACCGCGCGACCTCGCCAGGTCGCCCACGAACGCTCGATCCGCCGCAACGCCAGATCCGGCCGGCCCCGCTCGCTGTCGGCGATGGCCCGCCGCAGGAACGCGAGCCAGAACCGGAGATAGTGGTCGGCCACCCGGTATCGCTTGTTCTTGGTGTCGGGCCGATCGGAGAGGGGAAGGTCGGCCGCCACCACTCGTTTGGCGACCAGGTTCGTGAGGATCGGCGCCAGGGTGCCGGACGGCAACGGCGTCGCTCCTCCCACGTTGGCGGCGATCGCGCTGAAGGTGCGCTCTCCGGCCCCGATGGTTTCCAGCACGGCCCGGGCATGGGTCGCCGACGGAAACTCTCCGAGCAGGGACAGCTCCCCGGCGGCGAGAAGAGCGGACAGTGGGCTGGCGAGACTATCGCGCAGAAAATCGATCCTGGCCAGACCCCGCTCCCACGAGCGGACCACTTCGGGGAAACCTCCCGTGATGAGCAGCGCGTCCACGGCGTCAGCGGCGGGCAGCCCCGTCATGTCGGCGACGTCATGAAGATCAAGCGGCTTCAACGTCATACGAGCGGCCCGGCCGAAGAACGGGCGGCCATACTCCTGGAGAGACTCCATCACCGACAGGTCACTCCCGACCAGGATCAACAGGATGGGCCGGGTGGACAGATATCTGTCCCAGATCGTCTGCAGAGCCCCCTCGAACTCTCCATCCTGCTCGATCAACCACGGGACCTCGTCAAGAACGACGATGCACGGGGTCTCGTCACCCGCGGCCAGCACCAGGGACCGCAGTGCGTGGTTCCAGTCCTGTGGCACAGCCCCCCGGACAAGATCGCCACCCGCGAGCCCGGAGCAGGCGATGGCTTCCGCGAAGTCGCTTCGCTCCGCGACGGGACTGCGCCCTCTCGTCGCCTGGAAGACGACGTGCGGCAGGCTGGAACGATCGCAGAACTCCTGCACCAGGCGTGACTTGCCCACCCGCCTGCGGCCGGTGACGATCACCGCCCGGCCTCGGGTCCCTCCCTTCCCCTCCAGCACAAGCCGCAGCTGCGCGTCCAACTGGCCGAGGTCGAAGGCCCTGCCGGCGAACTCCATCGATCACACCTTAGTAATATTGAATCTTACTTAGACCAAGCCTATGTGGCAGACCTCCATCACGAGCTTATTGTCGGGCCCCCTGGTCTGGTCGATTGTCATGCCGAGAGCAGAGGTTGAAGGAAGGTTGCCCGAAAGTACCTGCTACGGGCAGTGGGTGCCGGTGGCGGTGAGCGGGTCCAGGCGGATGCCGGTCTTCGACAGGCGGTAGCGCGGCGACGGGCCGGTCTCGAAGAGAATGCGGGAGTCGGCTACGGACGCGCCGTCCACGTCGTACAGCACGCCGTCGCAGCGGCCGGGAGGGCTTCGTCCGCCCGTAGACCGCCTCGGAGTCTCAGATCAAGATCACCCCGGAACTTCGGGCCACCGGGGCCTCAGGCCACCTCGAGCGCGTCGGCCACGGAGGGGAGGACCTCGAACACCTGGATCAGGCCGGCGAGGTTGAGCCGCCGGGCCAGATTGCCCTGAACGCCGGTAAGGATGACCCGCACCCCCTTGGTCAGGCCCTGGTGGCGCACCTGGAGCAGCTCGCCGATCCCGGAGGAGTCACAGAAGGTCAGGGCCGACAGGTCGAGGATGAGCATCGACGAAGGCAGGGAAGCCCACGCTCTTCCCATCTCCTCGCGCAGAACCAGCGTGTGGTAGTGATCAAGCTCTCCACTCGCCCGCACGACGAGCGTCGTACCGTGCAGTCCGGATGTGGCGGTGAAAACCGACTCCGGCTCATCTCCCACGAACATGACCAACCCTTTGACCGACCCTTTGCCCAAGCAACGATAACTGTCTCATACGGCCCGGATCGCCCTGATGTGGAGCAGCACCCCCGTTCACGTTGTTTTGGGGAACGCCTCCATCGCCTCTTCGACCGTGCGCCGGGTGTCGAACAACTCGGCCACCCCGAGACGCCTCAGCCGTTGCCTCATCACGGTGGAGGGGCCGACGAGGACGAGTGAGCCCGCGACCCGGCGGACTCGGGTGAGGGCGTACATGAGCACGCCGTACCCGGTGGAGTCGCAGAAGGTGACCTCGGTGAGGTCGATCACCAGGCGCGGATGGTCCGTCGCTCCCAGCGCGACGTCGGCCTGCTCTTTCAGTAGCGGGGAGGACCCGTAGTCCAGTGCCCCCACCGCGTGCAGGGCGGTGAAATGGCTGTGCTTGTCGGCTCGGACGCGGAATCTCTCGTCCCCTTCGGCCTTCGACATCGGCATCCTCTCCCGCCTACGTCCCCGGTGCCCGATTCAGGAGGTTCTAATCATGGCGGGCACGGCCGGACTACGGAGGCATGCGGAACAATGGTGACATGGTGAAAGCGCGCCCGGTGGCGGTCATGGTCGTCGGAGCGCTCCTGACCGCCGCGTGCGGCGCGGCTCCGGCGGTGCCCAAGCCCACCGCGGCGCCGGTCGACACGGCCTCGCCGATCCCCCCTTCCCCCGGTTCGACCTCCCCGATTCCCACCCCGCGGAACCTCTCGGCGAGCCCCGCGGCGACCGGGGCGGTCGCCGCGTCCGCCGAATGGGCGGCCGTGGGGGGCGCGAGGCTCTCGGGCGGCACGGCGTTGCTCGACGTGGCGGCGACCGGTCCGCGCGACGCCTGGGCCGTGGGATACCAGGACAGCGCGGAGGACCGGGAGGGCACGCCCGCCGTCCTCCGCTGGAACGGGAGCCGCTGGCGGGAGGTCCCCCTGGGCGAGGAGGCCGGTGCCCACCACCTGGAGGGGGTCGGCGCGGCCGGGCCCGACGACGTGTGGGTGGTGGGCAACGGCCCGAGCGCGTTCGCCGCGCACTGGAACGGGCGGGCGTGGGCCCCGCACCGGCCCTTCGGGGTGGCCGAGGACTACCGGCTGGCGGGCGTCGCGACGAGCGGCGGCGACACGTGGTTCGCCGCGAACGGCCCCTCCGGCGCGGTCGTCCTGGAATGGGCGGGCGGCGAGTTCCGCAACGCGCTGAGCACCGGGGGCACCTTCGAGGCGATCACCTCCGGGGAGGGGCACGTCTGGGCGGTGGGGACGAGCGAGACCGGCACCCCGCTGGTCTGGCACGGCACGGCCGGATCGTGGGAGAGCCTGGAGACGCCTCAGATCCCGGGCGGCCGTCTCAACCGGGTCTGGCAGGTCTCGCCGTCGGAGGTGTGGGCGGTCGGACAGGTCTCGGCCCCTCCGGAGACGCCGCCGGGGACCGGCCCGAACACCCCGGCGGACGCGCGGGCCGGCGAGGGGACACGGCCGCTCGTCATGCGCTGGGACGGGACCCGCTGGACGCGAGTGGAGGTGCCGGTCTCCCGGGGAAGCCTGCACGGGGTCACCGCCTCCGGCCCCCGCGACCTGTGGATCAGCGGCGTCGACGCCGACCACGCCGGACAGGTGCTCATCCTCCACTTCGACGGCACCACCTGGTCACGCGAGTACGGTCCGCTGTTTCGCGCCTACACCACCACCCAGCAGTACGACGAGACCGACGACGTCGGCGGCACCGTCCTGACCCGGGTGCCGGGCAGCGGCACACTGTGGGCGGTGGGCTCGGTCGGTGTGGGCGACGACGAGAAGGCCTTCGTGCTCCGCCGCTGAGGCCGCCGGAACCGCTGAGACCGCTAAAACCCCTGAAGCCGCTGGGACCGCCGGGATCACCGACTCCACCGGGGTCACAGAGGTCGCCGATCATCGCCGGCTTCCCGTCCGAGATCGCGGCCGATGCCCTTCCGTACGGCGCCGAGGTCGCGGACTTGGAACAAACGATGTCCCTGCCGGAAACATAGGCCTTTTACTCTGCGGACATGGCGGACTATTGCCCCCAAACGCCACGACAGAGCCCTCGATGCCACAGCCGGGACACCGGAGGCCAGACCTCCGCTCCGGGCACCGCCCGCATCCTCGCGATCACATGGCCCCGGCACGCCCGCACACCGCCCGGCCAGCACGGATCGGCACACGCTTGGTAAAAAATCAGTGAAAAAGTCGGTCAGTTGACGTAGTCTCTCTCAAACTCCAACAAAGAGGGAGTATCACATGAAAAAGGTTCTTATCCTCCAAAAGCCCCGACCGCCACGGAAACCCATCGCTCTGGACCTCCGCACCCCCTCAGGACGGGCTCTGCCCTTCTGACAGGAACAGCCGGTTGACGAACCAGAGGACCACCCCGATCGCGAGCAGGACCCCCGCGCGAAGATAGACGTCTCCGCTTCTTCCGGTGACCGGAAGCGCCAGGACGAAACAGACCACCGCTCCCAGGACCGGCATCCAGCTCGGCGCCCGGAAGTGCTCGTGGTCCACGCGGTCCTTGCGAAGGACCAGCACGGCCACGTTGACCATCGTGAAGACGCACAACAGCAGCAGCACCGTGGTGTCGGCGAGATCGCCCACGTCGCCGGTGGCGACCAGCACCGCCGCGACGCCCACGGTGAAGACGATGGCCACCCACGGGGTGGACCTCGTCGGATGGACCGCCGCGAAGGCCCGCGGCACGATCCCCTCACGCGCCATGCCGTAGACCAGGCGCGAGGCCATGAGCATGTTGATCAGCGCGGTGTTGCCCACCGCGAGCAGCGCGATCAGGGCGAACAGCTTGGGCGGGAACGTCAGCCCGGCGACCTTGACGACCTCCAGCAACGGGCCGGACGAGCTCGTCAGCGTCTTGGTGTCGACCAGCATGGTCGCCGTGAACGCGACCCCCATGTAGATGATCGCCGCGACGGTCAGGCCGCCGAAGAGCGCGCGGGGGAAGTCGCGCTGCGGGTCCTTGGCCTCCTCCGCAAGGTTGACCGAGTCCTCGAAGCCGAGCAGCGCGTAGAAGGCGAGAGCCGTACCTCCCAGAATGCCGAGGAAGGCGCCGTTGGCCGGGTGGAACTCCAGGGCCCGCCCCGGATCGCCGTCACCGGACGCCAGGGCGAAGATCCCGATCGCGATGATGACCAGCAGGCCGAACGCCTCGATGATCGTCAGCACCACGTTGACCTTGATGGACTCGGAGATGCCGGCGAAGTTCACCAGCGTGATCAGGCCGAGGAAGATGAACGCGCCGACGACGACCGGCAGTGTGACGAACTCCGCGAGATAGTCGCCGCCGAAGGCCCGCGCGGCGGCGCTCGCCGAGGTGATCCCGCTCATCAGCACCGCGAACGCCACAATAAACGTGACAAAGGGGATATTGAACGCTTTATTGGCATAAAGCGCGGCACCGGCAGCTTTGGGATATTTGCCGACAAGTTCGGCGTAAGCGGTCGCCGTCAGCGCCGCCAGCACGAAGGCCACGAGGAAGGGCGCCCACAGCGCCCCGCCGACGTGTCCGGCGACCTTCCCGACCAGGGCGTAGATCCCCGCCCCGAGGATGTCGCCCACCACGAACACGAGCAGGACCTTGCGCCCGATGACCCGCTTGAGCGAGTGCTGACCGGAGCCAGGATCGACGATCGCCTCAGCCATACCCCGCTCTTACCCACCGCAGGGGCGGAATCACATCGGGTCACACAGGCCCCTGCTGTAAGCATTATGAAAGCGGCCCGCAAGGGAACTGCCTAGAGTTCTAACTGTCACGAAATGCAATGAAAGGCAAAAATGTTCCGCGCTCTCTCCTCCCGCCGCCTCGCCGTCACCGCAGCGGGATTCGCTCTCATATCGATGACCGCCGCCTGTGGCGCGTCCGCCAACAGCGCGGTCTGCACCGAGGCCGCCTGGTCGAAGCCGTTCGCGGACTTCACCACCGCCGCCACGGCGAGCGCCGGTGATCTCACCAAGTACAACGACGCCACCGCCAAGCTCGCCGCCGACCTCAAGGCGCTGGCGGGCACGGCCGACGGCGAGGTGGCCACCGCCCTCAACGACCTCGCCACGTCGTTCGAGTCGGTCAAGATCGACGCCAACGACCCGGCCGCGGCCGCCACGGCCGTGAGCTCGCTGGCGACGAAGGCCCAGGAGGCGAGCACCAAGCTCGCCGCGGCCTGCTCCTAGACGAATCCGGACCCGTGCCTCCTGGTGACAGCAGGCACCCCGGGTACGGCCGCCGCTCCGCCTGCGGGGGGCAGTGCGGCGCGGCGGCCGTACCGACGATCTCCACCGAGGCCCCTGCCACCGCGCGGCAGGGGCCTCACCCGTTGGCCCCCACCCGGCCTCGCGCGTCAGGTCCGTCAGGTCCGGGGGGCGCGGGCCTGCTCGTAGCAGCGTTCGAAGCCTTCGAGCACCGCGGGCCAGGAACTGCGGACGGGCTCGGTCTCCCGGTTGTTCGCCGCGATCGACTCGCGCAGCTCGCGGTCGCGGACCAGCCTGGCCACCGACGCGACCAGGTCGTCGAAACTCCTCCCGAGCAGCCCCTCCTTGCCGGGACGCACGAAGTCGGCCACCCCGCTCTGCGCACGCGCCACCACCGGCACCCCCGCCGCCCTGGCCTCCAGCGCCGCCAGCCCGAAGGACTCGCGGGGCGCGGGGGCGACGAACACGTCCGTCGAGGCGAGCAGCTCGCGGATCTGGTCGCGGCTGTATCGGCCGGGGAGCGAGACCCAGCCGGTCATGCCGTTGGCCCTCAGATACCGCTCCATCTGCGACCGGGCCGGACCGTCCCCGACGACGGTCGCCCGCATCGGCGTCTCCCCGGGCACCTGGGCGCGGGCCTCCCGCAGGAGCTTCAGCAACCGGACCGGCTGCTTGCGGGGCGCGAGCCGCCCCACCGCGACGACGTGCACCGGCTCGGGCCGTACGGGACCTTCCCGCGCGGACCGGACGGGATCATCGCCCGGCTCGGGCCGTACGGGATCGGAGGGGGGCGAAGAAGGAGCCGGAGGGAGGGGCGCGGAGCGCCAGCCGGAGATGTCCAGGCCGTTGGAGACCACGTGCACCGGCACGCCGGGCCCGGCCACCGCGCGGATCGGCAGGGCCGCGGCCTCGCTCACCGCGGTGCCCACCAGCCCCCAGCGGTGCCACCCGAACAGCAGCCGCAACCCCCGGTAGACCGCCCTCGTGACCGGGTCCCACATGCTGTGCACGGTGACGACCACGGGCAGGCCGACGCGGGTCGCCGCCCGCACGCCCATCCAGGCGAACGGCGAGACCGCGCCCGTGTGCACGTGCACCACGTCGGGGCGCCGCGCCCTCATCAGGCGGAGCAGGTGTCCCGTCCCGAACGGGTGGACCGGCAGGTCGAAGGGCAATCTCGCGACGATCCTGTGCACCCCGGGAAGGCTCTCCCCCGGGGTGGCGGTCGCCACCTCGACGTGGTGGCCCGCCTCTCGCTGTGTCCGGATCAGATCGGCGACCTGCACCTCGATCCCGCCGAGGCGCGGCAGGTAACAGTCACTGATGTGGAGGATCCTCACCGTGCCAGCGTAGACCCGCGTGAGATCATGCCTGTGCGTGCCCGCGAGGGCGCGTCCGAGTCGCGCGAACGGAGTGAGCCTGATCAGCAGCGTCAAGACAGCAGTGTTCTTTCATGCCCATCCCGACGACGAGGCCCTGCTGACCGCGGGCACCATGGCGATGCTCGCCGCCGAGGGCCATCGGGTGGTGCTCGTCGTGGCGACCTCGGGAGAGCGTGGCCAGGCCGACCTGGAGCCCGGTGAGGCGCTGGGCGCCGCCCGGATGGCCGAGCTGTACAAATCGGCCGCGGCACTCGGCTGCGCCCGCGTGGTGAACCTCGGCTACGGCGACTCCGGGCTCGCGCCCGGCGGCGGGGTCGCCGACGACAGGCCCGACGACGCCTTCATCGACGCCGACGCCGAGGAGGCCGCCCGGCGGCTGGCCGCCATCCTCACCGAGGAGAAGGCCGACCTGCTGACGACCTACGATCCGGCGGGCGGCTACGGTCACCCCGACCACGTCCAGGTGCACCGGGTCGGCGGCCGGGCGGCCGAGATCGCGAAGACCCCGATCGTGCTGGAGGCCACCGTCAACCGCGACCCCCTGCTGCGGGGGCTGCGGCTCGCCAGGAGGTTCTACCCGCAGCTCGACATCCGGGCCTTCGAGCGGGCGTACTCCCCCGGCGAGGTGATCACCCACCGGATCGCCGTACGGCGCTTCGCCCGCCAGAAACGGGCGAGCATGGCCGCCCACGCCTCCCAGGCCACCGGCGCCGACACCCGCACGCTCGGGGTCATGCTCAAGATCCCCCAGCCTCTCTACCGCCTCGTCTTCGGCACCGAGTGGTACGTCCGCAGGGACGCCCCTCTAGGCTCCCGGCTGAGGCACCCCTTCGAAGTTCCTCCCAAAGGATGAGGAGGGGACCGGCAGACTTGGTCGGGGGTGCCGGATGAAGAGCGGGCGTGTCGCATGAAGAGCAGGTGGCTCCAGGTCGGGCTGTCGGTCGTGTCGCTGGCACTGGCCGCCACGCTCGTGTTCTTCATGCCCCAGGTCGTGGCGGCTCTGACGGGCAAGCACGTCTCCTGGGAACAGATCGGGGCGCAGTTCGCCGCGCTGGGTCCCCGCGAGGTCGCGCTGATGGCCACCGTCTGGCTGCTCAGCCTCCTCGCCTACACGTTCGTGCTGACCGCCTCCCTCCCCGGGCTGACCCACCTGCAGGCCCTGATGCTGAACGCGAGCGGCAGCGCGGTGAGCAACCTGCTGCCCTTCGGAGGCGCGGCCGGGGTCGCGGTGACGTTCGCGATGACCAGGGGCTGGGGTTTCCCCGCGCGGGGTGTCGTGGTCTCCATGCTGACCACCGGCGTCTGGAACACCCTGTTCCGCTTCCTGCTGCCCGCGGCGGGCATCGTGGCCCTGCTGTTCAGCGGGCAGCCGCTCAGCCCCTCGGTGACCAGGGCGGGCTGGGTGGGGGTGCTGTCCATCCTGGTGCTGGTCGCCCTGGTGACCGTCGCCCTCTACTGGGACCGCGCCGCGAACGTCCTGGGCCGCGGCCTCGACGCCCTGACCCGGCTGCTCCCCCGCCGGATCCGTCCCGGCGAGCGCGCCGCCTCCGAGGCGCTGGTCAAGCTGCGGACCGACACCTCCGAGATCGTGCGAAGCCGCTGGGCCGGGCTGACGCTGGGCATGGTCTTCTTCCTCGGCTTCCAGTGGCTGATCCTCGTCGTCTGCCTGCACGCCACCGGCGCCTACCCCGGCCTGGCGCAGTCGATCGCCGCCTTCGCCCTGTCCAGGGTCCTGACCACGGCTTTGGTGACCCCCAGCGGTACGGGGATAATGGAGGCCGGAACCATCGGCGCACTGGTCTTCTTCGGCGCGCCCCTGGACTCCGCCACCGCCGCCGCCCTGCTTTTCGGGTTCTGGACCTACACTGTCGAAATCCCCTTCGGCGGGCTGGCGCTGGGCGCGTGGACGTTCATGCGCAGGCGCGAGAACGCCGCACCGGCCCCTGAAAAGGAGCCGATCAGCCGCTAGATTGGGAAATACCTTGTATGCGATTGGAAGGCCCGCATAGCGTGGCGGCTGACATGGTGGCTTTCCGAGTTCTCGGCCCGGTCGAGGCGCATTCCGGTGAAAACGAGCTCGACCTGGGCGGGCTTCGTCAACGTGCGGTTCTGGCACGCCTGCTCGTCGCGCGCGGGCAGGTCGTTCCCGTCGACTCCCTGCTGTACGACCTGTGGGCCGACGACGCGGCCAAGGGTGCCCAGTCGGGCCTTCAGGTCTACATCTCCCGGCTGCGCAGGGTGCTGGAGCCGGGGCGCCCACGCGGGGGCCCCAACCGGCTGCTGGTGACCGTGGCCTCCGGCTACGCGCTGCGCGCCGCCCCCGACCAGGTCGACGCGCTCCGCTTCGAGACACTGGTCCGCACCGCGGGAGAGCACCTGGAGGGCGACGACCCCGCCTCCGCGCGGGCCCGCCTGGAGAAGGCCCTGGGCCTGTGGCGCGGCACCCCGTACTCCGACTTCGCCGACCAGCCGTGGGCGGAGGCCGAGGTCAACCGGCTGACCGAGCTGCGCCTGGTGGCCCGCGAGCGGCACGCCGACAGCGGCCTGCGGATGGGCCTGCCCGCCGAGTCCGTGCCCGACCTGGAGGCGCTGACCACCGAGCACCCGCTCCGCGAGGAGGGCTGGCGGCTGCTCGCCCTGGGCCTGTACCGCTGCGGGCGGCAGGGCGACGCGCTGGCGGCGCTGCGCCGGGCGCGCACGATCCTCTCCGACGAGCTGGGCATCGACCCGGGCCCCGCGCTGCGCAAGCTGGAGTCCGACATCCTGTCCCAGGATCCCGGCCTGCAGCTCGCCGCCCCACCGCCGTCCAGGCAGCGCCAGCAGGTGGCCACGGAGACCTGGCCGCCCAGGCCCACGGTGGCCCAGGTGGAGCTTCCCCCGCTTGAGCCCGAGCCGTTCGTCGGCCGCGACGCCGAGCTGGGCAGGCTGACCACCGCCGCGGCCAGGACCGGCCGCTTCACCGTCGCGATCATCAGCGGCGACGCGGGCGCGGGCAAGACCACCCTGGTCCGCCAGCTCATCAAACGGCTGTCCGACGACGGGTGGGGCATCTCCTCCGGCGCCTGCCCCGACAGCAGCGCCACGCCTCCCGGCTGGGCCTGGGTGGAGATCCTGCGCACCCTGGTGAACGCGGCCGGGCCCGGCGAGTACGCCTCGCTGCTGGCACCACTCCTCGACGACGCGGCCCCCGAGCCCGACGACGACCAGGCCTCCGGCGGGTTCCGGCTGCACCGGGCGGTGGGCGGCTATCTCGCCGCCGTCGCCAAGGAGACGCCGATCCTGCTGACCCTGGAGGACCTGCACTGGGCCGACGACCAGACGCTGGCGCTGCTTCGCGCGCTGCCGAGCCTGCTGGCCACCAGCCGGGTGCTGCTGGTGGTGACCTGCCGCGACAGCGAGCTGAGCGACCAGCAGGCCGACGTGCTGGCCGCGCTGGCCAGGCTCGGTCCCGTCCGGGTCGGCCTCACGGGACTCGACACCAAGGCGGTGGCCGAGCTGGTCAGGGCGACCTGCGTGCGCGAGGTCGACGAGGACGCGGTCAACAGCATCGTCGAGCGCACCGGCGGCAACCCCTTCTTCGTCCGCGAGACGGTGCGCCTGCTCGACGCCGAGGCGGTGAGCGACCGCGCGACGGCCGCCGAGGTGATCTCCGGCGTGCCCTCCGGCGTCCGCGACGTGCTGCGCAGGCGGATCTCCCGGCTGCCCACCACCGCCCAGCAGATCCTGCTGCAGGCCGCGGTGATCGGCCGAGACGTCGACGTGGACGTGCTGGTCGACGTCTCGGGCGACGAGGAGGCCGTGGTCGACGCGGTGGAGGCGGCGCTGCTCGCCGGCCTGGTCACCGAGCCTGGCCCCGGCATGCTCCGCTTCGACCACGACCTGGTCCGCGACACCCTGTACTCCGACGCCTCCCGCCTGCGCCGCTCCCGGCTGCACGCCGCGGTGGCCTCGGTGATCGAGCGCAGGAACCCCGGCGACGTGGCCGCGCTGGCCCACCACTACGACTCGGCGGGCACCAGCGAGACCGCCACCAAGACGGTGCACTACGCCGGGCTCGCCGCCGAGCAGGCCGAGCGTCGCTTCGCCCACCGCGAGGCGGCCACCCTGTGGGAGCAGTCCATCGCCGCCTTCGACAGGTCGGGCATCACCCACACGCCCGACAGCACCAGGGAGCGGCTGCTGCTGACCCTGCGGCTGATCAAGGCGCTGGCGCTCTGCGGCGACATGGCCGCGGCCCGCAGGCGGCGGCGCGAGGCGATGGACGCGGCACTGCCGCTGGGCAACCTGGAGCTCACCGCCCGGGTGGCCGCCTCGCTGGCGGTGCCGCACAAGGGCATGGCCCGCGACTTCACGCGCACCGCCTGGGAGATCGTCGACGTCGCCGAGCAGGCGCTGGTCGAGCTGCCCGCCGGTGAGCAGTCACTGCGGGCGAGCCTGCTGGCCACGCTCGCCCTGGAGCTGGAGGGTTCGGCCACCCCCCGGGGCGAGCAGGCCTCGCTGGAGGCCGAGGAGCTGGCCCGGCGCTCCGGCGACCCCGCCCTGCTGGCGACCGCGCTGAGCGGGCGGCTGCGCCAGTCGTACGGCATCACCCCGGTGGGTGAGCGCGAGGTCATCGGCAGGGAGCTGCTGGAGGTCGGCAAGGCGACCGGGCAGATCTCGGTGCAGGCCCTGGCCCACCTGGTGCTGATGGAGTGCGCGGCCGCCTCGGGCGCGTTCGCCGAGGCCGACGCGCACGTGGCCACCGCCGAGCGGCTGGCCAGGCAGTACGGCCTGTCCGCGCCGGCCGCCGTGGTCGCCTGGTACGCCGGGCAGCGCCTGATGATCGCCGGTGACTTCACCGGGGCGGAACGCGCCTACCGCGACGCCGCCCGGCTGACCGCCAAGGCCGGAATGCTGGAGGGCCGCCAGGACCTGCCGCTGATCACCACGTTCTGCCTGCACCTGGTGAACGGGCAGGCCGCCGAGATGGTCGAGCCGCTGGCCGAGGCGCACCAGCGCGGGGCCAAGTGGACCCTCGACGCCTACGCGGTGGCCCTCGCCTCGGCGGGCCACCACCGTGACGCCAGGGCCGTGATCGCGGTGAAGACGCCCGTGCGTCCCGACTTCCTCTACGAGCTGGCGATGATCTGGCGGGCCCTCGCGGGCATGCTGCTGGACGACCGGGAGCGGATGATCGAGGCGTACGACACGCTGAAGCCGTTCGCCGACCGGATCGCGGGTGCCGGAACCGGGGTGGTGGCGCTCTGGCCGGTCGCCCTGACCCTGGGTGACCTGGCGCTGCGACTGGGCTTCACCGACGCGGTGAAGCCGCACTACGAGAACGCCCTCGCGGTGGCCGAGCGGGTCGGCGTGGTCCGGTGGGTGGAGGCGGCACAGCGCTCCCTCGGCGGCTGATCCTTTCCGGGAACCCGCCTTCCGGGAGGCCGGACCTTCCCGGGCCGGCCTCCTTCCGGAGTCGTCCCTTCCCGGAGTCGTCCCTGCCCGGGGTCCGGCTCTTCCGGGGTCCGTCCCTTCCCGAAGGCCCGCTCCTCCCAGGTCCGGCCCTTCCGGGGGGCCGGCCCTTCCGGGGGGCCGGCACCGGGGAGGGCCGGAGAACGGGCGGATCAGCAGCTGACGAGGAACTTCTCGCTGCGCAGCGGGGTGTCGCCGGAGACCGACAGCACGACGCGATACCAGCCGGGGTTGTTGACGACCCTGGGCTGCCACTCGACGGTCTGGCTCTCGCCGGTGAAGCCGGACCAGGTGCCCAGGTAGGTCTGCCAGCGGCGGAGGCCGGGGCTCCAGCGCTCCAGGTGCCAGCCGTAGGAGACGGTGTCCCGGGGGTCGTCGTTGCCGACGACGCTCTGGGCCTGGTAGGGCCTGTCGCAGGGGCCGAGCGCGTCGACCGCGCTGACGGTGACCGTCCCGGCCGTGACCTTGCCCGCGGCGGGAACGCCCGTCGCGGGAACCCTGCCCGTGGCGAGGACCTGATCCGCGGGGGCCGGGACCTGCGCCGTGGACGGCATCGATCGCGACGACAGCTCCACCGTCCGCACCGACGCACCGGCCGGGACCTGGGCCTGGATGCCGTAGGTGGCGTCCACCCCCAGGTAGGCTCCGGCAAAGGCGAGGGTGGCGATGAGCAGCTTGACGGCACTCGCGGTCCCGCTCGCCACCACCGGCGCCACACTGCTACGCGGACTCATGGCAGACACCTTCCTTCGTTACTCCCAAGGTGTACGCCACGGTTCTTGCTCTGGAGTTGACGTCCGCTTGCAGCCGGGGCGCCCCGAAGGGGCTCCGCCATGCCGATTCAGGTAAGCCTGCCCTAATATCAAGTCAAGGCAGGTGGAACAACCGTGGCGGTGATGTTCAGAGTGCGATCCGTTCAGGCGGGCATCCCCGACCCGACCTCCGCGTCCTTCCTCGGCATGCCCCTGTGGCTCTGGGTGATCGTCGGCGGGGTGGCCCTGTTCGGCGCGTTCCAGGCCTACTACTGGATCGGCCACGTCCTGGGCTCCAGGCTCTACACCTCGCGCCTGGGCGCCAAGATCGGCCAGGAGAACATCACCCGGGTCGAGAACGTCGTCAGGAAGTGGGGCGCGCTCGCCGTCTACGCCTGCTTCTGGGTGCCGGGGCTGCGCCACACGCTGCCCTGGGTGGCCGGGGTGCTGCGGATCTCCTACCCCTGGTACGTCGTGGCCAGCGCGCTCGGCTGCCTGACCTGGGTGCCGGTGACCTCCTTCGGCCTGTACTCGGTGATCTGGGGCTGGCTGGGGCTGGCCGCGCGGTCGCCGCTCCTGGCGGGCCTGGCCGCGCTGGTGGCGGTCGCGGTGGTCGTCGGGTTCGTCCGCCGGCGCCGCCGCCGAGCCGCCCGCCGTGAGGCGGAGAAACACTCGGCGCAGATGTCGACTTTTCAATAGCCAAACCGACAACTTCCGTATATCCACGGCGGCCTCTGCCAGCATGGCTCGCATGCATCACGGGGGAACACGCCTCATAGCCCGCGCCGCGCTGGTCACCGTGACCACCCTGGCCACCGCCTCTCCGGTACCCGCCCTGGCCGCGGGCACCTGGGCACCCGCACCGCCCGGCAGGTCTCCGGCGCACATCCTGGCCGCCGGACCCACGGCGTCCGGTCCGCTCACCGCGCCCCGCGCGCCCGCCCTCGCACCCGGCACGCTCACCCTCACCGCCGCGCCCGCCGGGGAGCGGCGGCGCGCCGCCGTGCCCTCGGTGCCGGGACGGGCCGCGTACCTGTACGACCCGGGCACGGGGACGGTCCATCTGAGCAAGCAGGCGGGGAAGCGGATGCCCGTGGCCAGCCTGACCAAGGTCATGACGGCGTACGTCGTCCTCAGGGAGGCGAAGCTGGACGACACCGTCACGGTCCGGGCCGAGGACGTACGGCACGCGGCGGCGAACGGCGCGACCCACGCCTCCCTGCGCGCCGGGGAGCGGCTGACCGTCAGGGACCTGCTCTACGCGGTCATGCTCCCCTCGGGGGCGGACGCCTCCCACGCCCTGGCCCGCGTCTACGGTCCGGGCACCACGAGGTTCGTGGCGAAGATGAACGCCACGGCCCGCTCGATGGGACTGGCGGACACCCGTTACGCCAGTGCCGACGGCCTGCCGAAGCCGGGCCCCGGCTACTCCACCGCCCTGGACCAGGCGAGGATGGCCGACCTCGCGCTGCGCGACCCGGTGTTGCGGATCATCGCGTCCACCAGGCGCCACGTCGTGGCGAAGTCCAAGGTGCACCGGGCGCACACCTGGACCAACTCCAACAAGCTGCTCGGCAAGTCGCCCGGGGTCGTGGGCCTGAAGACCGGCTACACCAGCGCCGCCGGATACTGCCTGGCCTTCGCCGCCGACCGCGACGGTCACCGGCTCGTCGGCGTCATCCTCGGCGAGTCCAACGCCGAACGGCGCTTCCAGACCGCGACGCGGCTCCTCGACTGGGCGGGCGAGCAGACCCTGCCCGAGCTGTGAGGGCGCCGCGAGCGGCCCGCTCCCGGCGGGCTCGCGACCGGGACACCCGGTCGCGCCGCCATCCCGCGCGTGGGAAACCGGCCGATCTCTGAGAGAGTTTGTTCCACACGTCGAGAGGAGTTGGACGGGTGGAACCCGAGGGGGAGCTGAAACACCCCAGCCTGGTCGAGCTTTCGATGCGGCGGCTCCGCCACGAGATCCTCTCCGGTGCCCTCGCACCGGGTGAGCGGCTGATCGAGGAGCAGCTCACCCAGCGGTTCGGCATCAGCCGGGCGCCGCTGCGCGAGGCACTGCGGTCGCTCGGGCAGCAGGGGCTGGTGGAGCACCTGCCCCGGCGGGGAGCCCGCGTCACCGAGCTGACCGGGGACGACGTGGACGAGCTGTTCGGGCTGCGCGACGTGCTCGAACGCTACGCGGTCGAGACCGCGCTGCCGCTCTCCGGCGCGCACGGCATGACCGCGCTGGCCGAGGCGCTCGAGGGCATGGCGTCGGCGGTACGGCTGGACGACCCGCTCGGCGAGAACGAGGCACATCGGCGCTTCCACGTCGCGCTGGTCGCGCTGGCGGGCCACCGCCAGCTGCTGATGGCGTACGAGCCCGTCATCCTGAAGCTGCAGCTCTACATGGCCGCGAACCTGCGCAGGGAGGCCGAGCAGCGGGCCCCGTCCGAGGGGGTGGAGCGGCACAGGCGGCTCTTCGAGGCCATCGCCTCCGGCGATCCGGTCATCGCGCTCGACGCCCTGTCCCGGCACGGGGCGCGCACCTACATCGGCTGAACCGCCGGACCCGCGGGAAGGCGTGATCACGCTCCGGTCCGGGTCGCTAACAGAAGCGTAACCGGGCGGGAAACCCGCCGACATAATTCTGTCGACAATCGACAAAAGGAGGATCCGAGGAACGGAGTCAACGTGTCCGATCCGCTTCTCGTCGAGGCCGAGCCGTACGTATACGGATTCGATCCGCGACACACAGCGCTGCTGCTCATCGACATGCAACGGGACTTCGTCGAGCCCGGGGGTTTCGGGGAGACCCTGGGCAACGACGTGTCCATGCTGCGGCGGGTCATCCCGCCGCTCCAGGAGGTGCTGGCCGCCACCCGCGCGGCGGGGATGACCGTCATCCACACCCGCGAGGGGCACCTGCCCGACCTGTCCGACTGCCCGCCCGCCAAGCTCAACCGCGGCGCGCCGTCGCTGCGCATCGGGGATCCCGGCCCCAGGGGACGGATCCTGATCCGCGGCGAGTACGGCCACGACATCATCGACGAGCTGGCCCCCGTCGAGGGCGAACTCGTCGTCGACAAGCCCGGCAAGGGCTCCTTCCACGCCACCGGCCTGGACCGGATCCTGCGGGCCGCGGGCATCCGCAGCCTGATCGTCACCGGCGTCACGACCGAGGTGTGCGTGCACACCACCGTCCGCGAGGCGAACGACCGGGGTTACGAGTGCCTGGTCCTGTCCGACTGCGTGGGCTCGTACTTCGCCGAGTTCCAGCGGTACGGGCTCGAAACGATCGCCGCCCAGGGCGGCATCTTCGGCTGGGTCGCCCCCTCCGGCGGCTACCTCAAGGCATTCGAAACCCGGAGCTGACCGATGACCACGACAACCGGCCCCGTCAAGCTCAAACTCCCCTGGTGGGTCAGCGGGGACACCAACGCCTTCTTCGGCCTCGGCTTCAACGTGATGGTCAACGTGCTGGTGCTGAGCGGCCTCTGCCTCGGGGTCGTCCACCTGCCGGGCTCCGACGTCTTCGGCGTCATCCTCCCGGCGATGGGCATCCAGCTCCTGATCGGCAACGTGTACTACACCTACCTCGCCCGGCGGCTGGCCCGCCAAGAGAACCGCACCGACGTGTGCGCGATGCCGTACGGTCCCAGCGTCCCGCACATGTTCATCGTCGTGTTCGTGATCATGCTGCCGACCTACCTGGCCACCAAAAACCCCCTCCAGGCCTGGGTGGCGGGGCTGGCCTGGTGCTTCATCATCGGCGTCATCGTGCTGATCGGCGCCTTCGTAGGCCCGTACATCCGCCGTTTCACCCCCAGGGCGGCGATGCTCGGCACCCTGGCGGGCATCTCGATCGCCTTCATCTCGATGCGGCCCGCCGCGCAGATGTGGGAGGCGGCCTGGATCGCGCTGCCGGTGCTGGTGATCATCATGGTCGGCTTCTTCACCGACCTGAAGCTGCCGGGCAACATCCCCGTCGGGCTCGCCGCGCTCCTGGCCGGTACCGCGATCGCCTGGATCGGCGGCTACATGAACCCCGCCGACGTGGGCGCCGCCGCGGAGAACATCGCGGTGAGCCTGCCGTCGCTGAACATCGACCGCCTCCTCGAAGGGCTCGGCCAGGTCTCGCCGCTGCTGGCCACCGCCATCCCCCTGGGCATCTACAACTTCACCGAGGGCATGAGCAACGTGGAGAGCGCCGCCGCCGCGGGCGACTCGTACAACCTGCGCTCGGTGCTCCTGGCCGACGGCGCGGGCGCGGTGGTCGGCTCGATGCTGGGCTCGCCGTTCCCGCCCGCCGTCTACATCGGCCACCCGGGGTGGAAGTCCGCGGGCGGCCGTACGAGCTACTCGATGGCCAGCGGCGTCGTGATCGCGCTGTTCTGCTTCCTCGGCATGTTCGCGCTGCTCGGCGCGGTGCTTCCGACGCCCGCGATCGTGCCGATCCTGCTCTACATCGGCCTGCTCATCGGCGCCCAGGCCTTCCAGTCGGTGCCGAAGGCGCACGCCGTGGCCGTGGTGATCGCGATCATCCCCAACATCGCCTCCTGGGCGCAGGGCTACATGGACAACGCGCTCGCCGCCGCGGGCACCAGCGCGCGGGAGGTCGGGTACGACACGATCGCGCGGAGCGGGACGGTCTACGAGGGAACGGCCCTGCTCGGCGGCGGCGCCGTGCTCGCCGGTCTGGTGCTCGGCTCGATCACGGCCTTCGTCATCGACCGGTCGTTCGTGTGGGCCGCCGGGTACGCCTTCGTCGGCGCGGCACTGGCCTTCATCGGCCTGATCCACGGCGAGCGGGTCGAGTGGAACGCCAACGCCCAGGTCTCCCTGGGCTACCTGTTCGCGGGGCTGATCCTGCTCGCCTTCATGTTCCTCAAGCCCAAGCCGTCGGACGAGACGCCGGACACCTCCGGCGAACCCGAGCGGACCTCCACGAGACCCGTCTCCACGGAGACTTCCGTCACCTCGTGAACGGCGCCCCGCGAACCGGCCGGCACCGGGTCGCGGGCGCGCCGTACACCGGTTCCCCCGCGGACCGGCTCGCACCGCGTGTCCCCGCGCCCCGGACCTCCGCGTCGAGCGCCTGGCACCTGGCAGCACGTGACACCGGGAACCACGCACACACAGGAAGGGCACATGCGCACTCCGCCTGATCCGGACAGCACGCTCCACCTGAACCTGGACCTGGACCTGGAGAGCCTCTCCGGCCTCTACCGCTCCGGGGCGGCCCGCCCCGCCGACGTCGCCGGGGAGGTGCTCGCGCGGATCGCGGCGCGGGGTGACGACCACGTGTGGATCACCCTGCGCCCGGCGACGGACCTGCTCGGCGACGCGGCCGAGCTGGCCCGCCGCTGGCCGGCCCCGGACGCCCGCCCGCCGCTCTACGGCGTCCCGTTCGCGGTCAAGGACAACGTGGACGTGGCCGGGCTGCCCACCACCGCGGCCTGCCCGGCCTACTCCTACGTCCCGGAACGCGGCGCGCCGCTGGTGGAACGGCTGCTCGCGGCGGGCGCCCTCCTCGTCGGCAAGACCAACCTGGACCAGTTCGCCACCGGCCTGTCGGGCACCCGCAGCCCGTACGGCGCGTGCGAGTCACCGCTGGTACCGGGCCTGATCTCCGGCGGGTCCAGCTCCGGCTCCGCGGTGGCGGTGGCCGCGGACCTGGTCTCGTTCGCCATCGGCACCGACACGGCCGGATCGGGCCGGGTGCCCGCCGCGCTCACCGGCACCGTCGGGGTCAAGCCGAGCCGTGGCCTGGTCAGCACGCTCGGCGTGGTGCCCGCGTGCGCGTCACTGGACTGCCCGAGCGTCTTCGCCCGCTCGGCCGCCGACGGCCTGGCCGTCCTGTCCGCCATCGCCGCCTTCGAACCCGCCGACCCCTGGTCGCGCGCCCTCCCCGTCCCCGGATCGGCACCGCCCCTCCCGTACCCTCTGCGGATCGGGGTGGCGCGCGAACCGGAGTTCTTCGGCGACGCCGCCGCCGAGGCGGCCTTCGCGGAGGCGGCGGAACGGCTCACCGGCCTCGGCCACCGGCTCGTCCCCGTCGACCTCGAACCGTTCCTGGCCGCGGGGCGGCTGCTGTACGAGGGGCCGTGGCTCGCCGAACGGCTCGCCGCGGTCGGCGGCTTCGTCGCCCGCAACCCCGGCGAGGTCCACCCGGTCACCCTGAAGGTGCTGTCCGGCGGCGGCGCCCTCAGCGCCGTGGACGCCTTCGAGGGGCTGTACCGCCTGCGCGCGCTGGACGCGGAGACCCGGCGGGCGTGGGCCTCGATGGACGTCCTCGCGGTCCCGACCGTGCCCACGACCTTCACCGTCGCGGAGATGCTCGAAAGCCCGATCGAACGCAACGCGGTCCTCGGCCACTACACGACCTTCACCAACCTCCTCGACCTGGCGGGAATCTCCGTACCCGCGGGAACGACGACCACCGGCCGCCCGCACGGCGTCACCTTCCTTGGCCCCGCGGGCTCCGACGAACTCCTCGCCGGGCTCGGCGCCACCTTCCACGCCCTGACCGGCGGCCCCGCGGTCACCGTCCCGGACACGCGGCCGACGCCCGTCCACATCCCGGAGACCCGACCGGCGCCCCCGCCCCCCGCCCGCACCACAGAAGCGCGATCGGTGCTCGCCGTGGTCGGCGCGCACCGCTCCGGCCAGCCGCTGCACGGCCGGCTCACCGCCCTCGGGGCCACCGGCCTGGGAACCACCCTGACAGCCCCCCTCTACCGCCTCTACGCCCTGGACGACGGTGACATGCCACGCCCGGGACTGGTCCGCGTGACCTCAGGCGGCGTGCCGGTGGAGGTCGAGCTGTACGGTCTGACCTCCTCGGCACTCGGCGCCCTCCTGACACAGACCGCCCCGCCCCTCGGCCTCGGCACGGTCGAACTCGCCGACGGCCGCGCGGTGCACGGCTTCCTCTGCGAGCCGTACGCCACCGAGAAGGCCCCCGACATCAGCCACCACGGCAACTGGCCGGACTATCTCCTCTCCCTGCCGTAGTCCCGACGATCCGGCTGGGCGACTCGGCGACGGCCGCTCCCCGGCACATCCGAGCCCGCGACCACCGAGGCGTGGGCTCGGAACAGCCATGCGTCAATGTCGATTGCTACGGTTTCCGGCATGACTGAGCGGTTCGCGATCCTGAGCGGTTCGACCTTCGAAGAGCGGATCGGATACGCGCGGGCGGTGGTCGACGGCGACCGGGTCCACGTGTCCGGGACGACCGGCTACGACTACGCGACCATGACGATCTCCGACGACGTGGTCGAGCAGGCCGAGCAGTGCCTGCGCAACATCGGAGAGGCACTGGCCAGGGCGGGCTGCTCCTTCGCCGACGTCGTCCGGGTGCGATACATGCTGCCCGACCGCGAGGACTTCGAGCCGTGCTGGCCGGTCCTGCGCCGCCGCTTCGGCGAGGTTCGCCCGGCCGCGACGATGCTCGTGTGCGGGCTCGCCGACCCCCGCATGAGAATCGAGATCGAGGTGGACGCGCGACGCCCCGCGGCGCGGTAACCCGCCCTCGTCACCGAATGACCATCCGGCTGGTCGCCCCGGCGTTCACGCGAATCGTTCGGGCGAATCGTTCGGGACCCACGAGGAGCTCAGCCCGCGCGCATGAGGCCGTGGCAGGCGATGGCGGCGGCGGCGACCACGTTGAGGGAGTCGACGCCCATGCCCATCGCGATCGGGCTCATCGGGATGCAGACCGCCTCGTCGGCCTCGCGCAGCCAGCGGGAGGAGAGCCCGTCTCCCTCCGAGCCGAGGAGCAGGGCCACCCGGTCGGCCATGGTGACCTTGTCCATGGGGGTGGCGGACTGGTCCGGGGTCAGGGCCAGCGTCTGGAAACCCGCTCCGCGCAGTTCGGCCAGGCCCGCGTACCAGTCGGTCATCCGGGCGTACGGGATCGCGAAGACCGCGCCCATGGAGACCTTCACCGAGCGCCGGTAGAGGGGGTCGGCGCAGCGCGGCGAGAGGATCACCGCCTCCACGCCCAGGGCGGCGGCGCAGCGGAAGATGGCGCCGACGTTGCCGTGGTCGACGAGGTCTTCGAGGACGAGGACGCGCCGGGGCGTCACGTGTCCGGCGGGATCCCCGTGAGCCCCCGGCGCCGCGCGCCCCGACAGGATGTCCTCGACGGGAGGCAGTGGGAGGCGTTCCATGGCGGCGAGGGCGCCCCGGTGGACCTGGAAGCCGGTGACCTCCTCCATGACGGCGTCGTCCACGACGTGGACCCGGTCGCCGAGCGGGCCCAGCAGGTCGGCGAGGGGTTCGGCCCAGCGGGAGGTGAGGAGGACGGAACGCACGGGGTAGCCCGCCGCGACGGCGCGGCGGATGACCTTCTCCCCCTCGGCGATGAAGAGGCCGTGCTCGGCCTCCATGCTCTTGCGCAGCTCGACGTCGCGCAGGTTGGCGTAGTCGGCAAGGTGGGGGTCGATGGCTTCAGGCACCTTCGAATACTGCCATGACCCGCCTGAGCTGCCATATCAGCGCGTAGACGAGCAGCAGGGCGGAGCAGCCGACGACCACCCCCGCGCCCAGCCTCGTCACCAGCTCGGCCCTGCTGCCCGGAGGGAAGGCCACCGCCCAGGCGACCGCGCCCAGCGGGATCGACACGGCGGTGGCCAGGAGCACGGCCGCCCGCCCGGCCGCGGGCAGGCGCAGCCGCTCGGGCACCGGCCGCGGCTCCATCCGGGCCAGTCCGCGCCAGGCCCACCAGAGGACGACCGCCAGGCCGATCACCGTGGAGGTGTACTGCAGCAGGCGAAACAGGGGTATCACTCCCGCCACCTGTACGTCCAGCCAGCTCCAGCCCCACAGCGCCGAGCTGTACGAGTGGGTGAAGGAGTCCCAGAGCATGTGGGTGAGGGCGCCCACCACGCCTCCGGCGATCACGGCGGGCAGCCGCCGCAGCCCGTACATGCCCGGGGTCAGCGAGGCGGCGCGCCCGGCGAGGGTGGGGGGCAGGAGCGCGGTCAGCGGGTCGCGGAGCACCAGGTGGAAGACCGCGAGCAGCACCACGACGGCGAACGGGTCGATCGTGAGGACGCCCGCGAGGGAGTGCCAGATCATGTAGTCGGGCAGGAAGGGGAAGAAGATCGGCAGGTCGGGCACCATGGCGCCCAGGGCGAGGGCCCAGGGATCGAGGAACCGGCGCGTCCGCTCCGAGGAGATCAGTGGCAGCACGGCTGCGACGTGGCTGGGCGTGAACGGCACGGATTTCCCTCCGACGATCTGCTGGACAGGTCCATCTTCCGGCATGGCCGCCTCGCGAGAGCGGGACTCCACCGGCTCGCGAAGCCCGCACCGTCCCCCGCGGCGACCCGCCTCCTCCGGTTGCCTCCCTGTTCCTGTGGCGACCTGCCGCCTCCGTTCCCCTGGCGGTCCGCCTTCGATGCGGCCCGCCGCCGTCATCGCGAGGGACCTCGCGTCTCCCTCCGGCGATCTGCCGGACAGGTCGGCATTGCGCCGATACCGCCGCGCGAGAGCACGCCGCTGTCACCGCCAGGAGCTTTGCCGCTTCCCCGAGTTTCGACACGCTGTGACATATAGATTACCGAGCGCCGTCGAGCGGGTACCCGGAGGCCGTCGTGACCGATCAGATCGTGCTGGCGCCGCCGAGCGCCGAGTGGCTGCGTGACGCCCGCAGGGCCCGCACGCTCTCCCTGGCCACCCTGGTCTGGCTGGGCGCCGAGAGCGTGCTCGGCATCGCCGCGGGCCTGGGGGCACACTCGGTCGCCCTCATCGGCTGGGGCGCGTCCGCCCTGGTGGAGGCGGCGGCCAGCCTGATCGTGGTCTGGCGGTTCACCGGGGCGAGGACCGGTTCCGCGCACGCCGAGGAACGGGCCCGCAAGGCCGTGGCGATCAGCTTCTGGCTCCTGGCCCCCTACCTGGTGCTGCACGTGGCGCACGACCTGGACGCCGGCCACCGGGCCGTGCCGAGCGTGCTCGGGATCGTGGTGACGGCGGCCAGCGTGGTCGGCATGCCGTTCCTGGGGATGGCCAAGCGGCGGCTGGGAGTCCGGCTGCACTCGGCGGCGACCTCGGGCGAGGGGACGCAGAACCTCATGTGCGCCCTGCTCGCGGCGGGGGTGCTGGCCGGGCTCGCGCTGAATCCCCTCGGGTGGTGGTGGATCGATCCCACCATGGCGGTTCTGCTGGCGGCGGTGGCGGCACGCGAGGGCCTCAGGGCGTGGCGCGGGTACTCCTGCTGCCACTGATCGTCCCTTTTCGGGCGCCGCTCATCTTCTCCCCGGCCATTGATCGCCTGTTTCCCCGGCGCCGATCATCCGCTCTCTCCGGCCATTGATCACGCGTTCCCCTGTTTTCCCGTTTCCCTGTTTCCGATCTTCCGTTCCCTCCGCCACCTGACCAGGCGATCATGCCTCCGCCGATCATCGGCCGTCCTCACGGACCCAGGGTTCCATGATCAACACATACGGTAACAACCGTACCGAAATACGTTTTTTGCCCCAGTAACCATTCCCAGTACAGTTCCCTGAATATTGCGGACGACCTCCCGATAGGGTGACCCGCTAGCTCCATGACATCGACACCAAAGAGGACATCGTGGGCGGACGTCACCGGACGGATGAACTCGAGGACGGCTACACCCCGTACAAGGAACCGCAGCCCAGACGCAGGCGCGGGGGGCGTGGCAAGGTGCTGGTCCCGCTGGCCGGGTCCGTCGCCCTCGCCGTGCTGCTCGGCGTCGCCGCGTTCGTGGTCATCAACCGCGACCGCGACGGCGGGTGCGCGGGCGAGGCGATTCCACTGCGGATCACCGCCTCCCCGGACATCCAGCCCGCCCTGTCCCAGATCGCCGAGCGCTTCAACAAGGCGGCCCACGACGTCGAGGGCAGGTGCGCCACGGTCACGGTGACCAAGGGCGTCTCGGCGGCCGTGGCCTCCTCCTTCAGCGGTGGCAAGGCCGTCGCGATGGACATGTGGGTCCCCGACTCGAAGCTGTGGGTGACGAACCTGCGGGCGAAGAACCAGGAGGTGCCCGAGGCGGGCGCGTCCGTCGCCCACTCCCCCATCGTCATGGTGGCCTCGGGCTCCGTGGTGCCGAATCTGAAGAAGAGCTTCGGCGAGGCCAGCTGGGGCGGCATGATCAACGCTGCCAACGTGGCCAACGTGGACGGGCCCGGCCGCAAGGTGCGCGTGCTCGTGCTGGACCCCTCCCTCAACGCCGCCGGGCTCGGCGCGCTCCTGGCCGCCGCCGGGGTGGCCACGGCCTCGGGAGCGGGCGAGGAGCAGCTGGTCGGCGCGCTCAAGAGCCTGTCCGGATCGACGTCGACGGTCCGCGACCAGGACGCGCTGCTGTCCAGCCTCGGCGTCCAGGGCAGCAAGGCCCCGCTGGGCATCTCCTCGGAACAGGGGATCTGGGCGTTCAACAAGGCCAAGAAGCCCGAGGTTCCGGCCGTGCCGCTCTATCCGGCCGAGGGCACCATCAACCTCGACTACCCGGTGGTGGTCATCTCCAAGGACGCCACCGTCCGCAAGGCCGCCGAGGCGTTCCGGAAGGAACTCGGCAGCGAGGCGTCCAGGAAGACCCTGCAGGACCAGGGATTCCGCACCCCGGACGGCAAGGGCGGCAAGGCGATCTCCGCCTCCGCCGGCTTCCAGGCCAAGGCCCCGCAGGCGATCGAGCCGCCCGACGGCAAGACCGTCGCGAGGATGGCCCAGACCTGGTCCCGGATCAAGCTCGGTTCGAGGCTCCTCACCCTGCTGGACGTCTCGGGGACCATGGCCCTTCCCGTGCCGGGCACCGGCCTGACCCGGATGCAGGCGATCACCAGGATCGCCGTCGAGGGCATGAAGCTCTTCCCCGTCAAGAGCGAGCTGGGGCTGTGGGAGTTCTCCACCCATCTCAACGGCCGGGGGGTCGACTACCGCGAGACGGTTCCGGTGGGGCCGCTCACCCAGGACCTCAACGGCGCCCTGCGCAGGGACGTGCTCAACCAGAAGCTGATCACCACCCGCGCCAGGTCGACCGGTGACACCGGGCTCAACGACACCCTCGCCGCCGCCTACAAGCAGATGACCGACGAGTACCAGAGCGACAAGATCAACACGGTGCTGATCCTCACCGACGGGGCCGGCAACGACGACCCGGACGGCGGGATCACCAACCGGCAGATCCTGAAGCGGCTCAAGGACCAGTTCGACCCGGAGAAGCCGGTCAGCGTCCTGATCATCGCCTTCGGTCCCGACGCCCCCAAGGGCAAGCGCCAGATGGACGCGCTGGCCAAGGCGACCGCCGGTGACGCGTACATCGCCAAGGACATCCTGGAGGTCAGGAAGTTCTTCCTGGAGGGCATGAAGCGCCGGCTCTGCGCGCCCAACTGCTGACCCTCCCGCATCACTTTCATCCTGTACGGCTGGTGCCACATTGGTACCAGCCGTATCAGTTTTCCCAGGTCATACCAGGTCGGCATGATATCGACCCCTTTGGTCAACCAGTTGCGGGGAGGTGACGTCCTACGCGTGTGGGCTGGAACGGGTGAGTGGTGAAACCCGTGAACGAGCCCGTCTCGCGGGGGAGGAATATCCGTGCCCGGATGGCCGACCGTCGGCCGAACCGACGATCAACAACTCGTTGAGGCGCTGCGGCGTGCCGACACAACGGCGCCCGCGAGCCTCTACGACTCCTATGCCGAACGTCTCAACGACTACGCCCACTCGCTGCTGGGCGACCGTGAGGCCGCCGCGGGCGCCGTACACGACGCCCTGGTCACGGCCCAGGGCAGCGTGGACCGCCTGCGCGAGCCCGGCCGCCTGCGTGCGTGGCTGTACGCGCTCGTACGGATCAGGTGCGCGGACGGGGGACGCGGCGGCCCGCAGGGGCCGGCGGCGCCGCCCGACATCCACGACGATCCGGGCGAGCGGGAACTGGCGGCCCTGGTCCACGAGGCGATGGCGGAGCTGAGCGCGCAGGAGCGCGAGGTGCTCGAACTGTCGCTCCGCCACGACCTCGGCGGCGGCGAGGTCGGCGCGGTGCTGGGGCTGACCTCCCGCCAGGTCGCGGCGAGGCTCGGCCGGGCCCGCGACCACCTGGAGAACGCGGCCGCCGCCGTGGTGCTCGCCAAGGTCGGCCGGGCGCACTGTCCCGACCTGTCGGCGATGGTGGACTCGTGGGAGGGCCCCCTCACCACGATGCTGCGCAGGCGGCTGTCGGCCCACATCGGCCGCTGCGAGGTCTGCGTCGAGCGCAGGGACCGGCACGTCTCGGCCGGGCGGCTGCTGGACCTCATCCCCCTGTCCTACCCGCCGCTCTCCCTGCGCCGCCGGGTGATCGAGACCTGCGTGAACCCGGAGCTGCGCGAGGATCGCGCCGCCATCGCCGCCGAGAACGGCTTCGACAAGGCCGGTTTCCCCACGGCGCCCGAACGGCGTCCGGGGAGCCGCCGATGGGGCGGGAAGAAGAGCGCGGGCGGCAGGCGGGCCCGCGACGGTGGAACCTCCGGGGGCGGAGGGTCCACGCCTCCCGCGGGCACCCGCTCCCGGCACGCGGCGCCCCCCGCGGACGAGGGAACGCCGCCCGCCGACGCGAGGGCGTGGCCGGCCGAGACGGACGCGCGGTACGGGGAGGATCGAGCGGAGCGGGCGGGGTACGCGGAGACCGGGACAGGCTCCGCGGAGAGCGGGCGGCCCCGCGCGAAGGACGGTCCGCGCCACCCCGGGATCGGGACGGCGCCGCGCTACGTGATGGCGTCGCCCGCGGACGGCGGGCCCGGAGGCGCGACACCGTGGACGGACGCCGAGACCCGGCACGCGTCACGGCCCGCGGACGACGAGGCGCGGCACACGCCGCCGCCACCCGCGAACATCGAGGCATGGCCGGCACCGTCCGCGAGCGCCGAGGCATGGCCGGCGCCGACGGCGAACGCCGAGGCATGGCCGGCGCCCCCGGCGGACGGCGAGACGTGGCGCACGACACCACCCGCGAACACCGGGGTCTGGCCGGCACCGTCCACGGACGGCGAGACGTGGCGCACGACACCACCCGCGAACACCGGGGTCTGGCCGGCACCGTCCACGGACGGCGAGACGTGGCGCACGACACCACCCGCGAACACCGGGGTCTGGCCGGCACCGTCCACGGACGGCGAGACGTGGCGCACGACACCACCCTCGGACGACCAGGCATGGCGCGCGACACCACCCTCGGGCGGCGAGACGTGGCACGCGACACCACCCTCGGACGACCAGGCATGGCGCGCGACACCACCCTCGGACGGCGAGACGTGGCGCACGACACCACCCTCGGACGACCAGGCATGGCGCGCGACACCACCCTCGGACGGCGAGACGTGGCACGCGACACCACCCTCGGACGACCAGGCATGGCGCGCGACACCACCCTCGGGCGGCGAGACGTGGCACGCGGCACCGCCCGTGGACGACCAGGCGTGGCGCACGACACGGCCCGCGGACGACGAGGCGTGGCAGCCGGCATCACCGGCGGACGACCAAGCATGGCAGACGGCACGGCCCGCGGACGACCAGGCGTGGCACGCGTCGTGGCCGGCGGACGACGAGACCCGGCACACGCCGCCGACCGGTGACACCGAGGCATGGCACACGCCACCGGCGGGAAGCACCGGGGAACGGCGCGCATCGTCGGCGGGGTCGGCGGGGAACGGCCAGGCCCGGCGTACGCCGCCGCTCCCGGGCGAGGGGAAGCGGGGTACGGAGGCGCCGCCCGCGCAGCGGCGGAGGCAGCGCAAGCGGAGGGGGCCGGTGCTGCTGGCGGTGGTGTGCGTGCTGGCGGCCACCGGGGCGGTGGTCGTGGTGGGCGGGCAGGACCTGGCCGGAGGGGCGTTGAGGGACCCCCAGACCGCGCCGGGGACGGAACCCGCGCTGATCACGCTGGAGCCCGGCCCGGAGCCGGGGCCCGACCCCCTGACGGAGGACCCGGAGGCGGAAGCCGCGCCGACACCCACACCGAAGAGGGCCCAAAGGACCGAGACACCCGTTCCCGCCCCCACCGCCACCGCGGCGCGACCCGCACCGAGCCGCGCGCCCACGACGGGACGGCCCCGCCCCACCCGCTCCGCCACCACGCCGCCCGCGGCCGGGCGGCTGAGCGTCTCGTGTCCGGGCGACATCGGGGAGGGCGCCGGGCAGATCCGGCTCGCGGCCCGCAACGCCACGGTCTCGTGGTCGGCGACCACCTCCGGCGGGCTCGACGTCCACCCCGCGCAGGGGCAGCTGAGGGCGGGTGCGAAGAGCGTGATTTGGGTCACTGCCAAGGATCCGTCGGAGAGCGGCTCCGGACGGGTCGCCTTCAGGTCCGCCGGGGGCAACGCCGGATGCGCGATTTCGTGGGAAAGCCCTGAACCAGACGCTCCCGAGCCCCCCGACGACCCGGCTCCCGACCCGACTCCGACCCCCTCCTCCGGGGCGAGCTCCGAGGGGGCGACGGGCTGATTCCCGCATCTCGTTTTACCTAACACCGAGACTTCTCTCTGGGATCCGGTAAACCATGGACTGATGCCGAGCGTCGGCATTGACGTCCATGCTGAGTGATTGGTCACATGAAGAGCGCGATCAGTCACATCATTACCAACCAGGAGCTCGGAGATGTCGGTCAAACGCAGGGTGCTCAGATGGGCGCTCACCTTCGCTTGCGTCGCGGGGGCCGTGATCGCCTTAGCCGACATCGACACTCCGTTACGCTTGATCCTTACGCCCCTGTTCCTGTTGGTCGTTCCGGGTGCTGCGGTGGTAGGACTGTTGCGTGATCGTGACCCTCTTGCGGCACTATCAGTGGGTGCGGCGGCGAGCCTGGTCGTGAACGTTCTCCTGGCCGCTGCCATGCTTACTTTTGACGCATGGTCGCCCCGTGCCGGAGTTGCGACGATTGCGGTGCTCGGCGGCTTCATATACGTACTACGTGTGTTGTATCGGGGGAGCGGGAGCTTGCAGACCGAACAGGGGGCCAGGTCAAGGTGAACATCGTCATCGTTCGCCCAGGAGACCTCGGCGAGTCCGAGATCTCGCGATGGCGCGAGTTGCAGGTGGCGGATCCGTCACTGGACAATCCCTTCCTCTCCGTGGAGTTCACACTCGCCATGGGGCGGCTGCGTGACTACGTCCGTGTCGCGGTCATCCAGGACGGCGGCAAGATCGTGGGGTTCTTCCCCTACGAGCGCCACAGTTTCGGGATCGGCAAGCCTCTGGGAGGCTTCCTGACCACCTGCCACGGGCTGATCTCGGTCTCCGGCCTCAAGCTGGACGTCCGGACCCTGCTGCGCGCCTGCAGGCTCTCCGTCTTCGACTTCGACCACCTGGTCCCCGGCCAGCCGACGTTCGCGCCGTACGAGTCGGACGTGCGACCGGCCCCGGTGATGGACCTCAGCGTCGGGTTCGAGACCTACATCGAGCAGGTGAAGGCCAACTCGCCGAAGAACCTCAAGACGGTCCGCTACAAGGAGCGCAAGCTCGGCCGCGAGCAGGGTGAGATCCGCTTCGAGTGGGACTCGGCCGACGCGGGCACGCTCCGCACCCTCACCAACTGGAAGTCCGACCAATACCGCAGGACGGGACGGGTCGACCGTTTCGCCCAGCCATGGATCGTTCAACTGCTCGACGAGATGCACGCGGAGAAGTCCGCGAGTTTCGCGGGCGTCCTGACGATGGTCTACGCCGGAGACAGGCCCGTCGCCGGTCACTTCGGCCTCCGGACGGCGACGACCCTGGTGGGCTGGTTCCCGGCCTACGACACCGAGTTCGCGCGTTACTCCCCGGGCATCATGCACCACCTGCACATGGCCGAGCACGCCGCGAACTCCGGGCTGCAGCAGGTCGACATGGGCAAGGGCGGGCGCGAGTACAAGAGCTGGTTGAAAAGCGGTGATCTCTTCGTCGCGGAAGGTCGCGTGTCGCGTCCCTCCCCGGCCGCCGCCGTCCACTGGATCGGCCGCACCCCGGTCAACAAGGCACGAACGATCGTCACGGATCGCCCGAATTTGTACAGGCTTGCTGACCGTGTGCTGAAGGGTTTCGGCCGTATGCGCTCCCCCGCGCAGAACCAATCAGGCACGCCGGTCGTCAAGGAACCATGGGGAGTGGGCTAGCCCGCTTCCGTTCATCACCACATCACCCGCCAGGACCCTCGCATGCATCCCTCATCGCATTCGCCGTTTCCGCCGATCGTGCCGATCGGCGATGGCCCCGGGTCCGTCCGCCAGTCGCCCCTGACGACCGACCGCCCGGAAGGACATCCGTCACAATGAGTCCCGAGATCACCAAGCACTACAACAACAAGCCACCGCTGAGGGCGGTGCCACCCATCGAGCGGTTCACCCCCATCACGCCCAACATGGCGATCTCCCCCACCGTCAGCGTCGTCGTGCCGGCCATGAACGAGGCGGAGAACCTTCCGCACGTCTTCGCGACGCTGCCGCAGTGGATCGACGAGATCGTCCTGGTCGACGGTAACTCCAAGGACGACACCGTGGCCGTGGCCAGGAGGCTGCGCCCCAACGTCCGCGTGGTCCACCAGACGGGCAAGGGCAAGGGCAACGCGCTGACGGCCGGATTCGCCGCCTGCACCGGCGACATCATCGTGATGATCGACGCCGACGGGTCCACCGACGGCCGCGAGATCATCCAGTTCGTGGGCGCGCTGGTCACCGGGGCCGACTTCGTCAAGGGCTCGCGCTACGCGTCCGGCGGCGGCAGCGACGACCTGACGTTCATCCGCAAGTTCGGCAACAAGTCGCTGACCGCACTGGTCAACAGGATGTACGGCACCAGCTACAGCGACCTCTGCTACGGCTACAACGCCTTCTGGGCCCGCCATCTGGACGTCCTCAACCTCGACTGCGACGGCTTCGAGATCGAGACCCTGATGAACGTCCGCGCCGCCAAGGCCGGGCTCAAGGTTCACGAGGTTCCCAGCCACGAGCGCTGCCGCATCCACGGCGAGAGCAACCTGCACGCCGTCCGCGACGGCATCCGGGTGCTGAAGACCATCATCCGCGAGTGGCGGAGCAACCCGGCTCCCGTCGTTCACGAGCCGGCCGCCGCCACCCCGGCCGCCGACCAGGGTGCCGCGTAGCCATGAGAAGCAGTGTCGTCATCTGCGTTTACACCGAGGACCGCTGGGAGGACATCCGAGCGGCCGTCGAGTCGGTCCAGAACCAGACGCACGAGCCGCACGAGATCATCCTGGTCGTCGACTACAACCCGGATCTCCACCTGAGGCTCAAGAAGGAGTATCCCGGCGCGATCGTGGTGGAGAACGCTCAGGAGAAGGGGCTGTCCGGCGGCAAGAACACCGGCGCGGCGACCGCCTCCGGCGACATCGTGGCGTATCTCGACGACGACGCCGTCGCGGAGCCTGGCTGGCTGGAAGCACTGGAGGAGGGCTTCCAGGACCCGACCATCGTGGGGGTGGGCGGGCTGACCAGGCCGCTGTGGGGCATCGGGTACCGGCCCGGCTGGTATCCCCACGAGTTCGACTGGACCGTGGGGTGCAGCTATCTGGGCATGCCCACGCAACGGGCGCGGATCCGCAACGTCATGGGCGGCAACGCGGCCTTCCGCCGGGAGGTCATCGGCGGTGTCGGCGGGTTCCACACCGGCATCGGGCGCAGCGTGCAGGGGCGCAAGCCCCGCCCGCTGGGTTGTGAGGAGACCGAGTTCTGCATCCGGCTCTCGCAGCGGATGCCGGGGGCGGCAATGCTGTTCGAGCCGGCGGCGGTGATCGGCCACAAGGTGCCGCCCGTACGCTCGACGTTCGCCTACTTCCGCTCGCGCTGTTTCGCCGAGGGCCTGTCCAAGGCGCTGGTCGCCCAGAGCGTGGGAGCGGGCGACGGATTGTCGAGCGAGCGGGCTCACGCGCTGAAGGCGCTGCCGCTGGGCGCGCTGCGCGGGGTCGGCGAGGCGTTCAAGGGTGACCTCTCGGGCCTCGGCAGGGCCGGGGCGATCGTCGTCGGCCTCGCCTGGACGACCTGGGGTTACGTCGTCGGCTCCGTTCGACTGAAGCTGAAGCGGGTGCGTTCGTCATGATCCGCGTACCGATTCTGATGTACCACTCGGTCTCCGACCGTCCCAACGCGGAGACGAAGCCGCTGGCGGTACGGCCCTCGGCCTTCGCCGAGCAGCTGGCCTACCTGAAGGAGAACGGCTTCACGCCGCTGACGGTGGCCGACCTGGTCGCCTCGCTGCACAAGAACAACGGCCGCTCCATCCCGGAGCGGCCGGTCGTGGTGACCTTCGACGACGGGTACGCCGACTTCCACAGCGAGGCGCTGCCCCTGCTCGAACGCTACGACTTCCCCGCGACGGTCTTCCTGACCAGCGGGTGGGTCAGTGACGCGGGCAAGGACGCGGCGGGCAGGCCCCTCGACACGATGCTGTCGTGGAGCCAGGCCCGCGAGGCCGCCTCGTGCGGCATGGAGATCGGCGGGCACAGCCACAGCCACCCCCAGCTCGACCAGCTGCCCGACGACGAGCTCCGCCAGGAGCTGCGGCGCAACAAGGCCCTGCTCGAAGACAAGATCGGTTCCCTGGTCTCGACGATGGCCTACCCGTACGGCTACTCCAGCGTGCGCGTGCGGCGCGAGGTCAGGCGGGCCGGATACTGGGCCGCCTGCGCGGTGAACAACGCCCTCGCCGCCGACCGGCACGACGTGCTCGCGCTCCCGCGCCTGACCGTCGCCGAGGGCACGTCGATGAAGATGTTCAGCCGGGCGGTCGAGGGAAACCAGGTCCCGCTGATCTACATGAGGGAACGAATGCTGACGAAGGGATACGCCGTCGTCAGGCGCACGAGATACGGTCTGCGCCGGGTGCGCGGCCAGGCGTGAACGACCGGGTACGCCCTGGAAACAGCGCGATCCGCGAGACGGGTCGCGCACCGGTGGCCGGCCCGGTGAGATCGGCGGTTCCCGCTCCGTCCGGTGCCCCCTTCCTTCGGAGGCGGAGGCGCCGGGAGGGGGCCGCCTGGCCGGAACACGGCCGCGGTACCGCTTTTCAATGGTTTACGCGAAGCACCCGAACATGACGGATCTCCGTGATGGCCCGTCGCACCCTGGTCCGCGTAGCCGCCATGATGTTAGACGTGAGGCAACGGGCAGGTAATGACGTGACGACGACGGGGGCGGCGGAAACTGCCGAGGTCGGGGAGATCGATCCCACCCACCCCGCGCCTTCTGACGGAACCCGGACCGGGTCCGACGGCGAGCCCTCCGGCACGGCGCCCTTCGAAGCGCCTGACGACGAGGATCCCGGCGAGATCCCGGGCGGCGAGACTTCGGGCGGGAAAGCGTCCGGCGGCAGGAGTCCGTACGGCGAGACTCCCGTCGGCGAGGAGGCTCCGGAGGGCGACCCTCGTGACGGCGACCCTCGTGACAGCGACGCGCCGGACGGGGCGGCACATGACGACGTGGTGGACGACGGCACGGCGGACGCGGTGGCGGACGGCGAGACGTCGGCGGCCCCCGCGGACGACGCCGCCGACGCCGCTCCGGCCGACACAGACGACGCGGACGGCACAGACGACGCGGACGGCACGGACAACACAGGCGGTACGAACGACGCGGACGGCACGGACGACGCGCCGGACGAGAGCGTCTACGGCGACGACCCCGAGGTCACCGCCGTCATCCGGCTCCCCCTCCGCCCCGTGGCCCCGCCCCCGGCCGGCGCTCCCGAGGTCAAGACGGCAGAAACCCCGCCCGGGCGGTCCGAGGACCCCGAAGACGAGGCCACCGAGGCCCCCGAGGACGAGGACAGGGCCGACACCACGGCGGAGATGCGCCTGCCCGGCCGGGCCGCGCCGCCCCTCACGACACCCTCCGCCCCCCCGAAGCCCTCGGAGCCTTCTGAGTCCTCGGGGCTCGACGGGCTTCTGGGCGGGGAGCCGTGGGGAAGGCCCGCCGGGGCGCCCAGACGGCCCGTGGAAGTGTCGAAGCCCCTCCCCGAGGTCACAGGGGCCCCAGTGGCCCATCAGGCCCCACAGGGCTCCCAGAGGAGCTCGGGGACCGGTTCCGGGGCGGGGAAGACGGCGCCGACGACCAGCGCCATGCCTCCGGCCGCGGCGGCCACCGCCGGACCGCCGGTCGCGGCGCCCACCGTCAGGCCCTCGCGCCTGCGGACGGTGATGCAGTCGGCCATGGTGTGGCTGCCGCCGGTGCTCACCATCGAGGGCCTGATCATGTACGTGCTGGCCCTGCGCGTGGCGCCGGGCCCGCTGCGGGGCGTCGACCTGACCAAGATCGACGGTGTGGGCCTGATCTCGGCCATGCCGCTGACCGCGTTCGCCGCGATCCTGCTGATGCTCGTCGCGTTCTTCGTCACGATCGGGCAGAACACCGACCGCAAGTTCCTGCTGCTCTTCCAGATCGCGGCGATAACCTTCGCCCTGCACGGGGCGGCGGCCCTGATCGAGGACGAGGCCAGGTTCCACACCGCCTACGTCCACGCGGGCTTCGTGGAGTACATCAACCGCACCGGTGAGGCCTCCGCCATCCTCGACGCCCGCCTGGCGTGGCCGGGGTTCTTCGCGCTGGTGGCGTTCGTCACCAAGGCCGCCGGGGTCACCGACCTGACGATGATCATGCGGTGGACGCCGCTGCTGTCGAACCTGCTGTACCTCCTGCCGTTCGTGCTGATCCTGCGCCAGGTGGTCGCCACCACCAGGGCCCGCTGGTTCGCCGCGCTGCTGTTCGTCATCGTGCAGTGGATCGGCCAGGACTACTTCTCCTCCCAGGGCTTCACGTACGCCATCTACCTGGCCTTCGTGGCGATCGTGCTGCGCTGGTTCGGCAAGGTGGTGCCCCGCGACAAACCGATGCCCGTCAAGGGGCCCATCCGGCGGCTGCTGGCCCGCCTGGACGGGCTGACACCGGGTGAGCTGCCCCACTCCACCGGGGTGTACGACCGGGCCATCATGCTGATCGTGCTGATCGGCCTGTTCGCGACCGCGACCGCCTCGCACCAGATCACCCCGTTCATGATGCTCGGCGCGCTGACCGGCCTGATCCTGCTCCGGCGCTCCTCGCTCAGCTGGGGGCTGCCCTTCTTCCTGGGCCTGATGGTGCTGGCGTGGATCAGCTACCAGACGGTCACCTTCTGGAGCGGGCACATCGACCAGCTCTTCGGCGGCCTGGGCCGGATCCTGGAGAACCTCCAGAGCAACACCGGCGACCGGATCGACGGCAGCGATCCCAAGCACGCGCTCGTCCTGATGGCCCGCCTGGGCATCTGCGGCGTCATCCTGGTGCTGGCCGCGGCCGGTCTGTTTCGCCGCCTGCGGCGCGGCGTCGGCGATCGCGCGGCCCTGCTGCTGCTGTGCATCCCCGTGCTCGCCCTCGGCCTGCAGAACTACGGCGGCGAGATCGGCCTGCGCATTTACCTGTTCGCGCTGCCGGGCGCCTGCATCCTGGCCGCGTACGCCTTCTTCCCGAACCTCCCGGCGGGCACCGAGGACGCGCCGGAGGAGACGGTGCCGATCCGCAGGCGCAACATCCGGTTCAACCCGGAGCTGACGCGGCGGATCTCGTTGCTGCTGGCCGCCGGGTGCGCCATGGTGCTGGCGATGGTCTTCCTGGTCGCGCGCTACGGCAACGAGCAGTTCGAGCGGGTGTCCGCCAGCGAGGTCGCGGCGATGCACTACGTCTACGACCACGACAAGCCGAGCGCCCGCGTCCTCTACCTGGTCCCGCTGCTCGGCGAGGAGGTCACGCCGAGCATCCCGTGGGGCGAGCGCGACTTCGACAAGATCTCCTATCAGCAGGTGCTCGTGGACAAGAACCCGGCCCAGCTGTCCTCGGTGATCGACAAGCTCCGGGTGTCGCCGCCCAACACCTATCTGGTGGCCACCCGCGGGCAGGCCGGATACCTGCAGCTCAACCACGGCTTCCCGCAGGACTGGGCGCCGCGGTTCCGCGCCGCGCTCGACGCCAGCAAGGAGCTCAAACGGGTCTTCAACGGCGAGGACGCGGCCGTCTACACGCTGAGGTCCTACCCCGAGGGCGCCGAGATCCCCGAGCCGGGGGCGCCGGTCGGCGGCAGTGACCCGACCTCTCCGTGGACGCCGGTGGGCCTGGGCGCGCTGGGCGTGACGTGGATCGCGCTGTTCGGCTACGAGGTGTTCCGCCTGCGCGGCCGCGATCAGGCGACCAGGACGAGGAGGCGCATCCTGTTCGTCGCGGTGCCAGCGTTCGTGCTGGCCGTAGCGGTGATCGCGGAGCGGTTCATCGTCATCGGGTACCAGCTCCAATAAAGAACAAAGTCTCTCGGCGGGCGGCCGGGCCGCGCCATACTGGGCACCGTTCGCCGGGGGACGCACGCCCCGAAGCTGCTCGAAGGACGGTTAGATGCTCGCAGGGGAACCCCGTGGCCGGACGGGGGCCTCCACCGAGGTCACAGGGCGGCGGATCGCGGCGGTCGACGCGCTACGCGGTTTCGCGCTGTTCGGCATCGTGGTGGTCAACATCACCTATCTCGCCTCGGGATACCGGATGGCGGGGCTGGCGGCTCCGACGTTCTCCGCACCGCTCGACTGGGAGGTGCGCTGGTTCGTCTCGGTGCTCTTCGAGAACAAGTTCTACCTGCTGTTCGCCTTCCTGTTCGGCTACAGCTTCACCCTCCAGATCGACTCGGCCCACAGGTCGGCGGCGGCGTTCGCGCCCAGGTTCCTGCGCCGACTGGGAGGGCTGTTCCTGCTCGGCATGGCCCACGGGATCCTGCTGTTCCCCGGTGACATCCTGGCGACGTACGCGATCGTGGGGCTGGTCCTGCTGGCGGTGCGGCGGATCACCCCGCGCACCGCGATGATCGCGGCGCTCGCGCTGACGGTGGCACTGGCCGTGGGGGTGCTGCTGCTGGCCGGGCTGGCGGCGCTGGGCACCGACGCCTCGGAGGCCGTGTCGGAGAGCGCGGCGCAGGCCGCCATGTCGGACCGGGCCCTGCACGGCTCCGCATCCATGATCATCAATGAGCACCTGCACAAGCTCGCCAAGATCTTCGTGCTGCGGGTCTTCTTCCAGGGGCCCACGGTGCTCGCCGCCTGCCTGGTCGGGCTGGCCGTGGGCAAGCTGCGGCTGCTGACCGACCTGTCCGGGCACACGGCCACGCTGCGGCGGCTGCAGTGGGCGGGGTTCACCGCCGGGCTCGCCGGGGCGCTGGTCTACGCGCATTCGACCTGGTCGGGGGGCGGGCACGCGTATCACATGGTCGGCCAGGCGGTGAACCTGGTCACCGCGCCGCTGCTGGCCGCGGCCTACGCCGCCACCCTGCTGCGCCTGCTCCCGGCGGTGCCGCGTCTGGCCGGGGCGCTCGCGGCGCCCGGCAGGCTGGCGCTGACGAACTATCTGGGGCAGTCGCTGATCAGCTCACTGATCTTCACCGGCTACGGGCTGAGCCTGGTCGACCAGGTCAGCCCGTTCCACGTTGTGTCGATCGGCGTCGGCATCTTCGCGGCGCAGGCCGTCTGGAGCCGATGGTGGCTGCGCCGCCACCGCTACGGGCCCGTGGAGTGGCTGCTGCGCTGGTTCACCAACTGGCGCAGGCCCTCCCGCTCCCCGGGCGCCGTGGCCTAGGTTCCCGCCCGCTCGCTCCACCTGACCTCGTACGGCTTCAGCTGGAACTCCCTGCCGTCCACGACGGTGGTCGCGGCGGCGTTGGTGGTGTTGACCATCACGAGCTGGCGTTCCTGGGCCAGGACCCGCACCTGCGCGTTGGAGGACGTGACCGTCTCCAGCGTGACCCCGAGGGGGAACCACTTGGTGAAGCCGCTCAGGATGCCCGCCATGGGCATCTCGACGCCGGTGCTCGGGTGCCACAGGCAGCCGGGGCAGACCTGATCGTCGCTGGTGGACTTGCGCTGGGGGTTCCAGAAGAGCGAGGTGGTGACGCCGCTGGTGGCGAACTCCATCATCGCGGCCGTGTGGACGGCGATGCGGCGGTCCTCGGCCCAGTCGCTGTTGTTGGGTTCGACGTACCACTCGGCCCACCAGACCGGCAGGTCGCCGCTCTTGTCCCGGAGCCACTTGGTGAGGGCGCCGAACTTGGCCAGGGCGGTGAACTCGTCGGGGAAGGCCCCGGCCTCCTTGGTGACCGAGGCGCCGTCGACGACGATGAAGTCGGCGCCCTTCTTCTTCTCGATCCAGTACTCGACCGCCTCCAGGTCACGCTGGACGATACTCCCCCACGGCCCCTGGATCTCCGCCCCCTTCTCGGGGACTGTGGTGCTGCCGACCGACACGTAGGGGCCGCCGACCTTGATGTCCTTGTCGACGGCCTTCAGCGCGTCGTAGACCTTGTTGTAGAACTCGGTGTAGCCCTCGATGTCCCAGCGGTTCTGGGGCGTGTTCCAAAAGCCCTTCAGCTCGTTCCACACCATGAAGTGCTTGACGGTGGGATAGCGCCTGGCCACGGTCGCGGCGAGCTTGGCGTAGTCGTCGAAGTGCTCGCGCCGGGGCGCGGTCTCCAGCTGCGTCCAGTCGGTCCTGCCCGAGCTGCCGCCCTTCATCCAGTCGGGCGAGCAGCACAGCGTGATGATCGGGATGGACTGGGAGTTGGACATGAACTTGATCCGGCGGTCGAGGTCGCGGAAGTCGTTCTTGCCCGGCGCCGGCTCGGGATTGCCCGCGCCCCAGCCCATGATGTGCTGGTTCTGCAGCATCGGGACCCGGCTCAGAATGTGGGAGGCGGCCTCGGTGACCTCGCCGCCCTCGTTGTCGGCGCTGAACTCCGTGTGGGTGATGCCCCAGCGTGGCCACTCCTGGAGGGCGGGGGGCGCCTCCAGCGCGGGCGCCGCCTGCGTTGGGGGGATTGTCATGGTTTGTCCGCGGGGAACGTCCGGCTTGGCGGCATAGGCGATGATGCCGACCACGAGCGCCGCCGTCACAATCATCGCCCCCAGCGCGACCGGCCAGGCCGGGCGCCGTCGCTGGTGCCGTCCGTTAGTCGGTATCACCGGTTCCTCAATCCTCGCAGGTCAACGAATGTAGCGTTCCATAGCGGCATCGGACGTGACGGTGCCCGTACATGGTTCACAGGCAAGCGTTACCGGCCGCGTCGCCAGCGTATCCATGACGACTTGCATGGCACTTGAAACTTCTACGGTAGTTCCCGCCCGGCTTCCGGCGTCCGGCCACCGGGCCGCCCGCGCGCCCCTCGGCCCGGCGGCGCGAGCGGAGGGACCGCCGGGGGTTTTCAGTCTCCCAGGATCCTCAGGGCCCGGTCGACGAGCGTGGGGACGGCGGCGCCGATGTGCTCGAAGCCCTCGCCGACGGTCTTGCCCTGCTTGAACCTGGCGTGGATGCCCTCCACGATGACGGCGAGCTTGTAGTTGCCGAAGGCCACGTAGAAATCCAGGTCGGACAGGTCCGCGCCGGAGACCTTGGCGTAGTGGGCGGCGAACTCGCGGGCGGTGAGGAAACCCGGGGCCACGGTGACGCCCGCCGCGACCGGGACCGAGGCGCGCTCCTCGTCGCCGGGGTCCTGCCAGTAGGTGAGGGTGAGGCCGAGGTCGGCCAGGGGGTCGCCGAGCGTGGACATCTCCCAGTCGACGACGGCGAGGATGTCGGGGTCCGGGGAGAGCCGCACGAGCGTGTTGTCGAGCCGGTAGTCGCCGTGGACCAGCGTCGAGGCGGAGCGCACGGGCAGGCGCTCGCGCAGGCGGGCCACCAGGCGGTCGTACGCGGGCAGTTCGGCGGTCTTCGACCGCTCCCACTGCTGTCCCCAGCGCTCCAGCTGGCGGGCCATGTATCCCTCGGGACGCCCGAAGTCCTTCAGCCCCACCTTCTCGTAGTCGATCGCGTGGATCGCGGCGAGCACCTCGGCCAGCCGCTCCGACAGCCGCCGGGTCTGGCCGGGGGTGAGCCCCAGGGCGTCCTCCTGGGTCCGCACGGCCGCGCCGTCCACGTGCCCCATGAGATAGAAGGGCGCCCCGATCACGTCCGGGTCGTCGCAGAAGGCGACCGGCTCGGGCACGGGGACCGAGGTCGGCGCGAGCGCCGAGATCACCCGCCACTCGCGTCTCATGTCGTGGGCGGTCGGCAGTACGTGCCCCAGCGGCGGCCGGCGCAGCACCAGGCGGCGCCCGGGGGTCTCGACGACGTACGTCAGGTTGGATCTGCCGCCCGCGATCAGGGAGACCCCGGTAGGCTCACCGGTGCCGGGGACATTGGCCGCGATCCATCCGACAAGGTGCGGCCAGTCGATGCCAGGGGTGCTCATAGCCACCAATTAGAACGTCACTCGGGTCGGCGGCGCCAGTCGGGGTCGCCCAATGAGATCCCGAAACGTTGCGCCGGTCGCCACCCGCGCTCGCTTCCGTCCTTTATCGTTACATTACGTGCCTACCAGCATGCTTGGGCTTTACGGCATCCTTCACAGGATGCCGTAGGGGAACCCGCACATCCCAGTAGGAGCTCATGCGCGTCTCAATCGTTCAGCCCCGTGACCTCGGCCCGGCCGACATCGACCGATGGAGAAGCCTCCAGGGCGCCGACCCCGCCTTCGACACCCCGTTCCTGTCGCCGGAATTCACCGTCACCGTCGGCGCACTGCAGGAACGCGTCCGGGTGGCGGTGCTGCACGAGGGGGCGGACGTGGTGGGCTTCTTCCCCTTCGAACGCCACCCGATGGGCATCGGCATGCCCGTCGCCGCGGGGCTGACCGACGCGCAGGGGCTGGTGCACGCCAAGGACGTGGAGATCGACGCGCAACGGCTGATCAGGGCGTGCGGCCTGGCCGTCTACGAGTTCGACCACCTGATCGCCGGGCAGCCGCTGCTCCAGCCGGGGCACGGCAGGCACCCCTCGCCGATCATCGATCTGCGCGACGGCTTCGAGCCGTACATCGAGACGATCAAGGTGACCTCCGGCAAGACCTACCGCTCGACGGCGTACAAGAGCCGCAAGCTCCAGCGCGACGTCGGGCCGCTCCGGCACGACTACGCCACCACCGACCTGGCGCCGCTGCGCACGCTGCTCGGCTGGAAGACCGAGCAGTACCGCCGCACCGGCCGCACCGACCGGTTCGCCCGGCCGTGGATCGTGGAGCTGGTCGAGCGGTTCCTCGCCACCGACACCGAGCACTTCGGCGGGGTCCTCGACATGCTGTACGCGGACGGCCGACCGGTCGCCGGGCACTTCGGGCTGCGCACCGCCACCACCCTCGCGGGCTGGTTCCCCGCCTACGACACCTCCTTCGCGAAGTACTCCCCCGGCCTGATCCACCACCTGGCCATGGCCGAGAAGGCCGCCGACGCCGGGATCGAGGTCATCGACATGGGCCGCGGCGAGAAGGAGTACAAGGAGAAGCTCAAGAACGGCGAGTACGAGGTCGCGGAGGGCCGGGTCGCCCGCCTGAGCCCCGGTGCCGGGGTCCACTGGATGCTGCGGGTGCCGGCGCGCAAGGCGCGTGGCACGGTCCTGGCCAGCCCGCTCCTGCGCACCACCGCCGACCGCGCGCTCAAGACGTACGGCCGTCTGCGAACGTCCCTGCAACCGTGAGCCGTTCCGCCGCGGCGTGGGAACGGTCCTTCCACGCCCGGCGGGCCCGGTGACCGGGTGCCCCCGGGGGTTCACACGGCCGACGCCGCGATCCACCCCGGCCCGGTGACCGGGTGAACCCCGGGAATTCACACGGCCGACGCCGCGATCCGCCCGCCCCGCTGACCGTCCCGGTGATCCGCACCGCGGACCGGGCGGCCGGCGGGCCGGTCAGCCGATCAGTTCGGCGACCACCGACACGCCCCGCCTGACGTCGGCGCGCGACGCGGAGCCGTAGCCGATCACCAGGCCGTGCCGCAGCCGCGGCCCGTAGTAGTGGCGGGCCATCGAGTCGAGCAGCACGCCCCGGGCGTGGGCGGCCTCGACCAGAGGCGCGACCGCGTGCTCGGGCAGCTCCACCATGACGTGCAGGCCCGCGGTGTCGCCCGTGACCCTGGAGCCGAGGATGTCGACGACCACGGCGCGGCGGCGCGCGTACTCCAGGCGCATCCGGCGCAGGTGCCGGTCAAGGTCCCCCTTCTCCAGGAGCACCGCCACCGCCTGCTGGGCCGGACCGCTCGTGCGGTCGGCCAGGGCGTCCCTGGTCACGGCGAGGGCCTCGACGAAGCTCGGGCGGGCGACCAGCCAGCCGACGCCGACGTCGGGCGTCAGGGCCTTGCTCAGGCTGCCCAGCAGCACCACCTGATCGGGGCCGAGGCCGTGGAGGGCGGGCAGCGGGGCGACGTCGTAGCGGAACTCGGCGTCGTAGTCGTCCTCCACGACGATCGCGCCGGTGCGGCGGGCCCAGGCGAGGAGGCGTTCCCTGCGCGGGATGGGCAGGCGCCCGCCGAGGGGGTACTGGTGGGCGGGAGTGGTGTACAGGACGCGCAGGTCGTCGGGGAGGCCGTCGACGACGACGCCGTCCTCGTCGACCGGGCAGGGCACGATCTCGGCGCCCCGCCCGCCGAAGACGTTCCTGGCGACGCGGTAGCCGGGCTCCTCGACGCCCGCCCGGTCACCGGGCCGCAGGAGGGTGGCGGCGACCAGGTCGAGCCCGTTGCCGGTGCCCCGGGTGACCATGACGTTCTCCGGCCCCACGGGGATCGCCCTGGTCCTGCGGAGGTGCTCGGCCAGGGCTGCGCGCAGCCTGGGCAGGCCACGGGGGTCGGGGTCGCTCGCCGGCGGCAGGTCGGCCGCCCCCCGCCAGGCCCTGCGCCAGGCGGCCCTGTCGTAGTCGTGGACCCACGGCCGCCCCGGGCGCAGGTCGATCACCCCCGGCGCCCTCCCGTTCCCGTTCCCGCCGGCCGGCATGGGAACAACGGGCACGAACGGGGAGGCGGGGACGTGCCCGTTCACGGGCGCGGGGGCCCTCGGGTTCCCCCGCCCTCCTGCGGGAACCGGCATGTCGGCCACGTAGGTGCCCGAGCCGTGGCGTCCTTCGAGCCAGCCTTCCGCGTACAGCTGCTGGTAGGCCTCGGTGACGACGGTGCGGCTGACCGCGAGCTGGCGGGCGAGGGCGCGGGTGGAGGGCAGGCGCTCCCCCGAGGTGAGGGTGCCGCCGCGCATGGCGTCCCTGAGATGATCGCCGAGCTGGACGGCGAGCGCCGTACCGGCCTCGCGGTCCACCGATACGGGCAGGTCGACGGAGGGGCGCGGCAAAGTGGTCTCCTGTAAGGGCGCGAGAGTGGACGTGTTCCCGATATCCACTTCTCTTTAGGTTAGTGCCATGCTCTCTACGACTCCCCGCACCACCCTCAACCGCGCGAAGGACAGGGGCCGGACCTCCCGCGAGGATCTGTACGCGGTGCTGGACGCCGGGCTGGTCTGCCACCTGGGCGTCGTGGCCAACGGCTCCCCCATGGTCGTCCCCACCGGTTACGGCCGGATCGGCGACACCCTCTATCTGCACGGTTCCACCGGCGCGACCTCCCTGCGCAACGCGGACGAGGTCTGCGTCACGGTGACCCACGTGGACGGCGTCGTGCTGGCCCGCTCGTCCTTCCACCACTCGGTCAACTACCGCTCCGCCGTGGTCTACGGCCGTCCCCGCCGGGTGGAGGACGCCGAGGAGCGCCTGGCGGGGCTGCGGGCGATCACCGAGCAGCTCGCCCCCGGCCAGTGGGACGCCACCCGCAGGCCCACCGGCAAGGAGCTCGCCGCGACCATGGTGCTCGCCCTCTCCCTCTCCGAGGCGTCGGTGAAGGTGCGCCAGGGCCCGCCGGTCGACGACGAGGAGGACTACGGGCTGCCGATCTGGGCCGGGGTCCTGCCGCTCCACCAGGTCTGGGGAACCCCCGAGCCCGACCCCGCGATGACCGGGGATCTGGCCGTACCCGAGCACATCGCGTCGCGAACCATACCCGTTCGGTAAATCTTCCCGGCAAACCCGCCCCGCGCGCCACGCGTCTCCATGTCGAGGCCCCTATCCCCGGCCCCGCGACCATGGAGGCGGCCATGACGGCCATCGGCTGGACACCCCCCGGTTACACCGAGCTGCGCGAGCTCGGCGCGGGCGGCGGCGGGCGGGTGGTCCTCGCCCGCCACGACGAGTCGGGCACCCAGGTGGCGATCAAATACCTGGCCGAGTGGCTCAGGGACGACCCGGCCTTCCTCGCCCGCTTCCGCGAGGAGGCCAGGCTCCTGGTGGAGCTGGCGGACGAGAACGTGGCCCGGCTGTACGAGTACGTGGAGGCGCCGGGAGGCGCCGCCATCGTCATGGAGGCCGTCGACGGCGTCTCCCTGCGCGAGCTGCTGCGCGAGCACGGCTCGACGGGGCCCGAGGCGGCGCTGGCCGTGCTCAAGGGCTCGCTGGCGGGGCTGGCCACCGCTCACGGGACCGGGCTGGTGCACCGCGACTACAAGCCGGAGAACGTGCTCGTCCAGGCCACGGGCACCAGCAAGCTGGTCGACTTCGGCATCGCCGTGCGGGCCGGAGAGGGCGGCCGGGCCGCGGGCACCCCGCCCTATATGGCGCCCGAGCAGTGGACGGGCGCCCCCGCCACCCCCGCCTCCGACGTCTACGCCGCGACGGCGGTCTTCTTCGAGTGCCTGGCCGGGCATCGCCCGTACCGCTCCGGTGAGCGGGTGGTGCTGATGCACCAGCACATGACCGCGCCGATCCCGGTGGACGAGGTGCCCGAGCCGGTCAGGTCCCTGGTCGCCAGGGGCATGGCCAAGAGGCCCGGCGACCGGCCGGCGACCGCCGGGGAGTTCCTGGCGGAGCTGGAGAGCGCCGCGGTCTCGGGATACGGGCAGGAGTGGGAGGAGCGCGGGCGGGCCCGGCTGGCCGCCCTGGCGGCGCTGCTCCCCCTGCTGTTCCCGCTCGGCGCCCCCGCGCCCGTGGCCGGGACCACGCTGTTCAGGACGGTGCTGGGCACGCTGCGGTCGAGGTCCGCAGGTGTGGCGCTGGGTGCCGCGGGGGTGATGCTGATCGCGGGCGGCGCCGGCGTGTACGCCCTGACCTCGGGGCGGCCCGAGCGACCCCACAGGATCGACGTGGCCGCCGCGGCGCCGCCCGTGCCGCCCTCGCCCGGCGCGCGGAGCCCGGTGCCGCCGTCCCTGCCCGCGCCCTCCTCCGCGGCCTTCCCCCCTTCCTCGTCCGCGGGAACCGCCTCGCCTCCCGTTCCCTCCGCCGGGGAGACCTCCTCCCCCACGAGACCGGCCTCGTCGTCCGAGCCCACCGGCGAGAGCACCCCCTCGACCGGTCCCACCGCCGGGGAGACGGGTGCTCCCGCCCCCACCGGCACGTCCGGTGGCCCGACACCCCCGCCGTCCGCCTCCCCGCCGATGCCACCGCCGACGCCGACGCCGACGACCGGCCCCTCCACCGCGCCGCCGGAGGCGGGGGTGCGCCGGGTGGAGGTGGTGCGAGCCCGTGTCAACGCGCGGGGCGCGGCCCTGGTCGCGGTCTCGGTCGACACCGCGAACGCCAGGCAGGTGCGCCTGCGCGTGGTCTTCCGCGCCGGTCAGGCCGTACGAAGGACGGTCGTGCCGCTGTCGGGGGCGACGAGTTACTCGCGCACGGTCAGGTTCGGCTTCCCCCGGGTGAGATGCGGAGCCGCCTGGAACGTGGTGGTGACCGGCCTCCCCTCGGGCCGCACGAGCGGCGCGAGCGGTGAGACCTCCCCGTGCGCCGGGCCGACACGCACGCCGAGGCCGGACCCGACGGTGACCAGGACGGCCGCGCCCACGCCAAGACCCACATCGAAGCCCACACTGAGGCCCACATCGAAGCCCACGCCGAGACCGACGGTCACCCGCACCCCGCGCCCCGGGCCGGAGGCGACGGTCACCCGCACCGTGCGGGCCACCGCGAAACCTCCGGCCCCCCGCGGCCCAAGACCGAAGCCCGGGAGTTCGGTCACGCCTCCCCCGGCGACGGGGTCGGGCCGCTCGTAGCGGATAACCACTGATCAGGTCCCCCTACAAAGCCGATTCGTGATTAATGAGCGGAATGTGTTTATCTATCGCTAAGCTGCGGTCCGTCTGTTATGGGTGGGGGCCCAGACAACTGAGGAGACCGTTATGTACGGCACGCCATCGGCCTGGCGAGTCCCCGGATACACCGAGATCCGCGAGTTGGGCGCCGGTGCGGCCGGGCGTGTGGTGATGGCCCGGCACGACGCCGACGGCATCATGGTGGCGATCAAGTATCTGTCCGAGGAGCTCAGGAGCGACGTCGGATTCGTGGCGCGCTTCCGGCACGAGGCGCGGGTGCTCAACACCTTGAGCACCCCGCACTCCGTCCGGCTGTACGACTACGTCGAGACCGGCGACGGCGCGGCCATCGTCATGGAACTGGTCAACGGCGTCGCCCTGCGGGCGCTGCTGCGCTCGGAGGGGCCGACCGGTCCCGAGGCGGCGCTGCTCGTGCTCAAGGGCTCGCTCCTGGGGCTGGCCGCCGCGCACTCGGCGGGCGTGGTGCACCGCGACTTCAAGCCCGAGAACGTGATGGTGGAGGCCGACGGGAGGAGCAAGCTCGTCGACTTCGGCATCGCGGTCCGCTCCGGCGACGGCGACGTCCCCGCGGGCACGCCGCCCTACATGGCTCCCGAACAGTGGATGGGCGGGCCCGCCGGGCCCGCCACCGACGTCTACGCCGCCACGGTCGTGTTCTTCGAGTGCCTCACCGGCACCCGCCCCTTCCGGGCCACGAACATCGCCGCGCTGGCCCGCCAGCACCAGGCCATGCCGCCGCCGGTCGAGCAGGTGCCCCCCGCCCTGCAGGGGCTGGTCGAGCGCGGCCTGGCCAAGCACCCCGCCGACCGGCCGCCGACCGCCAGCGCGTTCCTCACCGAACTGGAGGCGGTGGCCGCCGACGCCTACGGCGCCGACTGGCAGGAGCGCGGCCGGCGCCGTCTGGCCGGGATCGCCGGGCTGCTGGCCGCGATGTTCCCGCTCGACGCGCCCGTCCCCGGAGCCGACACCTCGCTGGCCATGACCGAGCTCGACGGTGGCGACGACGACGGGGGGAGAACCTCCTCGATCAGCAGGCTGAGCGTCAAGATCCTCGTCGGCGTCAGCTGTATCGCGGTGATCGGCGGCCTGACCGCGGTGCTGGTCGGCTCCGGCGACTCCACGGAGATCCAGTCGCAGAGTTCCGTCACCTCGCAGAGCCCGACCCCCTCGGACCCGCTGGAGACGGTCATCCCCGAGGACGAGATCGACGAGCCGGCGGAGGAGTCGCCGTCCGCGGGCACGCCCACCCCGACACCGACACCGACCCCGAGCACCACCGCCACCTCGGGCCTTCTCCCGGTGGCGCCCACCGCGACGTCGGCGGCCGCGACGCCCACACCGTCGGCGAGACCCACCAGAAGGCCCACCACCCGGCCGACGAGGAAACCGACGCAGACGCCGTCTTCGACGCCCACGTCGGAGGAGAGCGCCACCCTCGACGGCCCCCGCAACACCGACCGCCCCACGACCAGGCCCCCGTCGGCCACCCCGACCCAGCCGACCGCCACCCCCACCCGCACTCAGCCGACGACGGGGCCGACCCGGACGCCGGAGCCGACCACGGAGCCCTCTCCCACCGACACGGGTTCCTCCTCACCGGGCACCGGTTCGCCGCCTCCCAGGCTCACCACCTCGCCCCTGCCGTCCGCCGAGGCGACCCCCACGGCGTTCCTCGCGCTGGGCCTGGTGACGAGCGGTGCCGTACCGTTCACACTGGCCGTCAAGCGCGGCATGGCGGGACGGCACCGGAAACGCCGGTAGACAGGGGAGCGATCGCGATCATGACAACTCATGAGCACTGATCGAGGGGGCGTCGCCGGGTTCCGGCTGACCGGTCGTACATGGGTCGACGACCTGGGAGTCTGGTCGTCGGCCGTCGCGGCCGACGGGCGGGCGGGGAGCGCGCTCAGGTTCGATCCGCGGCTGGTCGCCGATCCCGCGGCGCGTGAGCGGCTGATCGTGGCCGTGATCGCCGACCGCAGGCTCGCGCAGAGCGGCATGACCGGACTGGTCCCGGTCGCCGACCTCATCACGGCCCGGGACGAGGTCTGGCTGATCACCTCGGAACCGGTCGGCCCGACGGTGGGCGACCTGCTCTCGTCCGGCCCACCCGGGTCGTCCCGGCCCGACGCGGGCAGCGCCGCCACCATCCTGGTGGAGACCGCGCAGACCCTGCTGGCCGTGCACGCCTCCGGGCTCGCCCACGGGGAGCTCCACCCGGGCACCGTGGTGATCGCCCCGGACGGGTCGGCGCTGCTCGCGGAGCGGGGGCTGGCCGACGCCCTGCTGGGCCGCCCTCCCGCACCGGAACGCGACGTGGCGGCCTGGGCGTCGCTCGCCCGGGGACTGGCCGCGACCTGGGCCTCGGCCGACCGCGGGGCCGCCGGGCTGCTGGAGAGGGCGGCGGCGACGGCCTCCATCAGGGGACTCGCTCCCGCGCGCGACGTGCTGCTGGCCGGGCGCGACGTCCTGCCGTCCGGGTTCACCACCCGCGACAGGCTCGTGGAGACCCTGCACCGGTGGCCGGCGTACGAGGCGCCCACCCTGGGCGGGCATCCGGTGCCCGCGCGGTCCGCCCCCGACGAGGGGGAGATCGTCACCCTGCTGCACGTCCCGAGGGCCGGCGATCCGCGCGTTCCGGGGACCGGCGACCCGCGCGTCCCCGAGGGGGGCGAGCGCCGGCCCGAGGACGTGGTCATGCGGTTCGGCCCCGGGGTGCCGTCGGAGACCACGGCCGCCCAGCTCTGGCGGGCCGGCCGGGACCAGCAGCAGACCGAGCTGCCCTCCGGCAGGCTCGGCGCCGGCCCGGCCCCCCGCGCGCGGCGCGGGCGCGGCCGTACGGTCATCGCCTCGGCGATCCTCGCCCTGATGATCGTGGGCGCGCTGGCGCTCTGGCTGTTCCGGGGCTCGGCGGCTCCCCTTGAAGTGACGAAGGTGGACGTCAGCGCCCCGAGGAAGGCGCAGGGATGCGACACGACGGTCAAGATCACCGGCGTGCTGTCCACCAACGGCGCGGGCGGGGAGGTCCGCTACCAGTGGAAGCGGAGCGACCGCAAGGAGCCGATCGCGCAGACCGACCGGATCGCGTCGGGGACGGCCTCGCACGAGGTGAGCCTGGAGTGGACGGTCAAGGGCGAGGGAAGTTTCAAGGGGACCGCCACCCTGCAGCTGCTCTCTCCGGTCCCCGAGGGAAAGAAGCTCCAGGACAAAGCCACCTTCACCTACAAGTGTTCATGAGTGATCACCAAGGTCCACAATGCACCACAAAGCCGTTCTTACTACTCTGGCGGCCATGACCACGCAGACCCCATCCGGCTGGTACCCCGATCCCTACGGCTCGCCGCTGCTGCGGTGGTGGGACGGCACTCAGTGGACCGACGCCACCCATCAGACGGACGCCCCCGCCGGCCAGGGCGCGGCGCAGGGACCGCAGACCGGCCCCTCACACCAGCCACACCTCGCAGGACCCGGCCCCCAGCGGACAGGGCCGCATCCGGCCGGACCCGGCCCCCAGCAGATGGGGCCGCCTCCCGCGCCGGAGGGACCCCACGGGGTGGGGCCCACCGGCCAGTGGCCCCCTTCGTCCGCGCACCGGCAGCCCGCGCAGGGACCTGCGGGCGCGGGACAGCCGCAGTGGGCCGCCGGGCCGCCGAACGGCGACACGGCGCAGATGCCCCTCCCGCCGTACGGCGGCTACCCGTCCGGGCCGCCGCCGCGCAAGAGCAGCCCCCTCCCGTGGATCCTGGGCGGCGGCGGCGCGCTGGTCCTGATCGTCGTGATCGTGGTCGCCGCGATGTACCTGATCAACCCCGGTCGCGGGAACAAGGCCGCCGAGTCCACAGCGCCCCGGACACCGCCTCCCACGGCGAGCCTGGAGCCCAGCCCGGAGCCGACTCCCGAGGCGACACCCGCGCCCTCGGGGAGCGCGCCGCCCAAGGCGGTGGACGGGCGCGTCACGGACCCGGTGACCGGCCTGTCGTACGAGATGCCCGACGGCCCCTGGGAGGTGCCCCCCACCGTCGGCGGCGGGCTCGGGTTCGTCTGGAGCAGCGCGGCCGTCGCCGTCGCCCAGGAGAACTTCGACGGCAAGGGCAACGACTGGCTCGGCAACGTGCTGACCGGCGAGCTTCCCGATCAGTACGGTTACCAGGGCGTCGGCAGCCTGCGCTCGGTCGCCGCGACGTTGCTTCAGGTCGTGGAGCCCGCCTTCTACAGCCCCCCGCACACCCGGAAGATCATCGAGGACAAGGCCGTCAAGGTCAGCGGCAAGGACGCCTGGCTGTTCGTCTTCGACCTGGACTTCTCCGAGCAGGCCCAGGCCAACGGCTGGAAGTGGAAGCAGGAGCGGGCCGCGTTCTTGATCGTCGACCGTGGCGAGGGCAGCCGTCCGGCGCTGGCCTACGTCTCCGTACCGGACAATCTAGACATATCCGTAGCGGACAAGGTGATCAAGTCATTCAAGCTCCCATGAAGTGAGTACTACCCTGAGGGCTATGAGTGACCTGCTGGTCTGGATCGACTGTGAGATGACCGGGCTCGACCTTGGCCGTGACGCGCTTGTCGAGGTGGCCTGCGTGGTCACCGACGGCGAGCTGAATCAGCTTGACGAGGGTGTGGACGTGGTCATCAAGCCCCCGCCCGAGTCCCTTGAGCAGATGTCGGAGGTGGTGCGGGAGATGCACACCGCCTCCGGCCTGCTCGACGCGCTGGAGGGCGGTGTCACGCTGGCCGAGGCCGAGTCCATGGTGCTCGAATACATCAGGAGCCACATCCGGGAGCCGAAGAAGGCCCCGCTGTGCGGCAACTCCATCTCCACGGACCGGTCGTTCCTCTCCCGCGACATGCCCGCCGTGGACGGGTTCCTGCACTACCGGATGATCGACGTCTCCTCGGTGAAGGAGCTGGCCCGGCGCTGGTACCCCCGGGCCTACTTCGCCTCGCCCGAGAAGCAGGGCGGCCACCGGGCGCTGGCCGACATCGTCGAGAGCATCCGGGAGCTGCGCTACTACCGCGCGGCGGTCTTCGTGCCCCAGCCGGGTCCCGACTCCGCCACCGCCAGGGAGCTGGCCGAGGGCGTGTCCACGCACAGCTCTTGAGCGTTTCGCGAGAAACCCGGTACGAAACGACTCCCAAAGACCGCTACACTTTTCATGTGCTGCTGCGGCGGCGATGGTGGGTGTAGCTCAGTTGGCAGAGCGCTAGGTTGTGGTCCTAGATGCCGGGGGTTCAAGTCCCCTCACTCACCCCACGAGAACGGCCGGTCCCCAGGGACCGGCCGTTCTGCATTTCCGGCCCCACTACCCACCAAAAGTGGATATTGCAGGTTATGCTCGCTGCTATCGCTACGCCGTTAGGATCGGGGGTTTCGGCGACCTGACCGTGTTGCAGCCACGGAGGCCGGATGAGAGTCGACGATGCCCCGTTCGACGCAGAGCCCAGAGTCGTGACGGGTCTGAGCAGGCGTGAGACCGAGGTCATGGAACTGATCGCGACGGGTCGCTCCAATGGGCAGATCGCCCAGCACCTGTTCCTGAGCGAGAAGACCGTGAAGAACCATGTGAACCGGATATACGCCAAGCTCGGCGTCGACTCGCGGGTCACCGCGATCGACCTGTGGCTGGAACGGGCCGCACGCGAGGAACCGCAGCACTACTAGCGCCTCCACCGGCGCGAGGAACCCTGCGCCACCGTGCGAGAGAGCTCGCGGGACCGCCGTGCGAAAGAGCTCGCGGCACCGCCGTACGGGACCACCGTACGAGAGAGCTCGGCACCGGCGTGCGGAACCACCGCGTGAGAGCTCGCGGCACCGGCGTGCGGGATCACCGCGCGGTGAGTCGCGTCCCGGGGCGAAAGACGGCACCGCTAGGCGGAGAGCCGCAGGCAGCGGGAGGCCTCCAGCGCGCGGGCGATGGCGGACGTGCCCTCCTCCAGCTCCTCCGGAGTGATCGAGAGCGCCGGGCGCAACCGTACCGACCGCTCGCCGCAGGGCAGGACCAGCACGCCCTCCTCCTCCCTGAGCCGGGCCACCAGGAGATCGCGCTCCACGGCGTCCGGCAGGTCGAAGGCGCACATCAGGCCGCGCCCGCGCGCGTTCTCCGCCAGCTCGGGGAAACGCGACTGGATCTCCGTCAGCGCCGCGAGGAGTTCGGCGCCGAGCCTGCCCGCGCGCGGGATCAGGCCGTCGCGCTCCACGATCTCCAGTATCCGGCGGGAGCGGACCATGTCGACCAGCCCGCCGCCCCAGGTGGAGTTGATCCTGCCGCTGACCTGGAACACGTTGCCGGGCACCGTGTCGACCCTGCGGCCCGCCATGATCCCGCCCACCTGGACCTTCTTGGCGAAGGCCACGATGTCGGGACGCAGTCCCAGCTGCTGGTACGCCCACGGCGTTCCGGTGGTCCCCGCGCCGGTCTGCACCTCGTCCATGACGAGAAGGGCGTCGTGCTCGTGGCAGAGCCGTTCCATCGCGAGGAGAAACTCCGCCCGCATGTGGTTGTCGCCGCCCTCGCCCTGGATGGGCTCGGCGATGAAACAGGCGATGTCGTGGGGGTGGCGCTCGAAGGCGGCCCTCGCCGCGGCCAGGGATCGCTCCTCGGCCGCCTCGACGTCGCCGAGATGGATCGCGGGCACCTCGATCCTGGGCCAGTCGAACTTCGGGAAGCGGTCGGTCTTGATCGGGTCGGTGTTCGTCAGCGAGAGCGTGTAGCCGCTGCGCCCGTGGAAGGCACGGGTGAGGTGGAGAACCTTGGTGCCGAGCTCAGGGGAGCGCCCCCGCGAGGCGTTGAGGCCACTCTTCCAGTCGAAGGCGCACTTCAGCGCGTTCTCCACGGCGAGGGCGCCGCCCTCCACGAAGAACAGGTGCGGCAGCTCGGGATCACCGAGCACCCGAGCGAACGTCTCGGCGAAGTCGGCGAGGTGGACGGTGTAGAGATCGGAGTTGGCGGGCTTGTTCGCGGCGACCCTGCCGAGCAGCGCCAGGAACTCCGGATCGTCGTCGAACGGGTTCACCCCGAGCGGGGCCGAGGCGAAGAAGGTGTAGAAGTCCAGGTAACTCCGGCCGCTACGGGCGTCGACGAGCCGGGAACCCCGGCTCCGTTCGAGATCCAGCACGAGCCGGTAGCCGTCGACGAGCATATGACGGGCGAGACGGCCATGAACGTCCATGTCCCCTCCACGGTGGTCCGAGAAGATGATCCCCCGTCGTTTACGCATCTACACGGAGACATTACGCACAAAGGCCGATCCTTGTGAATATTTTCTTGCATGCGCGCGACCCGGGCATGGACAAACCAGGCACTGAGACCGCTTGATCCACTCTTCTCCCATATGACCGCCTTTCTTCCCGGAGATCACCTTTCCTGAGACCACAAGCTGGTCAAATCGGCCTATCGTTTGATAAGCCGTATGACTGCCAGGAGGATGCCCGATGTCCCTTCGCGAATCCGCAGCCGACATGCGGGACGAGCTGGTCCGCCTCCGGCACGCCCTGCACCGGGAGCCCGAGCTGGGCCTCGACCTGCCACGCACGCAGGAGAAGGTGCTGACGGCGCTGTCGGGCCTGCCACTGGAGGTGCGGCTCGGCACGGGGCTGAGCTCGATCACCGCCGTGCTGCGCGGTTCCCTGCCGGGCCCGACCGTGCTGCTCAGGGGCGACATGGACGCCCTGCCGGTCTCCGAGCGCGGCGACGCGGCGGTCGTCTCGCGGATGGCCGGGCGGATGCACGCCTGCGGCCACGACCTGCACACCACCATGCTGGCGGGCGCGGCGCACCTGCTGGCCGCCGGCCGCGACCGGCTCGCGGGGAACGTGGTCTTCATGTTCCAGCCCGGCGAGGAGGGTCCCGGCGGCGCGGAGATCATGATCGACGAGGGCGTGCTGGACGTGACGGGCGAGCGCCCGGTGGCGGCCTACGCCCTGCACGTGATCAGCTCGATGATCCCCCAGGGCGTCTTCGTGACCAGGAGCGGCCCGATCATGGCCGCCGCGGACCGGTTCACGGTGACCGTGCGCGGCGCCGGGGGCCACGGCGCCTCACCGCACCGCGCCAAAGACCCGATCCCCGCGGCGTGCGAGATGGTGACCGCGCTGCAGACCATGGTGACGCGCGGATTCGACGTGTTCGACCCCGTGGTCGTCACCGTCGGCAGCTTCCACGCGGGCAGCGTCGACAACGTGATCCCCGAGGAGGCCCGTTTCGAGGCCACGATCCGGTCGTTCTCATCCGCCGCGCACGAGCGCGTCCAGGAACGGGCGGTGACCCTGGTGAAGGGCATCGCGGCGGCACACGGGCTGGAGGTGGACGCCGACTACGTGGTGAGCTACCCGGTCACGGTCAACGACGGTGCCGAGGCCGGCTTCGTGGGCTCGGCCATCCGCGAGGTCTACGGCGAGCGGCGCTTCTTCGAGGCTCCCCAGCCCTTCACCGGCTCCGAGGACTTCTCGTTCGTCTGCGACCAGGTGCCGTCGGCCTTCGTGGGGCTCGGCGCCTGCCCCGCGGACCTCGATCCGGGCAGGGCCGCCTACAACCACGCCCCCGAGGCCAGGTTCGACGACGCGGTGCTGCCCGATGGGGCCGCGCTCTACGCCGAGCTCGCGACCCGGCGCCTCGCCCTCGCCGCGAGCTGAACGGGCAGAGCGAACCGGGCAGGCAGAGCAGGCCGAGCGGACTGCGCGGACTGCGCGGACTGCGCGGACCGAGCGGACCGGGCAGGCAGAGCGGGCCGGATGGGCTGGATGGCCTGGATGGCCGAAGCCGTACGGGAGACACCCGGCGGCGCCTCACGCGGCCGCGTAGACCACCAGCGAGACCGCCACGTACTGCGCCAGGTAGGCGGCGACGGTGAAGGCGTGGAAGACCTCGTGGAAGCCGAACCACCGGGGGGAGGGGTTGGGCCGGCGCAGGCCGTACACGACCCCTCCCGCCGTGTAGAGCACCCCGCCGAGGAAGAGCAGGGCCACCGCGACCACCCCCGCGCCCCCCACGAGCTGGGGCAGCACGAAGACGGCCGTCCAGCCGAGGCCGATGTAGAGCGCGGTCGAGAGCCACCGGGGAGCTCCGATCCACAGCACCCGGAAGAGGACCCCGGCGATCGCGCCGGTCCAGACCACGCCGAGCACCACCGCGCTGGCCACCCCGTCCAGGGCGAGCAGCGCGAACGGGGTGTAGGTGCCCGCGATGATCAGGTAGATGTTGGCGTGGTCGAGGCGCCGGAGCACCTGTTCCAGGCGTGGGGAGAGCGTCCCCCGGTGGTAGGTGGCCGAGATGCCGAAGAGCAGGCCGGAGGTGATCGCGTAGATCGCGGCGGCGAGCCTGGCCTCCAGGGTGGGGCCCAGCGCGACGAGGGCGAACCCCGCGACGAGCGCCACGGGCAGCGCTCCGGCGTGCAACCAGCCGCGAAGACGCGGCTTGACGGACTCTGCGAGCGTTTCGGCGGTGATCGTGGCCATAAACCTACGGTAGCGTAAGTTACTCGATCGTAGGTTGTGATCTGCCCTACACGCCGCCAACCGCTCGCGACTGCGCATATGGTTTCTCCCTCGGGTTCACATCAGGGAAAAGAGGATCAAACCGATGGGCAGGCGGGAAGTGCAGGGGCCGATGCCGGGACGGTATCCGGTGACCTTCGGCGAGGTCGATCTCCTGCAGGACCTCGACCGGCCCTCCGGCTGGGTGATCTCCAAGGACGGCGTGCCACAGTCGTACGTCGACCTCGACCACGCCACCTACCTCGACTTCGAGTACGTGCGGCTGATGGCCGACGTCATCGACCTCCTCGACGAGGGCCCGCTGGACGCCGTGCACGTGGGCGGTTGCGCCTGCACCCTGCCCCGCTACGTCGCGGCGACCCGCCCCGGGTCCCGGCAGATCGTCGCCGAGCCGGACGAGGGGCTCGTCCAGCTCGTCAGGGACCAGCTCCGGCTGAAGTCGGTGCCCCGGCTCAAGGTCAGGATCCTCGACGGCCGTACCGCCACCGCCGGACTCGGCGACGCCTCGGCCGACCTGCTCGTGCTGGACGCCTTCAGCGGTGCCACGATGCCGATCGAGCTGGCCACCTCCGAGTACATGGGGGACGTCGCCCGCGTCCTGCGCACGGGCGGCACCATGCTGATCAACGTCGCCGACGGCAAGGGGCTGGCCTTCACCCGCCGGGTGCTCGCCACCGTCCGCGGCACCTTCCCTCAGGTGGTGCTGCTCGCCGAACCCGGCGTCATGCGGGGGCGCCGTTTCGGCAACCTCATCGTCGCCGCCTCCCGGATGCCCCTGCCCGTCTCCGACCTGACCCGGAGGGCCGCGGGCGGCCTCACGCAGGCCCGCTGCGTGCACGGCGAGGACATCGTCAACTTCATCGCCGGAGCCCGCCCGCTGAACGACGGGGACGCCGTGGTCATCCCCGTACCCCCGCCCGCGGTCTTCGGCTGACCCGCCACCGGCCCGTCAGCCCGGCCCATCGGCCCGGCCCATCAGTCCGGCACGGAACCCGGCACGTCAGCCCAGCGCGGAAACCCGGCCCATCAGCCCGACACGGAACCCGGCACGTCAGCCCGACACGGGAACCCAGGCGCCGACCAGGGTGCCCCCGCCGGGCGCCGAGGAGACGTCGAGGCCGCCGCCCAGCGCGGCCATCCGGTCGGCCAGCGCGCCCAGGCCGCCGCGGCCGGGCTCGCCCCGCTCGAAGCCCCTGCCGTCGTCGGAGACCGCGGCCCGCAGGCGCCCGCCGGACCAGGACAGCCGCACCTCGATCCTGGAGGCCTCGGCATGCTTGAGCGCGTTGGTGACGGCCTCGCTGACCGTGAAGTACAGGGCCCCCTCGACCTCGTCGGAGAAGCGCCGCGAGCGCAGCGCCGGATCGACCGTCACGGTCGTGGCCACCGGCAGCCGCGAGCAGCGCTCTTCGACCGCCTCGGCCAGGCCGCCCTGACTGAGCACGGACGGGTGGATGCCCGCCGCCAGCTCCCGCAGGTCGGTGAGTGCCTGGCGGGCCTGCTCGCGCAGGAGCGCCAGGCTGCCGGAACCGCCGCCGGTGGCGCGGGCCAGCTCCAGCCCCGCGATCAGCGCGACGAGCTGCTGCTGTACCCCGTCGTGGATGTTGCGCTCGATCCGCCGCCGCTCGGCCTCCTGCGCGTTGACCAGGCGTGCCGCCAGCCCGGCGCTCTGGATCGCCAGCCCGATCGGCACCGCGAGCGAGCCGAGCAGCCTGCGGTCCTCGGCGTTGAAACGCCCCACGACCTTGGGACCGCAGGCGATGTGCCCCAGCCCCGCCGGGACGGTGAGCACCGCCCCGCCGTCCTCCCTGCCCGCCACCACCCGCGTGCCGTCCGCGAGCGTCACGGCGGCCCACCGCGTCTCCAGGCCCGCCCGCACGGCCCCCGCCAGCCTTCCCAGCTGCTCCACGGGCTCCGCCTCCTCCAGGCCCGGCCCGAGCTCTGTCAGGAGCTCGTCCACCGTCGGCCTGAGGTCGAAGATCAGGAAAAACCTGGAACCCCTGATCCCCACCCGGATGTCGAGCAGGTTGTGGCGGAACACGGCGGCGGCGATCACCGCGGGCAGCGCGGCCACCGCGGTCACGACGCCGACCCAGCTCACCGCATGGCCCCCCTGCCCGGCGATCAGTGTCATCACGGAGCCGCCCAGGGCGGCCACCAACCCGAGGATCATCCAGCGGAGGCGGCGGCGTTCGACGAGGGGCCCGCGCCGCCCGCGCAGCACGAGGGAGACCAGCACCGACAGCGCCACGAGGAAGACCGTCAGCTGTCCGAGCCCGCCCACCGACGCGGCGAGCAGCCCGGCCGCGCCTTCGAGCCCCAGCGGGTTGCCGTGCGGGATGGCCGAGGAGTAGACCTCGTCGGGGCTCAGCAGGATGCCCAGCCAGTGGAGGAGGATCGCCACCCCGGCGATCCAGGCGACCGGACGCCAGCGCGGCGAGGGCAACCTGCCATCGGGGAAGATCAGCGGGATGAACACCCAGCTCAGGCCGTAGAAGACGGGGAACAGCGAGGCCAGCGGCGCGGCGGCCACGGCAAGGGGGCCGTGGGTGTCCCCGTACGCCACCAGGGTGCCCACTCCGAGGCCGCCGAGGCCGAGGCAGTCGGCGGTGACCAGCAGCAGCCAGCCGTAGGGGTTGTCGGGGCGCCTGACCGCGATGAGCAGGCCGACCGAGGGCAGGATCGCGCAGGCCGCGATGAACAGCCACTGGCTGAACGGCACGGGCAGGCCGACCTCCAGCATGCCGCCCGCGACCATCCCGGCCACCGACACCGCGGCCATGGACGCGGCGAGGACGCGGACCGGGACGGCGGACGCCGGCGGGCCCGGTGGCGCCGCGGGTGCCGCGGGTGCCGGAACGGTTCGGGGGGCCGGGGACGTCATGGGACGTAGGGTGACCTGCCGCGGGCTCCGCCGTCCAGGGGGTTGTCCGCACATCCGGTGCGGTTCGCCACACCCGCGAGACGGAGGACCGCCGGGTGTCGCGAGCCGGGAGCACTTTCTAGTTTCGGATGAGGGCCATCGGGGAGGTGGCCGCAACGCCTGAGAACATCCGAAGGAGTATTTCATGCGGTTGCCGTACCGATCGAAGCGTCTGCTGGCCCTCGCCGTCGCCGTCACGGCCGTTCCGGCGATGGCCCTGCCGCTGGCCGTCCCGGCGTCGGCGGTCGCGGCGGGGACGCCCACGGCCGAGACAGTGACAACCGGCGCGGTCACGGCGGGAACGGCCACGGCCGAGGCGGTGACAACCGGAACGACCACGGCCGGGCTCGCGGCCGGGAGGTCCTTCGCCGAGCCGGAGATCCCGGACAGTCCCGCCGGCCGGCAGCTGCGCTGGTTCCTCGGCGCGCCGGACCGGGCGCCGCTGGCGGAGAGCGAGCTCGGGGAGCATTTCAACTCCGGCTACCTCTCGTCGCTGACGGTCAACGGCGTCAACGCCTTCCTCAAGGCCGCCAAGGGGTTCCGCCTGGAGAAGCTGACCAAGAAGACGCCGTCCGCGCTGGCCGGGACCGGGGCGATCGGCGAGCAGGCGTTCACCCTGCAGCTCGGTGTGGACGGTGACGGGAAGATCAACCTGCTCGGGCTGACGCCCCCCGAGCCGTCCATACCCGCCGCTCCCGGAAGCTGGAAGAAGCTCGACGCCCGGCTGCGCGAGGTCGCCCCCCGGGTCGGCTTCCTGGCCGCCGAGATCGACTCGCGGGGCAGGTGCGACGTCGCGCACGCCGTGGCGCCCGACACGGTCCGGCCGCTGGGCTCGATCTTCAAGCTGTACGTGCTGGGCGCCGTGGCCCAGAAGATCCGCGACGGCGGGCTGAGCTGGAACACCAAGCTCACGATCAGGCCCGAGTGGAAGAGCCTGGGCGAGGACGGGCTCACGGGCCGCCCTGACGGCAGCACCACCACGGTCAGGGAGGCCGCCAAGCTGATGATCTCGATCAGCGACAACACCGCCACCGACATCCTGATCCACACCGTCGGCCGCAAGGCCGTGGAGGCCAAGGTACGGCGGTGGTCGGGCAATCCCGAGCGGAATATCCCCTTCCTCACCACCCGCGAGATCTTCCTGCTCAAGGGCGTGAACCACCCCGCGCAGGCCCGCGCCTACCTGGCGCTCGACACCGCCGGCAAGCGCGCCTACCTGAAGGACACGGTCGCCAGGCAGCCGCTGTCGGACATCGTCCTCTGGCAGAAGCCCAGGGAGATCGACACGCTGGAGTGGTTCGGCTCGCCCCGCGACGTCTGCCGCGCCTACGCCGGGCTCCTCAAGCTGGAGAGCGGACAGGTGAGCGCGGTGATGTCGGCCAACGACCTCGGGCTCAAGCTCGGCGAGAGGAAGTGGCCGACGGTCTGGGCCAAGGGCGGTTCCGAGATGGGGGTCCTCGATCTGTCGTACCTGGCCCGCTCGGCCGGAGGGAGGACCTACGTCGTGACCGCGCTGACCAGCGACCCCGCCGCCGCGCTGGACGAGCGGGTCAGGGTCCCCGAGCTGATCTCGCTGAGCCGGGGCGGCTTCGCGCTGGCCGCCGGGAGGTAATCCCGCCCGCCGGGCAGGACGGGCTCGCCGTCGAGGCCGTGGCACTCCGTTGCCACGGCCTCACCTGTCATGGAATAGTTGAAACATCAACTGTGTTATCACCGGCGAACATCGCAGGAAGGAACCCAAGATGCCGGCCGTGACCGTAGAGAACCCGCTGACCCTGCCCCGCCTGCCGCAGCCGCTGAACGCGGCCCGCGAGCGCCAGGTGCTGGCCATCACCACCGCGCCGAGCGGATTCGAGGGAGAGGGCTTCCCGGTCCGCAAGGCACTCGCGACGATCAAGTCCCAGTATCTCGACCCGTTCATCATGATGGACCAGATGGGCGAGGTCGACTACGCGCCGGGCGAGCCCAAGGGCACCCCCTGGCACCCGCACCGGGGCTTCGAGACCGTCACCTACATGATCGACGGCGTGATGGACCACGCCGACTCGCACGGCGGCGGCGGCACGATCTCCGACGGTGACACCCAGTGGATGACGGCCGGTGGCGGCATCCTGCACAAGGAGGCTCCCCCGGAGTGGCTGGTCCAGAAGGGCGGCCTGTTCCACGGGATCCAGCTCTGGGTCAACCTGCCGGGCAGCGAGAAGATGGTCGCGCCGAAGTATCAGGACATCGGCAGGACCAACGTCGTCCTCCTCAGCAGCCACGACGGCGGGGCGCTGGTCCGCCTCATCGCGGGCGAGGTCGGCGAGTTCACCGGTCCCGGCTCCACCCGGACGCCGATCACCCTGCTGCACGCCTCCCTCAGCCCCGGTTCCCAGCTGACGCTCCCCTGGCGCAAGGATTTCAACGCGCTCGCGTACGTCCTGTCGGGACGCGGCACCGTCGGCGGCGACCGGCAGCCGATCGAGTCGGGGCAGCTGGCCGTCTTCGACGGCTTCGGCAGCCTTCCCGGGCTGGGCACCGACGGCGAGACCATCACGCTCTCGGCGGCCGGCACCCAGGAGAGCCGCAGCCCCAACCTGGAGGTCATCGTGCTCGGCGGCCGCCCCATCGGCGAGCCGGTCGCGCACTACGGGCCGTTCGTGATGAACACCCAGGCGGAGCTGGCCAAGGCGTTCGAGGACTACCAGGCGGGCCGCCTCGGCACCATCCCCGCGGGCCACTCCTGATCGCGGACCACACGGCCCGGCACCGGGATCCCGGCGCCGGGCCCGGAGGCCGGGGCCGCCGTGGCCCCGGCCACGCCTGATCGCGAGGTACGCGGCCCGGCGTCCAGAGCGGGCACGTCGCCGAGGGGCCACGGACCACGGCCCCGAGACGGGGCCCGCCGCCGGGTCTAACGTTCGGTGAGGGTGACACAGGCGACGCGGGGACCGGCGGCGCCCACCTCGGCACCGGCGGTGCGGGTGGGCTCGGCGTGGATCACGAGCGACCTGGGCAGCCGGCCGGGGACGAGGGCCCAGTCCTGGGTGATGGTGACGCCGGCGTCACCCCGGGCGTCGGTGGTGAAGTCGAGCCAGAACTCGTTCTTGGCGTTCGCGTGGGTGTGAAGGTGCTGGTAGTGCGGCCCGGCGTCATCCGGTTTGAAACCGCACGGGTTGACGTGCAGGTGTGCCCCGTACGTCCGCCCGGGGAGCATGCTCCTGACGGTGACCGTGGCGGTGGCGAGCACCGCTCCCGACTCCACGGTGACCCGCGCCGAGGCTCCGGCCGGCACCAGCCTGGCGTCGTAGACGATGGCGGAGGCGCGCGGCGCGGGGCTGACGAACGTGCCACCCCCGGCGAGGCGGATCCCCGGGGCGCTCGGGGTGGTGACCGGCCCGGCGCTCGGGCGGTGCCCGGCCGGATGGGGTGCGGCGACCTGCTCACCGCAGCCCGCGCAGAGCAGGGCGACGGCGGCGAGAACTCCCAGAATGCGCATCCACGATCTCCTTGACCGGGCCGGAGAAGAGCAGCGCCCACCATATCGAGTAATCATATGACCACGCTGGGTATTGACCACCCTCGGCCACGCCGCCCCGGAGATCCGCGGCAGGGCCGGCAGGCGTCCGCGCCGTACGCGGAGAGGTCAGGAGGCCGGCCGGAGGCGTCCGCACCGCGCGAAGAGGTCAGGGGCCTCCGCACCGCGCGGAGACATCACGGGGCGGGCCAAGCGCCGCGCCACCCGAAGGGGTCAGGGCGGCGTCCTCGCCGTGCGGAGGGACATCACAGGGCAAGGGGCACCGCGCCGCGCGAAGGGGTCAGGGCGGGCGCAAGGAGGCGTCCTCGCCGCGCGGAGGGGTCAGGGCGGGCGCAAGGAGGCGTCCTCGCCGCGCGGAGGGGTCAGGGGCACTGCGGGCCGGGAACGCCCATCGGCGCCGGCCCTCGCGGGACGGGAGCCGGAAAGCGCGGCGGAGGTCGCCGGAGGGGGCGGGTCCGCCCTCATCGAGCCCGTCACGACGGCGACGACCGTGGTGTTCCCGGGAAAGGCCCCGCGTTCCGCCAGGGTGAAGATGCCCCACATCATCTTCGCCACGTAGATCCGGTCGAGCGACATCCCGTGCCGTCGGGCGAAGTCGTCGGCGAACGCGTCCAGTTCGGGAGCGCGTCTGGCGTAGCCCCCGGCGTGGAAGTCGCAGTCGATCGCCCAGTTGCCCGACACCTCGCCGTAGGCGGCGGTCTGGAGCCTGGCGACGTCGGAGGCCAGGAACCGCCCTCCCCGCAGGACCGAGAAGCCCAGGGCCCGTCGGCCGGGGGCCAGCCCTGCGGCGATGCCCGCGAGCGTGCCCCCGGTGCCGACGGGGCAGCAGACGACGTCGAACGGCACGTCGATCTCCCCGGGGAGTTCGGCGCAGCCGCGCACGGCCTCCTCGTTGCTGCCCCCCTCGGGCAGCAGGTAGAACCGGCCGAACTCCCGGCGGAGCGCCTCGACGACGGGCGCGGTGTCCTTGGCGCGGTAGGTGGTGCGGTCCATGTAGACCAGCCGCATCCCCGAGTCCGCGGCGAAGGCCAGGACGTCGTTGAGCGGCAGGTGCTCCTCGCCCCGGATGACGCCGACGCTCCGGAACCCGAAGCGGGCCCCGGCCGCGGCGACGGCCCGCACGTGGTTGGAGTAGGCGCCGCCGAAGGTCAGCAGGGTCTCGTGGCCCAGCTCGGCGGCCCGCGCCAGGTTGTACTTGAGCTTGCGCCACTTGTTGCCCGGCAGGAGAGGGTGGACGAGGTCGTCGCGCTTCAGGATCACACGCACGCCCGCGCGGGCGAGCCTGAGGTCGTCGAGCTCCACGAGGGGCGAGGACGGCGTCCGGCCGAACTCCCGCCGTACCTGTCCCGGATCACCCATGATCGGCGGAGGGGCGGTTCAGGCGTTGGCCGAGGCTATCCGGTCGATGCGGGCGGCCAGGGTGAAGTCGAGCTCCGTCAGGCCACCCGCGCTGTGCGTGCTGAGCGCCAGGTGGAGCGTGCGCCAGCGGATGTCGATGTCGGGATGGTGGTCGAGCTTCTCGGCCTCCACCGCGATCTCGTCCACGATGCGGATCGCGGTCGGGAAGTCGGTGGCGGTGATCTCGCGGCGGATCTCGTCGCCCTCGCGCCGCCACTCGGGCAGGCCGGTCAGCCGGTCGTCGACCGCGGAGTCGTCAAGCAGGTTCATCCTCCCAGGAGATCATGTCTCCGGCGAAGACGCCAAGCCTGGGCAGGCTTCCGGCGCGCCGGGCCATGGCCATGATGCCCTGGGCCATGGAGGTGGCGTGGCTGGCCTGGTCGAGGAGGGGCTCCAGCTCGGACAGGAGACCGGGCAGCCGGGCGAGGCTCCATTCGTGCCAGCCCGACAGGCGGGTGCCGCCGCTGTCGGGGTCTTCCGCGCGGTAGGCGGCCAGGATCGGGCACTCCCGGTTGATGCGGAGCAGCCATCTCTCGATGTCGGCGTTGAGCGCGGTGATCCTGGAGGGGGCGGCGTACAGCCAGCCGTCGTCGCCGATGCGGTCGGACTCGCCGTCGGCGGCCGGGTAGGAGCGGACCACCGCGCCGTGCAGGAACAGGCCGCTGGCCACCATCAGCTGGCGCCCCTCGCACCAGTCGAGCGCCCCGCGCAGGGGCATCGGGACGCTGTCGACGATGGCCGCGCGCTGGGAGGTGCTGGGCTGCCGGGCGAAGCGTACGTGCACCTCGGCCCACATGTAGTAACTCGCCTCCCCCGCGCCGAAAAAGGGAAAGGGGAAATCCTGGTCGAGGTGGGCCATGTGTCGGGTTCTCCGCGGGGAGGGGACAGGAGTCGTTCCGAATATGAACGACTCCTGACGGCACTCCCGGGATTACTCGCCGGAACTCTTAATTTGACCGGATCCGGTCACTTGACGGCGCCGGAGGTCAGGCCCGACTGGATCTGGCGCTGGAAGATGATGTAAATGATCATGACGGGGATGATGGCCATGCTCAGCGCGGCGAACAGGCCCGGCCAGTCGGCCTCGTACCCGGCGCTGGTGGAGATGTTGGCGACACCCTGGGTGATCACCCATTTGTCCTCGACGTTGCCGGAGAGCAGCACGATCGGCAGGAGATACTGGTTCCACTGACCCAGGATGTTGAAGATCGTGATGCTGATCAGGCCCGGCTTGGCCATCGGCATCATGACCTGGAAGAACGTCCGGGTGTGCGAGCAGCCGTCCATCATCGCCGCCTCGGCCACCGAGGTGGGCAGCGTCTTGAAGAACGCCGACAGGAAGAAGACGGTGAACGGCAGCGAGTAGGCGATGTAGACCAGGATCAGGCCGAGATGGGTGTCGATCAGGCCGAGGTTCTTCACCACGAAGAACAGCGGGACCAGCGCGAGGAAGACCGGGAACGTCATGCCCGACACGAACAGGAAGTAGATCAGCCTGTTGCCGGGGAAGGTGTAGCGCGCCAGCACGTACGCGGCCATCGAGCCCAGGAGCATGGTGCCCGCCGTGCTGCACGCCACCACGAAGACGGTGTTCAGCATGTACTGGCCGATGTGGGCCTTCTCCCAGGCCCGGCCCCAGGCGTCCCAGCCGAAGGAGGCCGGAAGGGTGATGGCGTCCCCGAAGATCTCGGTGTTGGTCTTGAAGGAGGACAGGAACGTCCAGAGGATCGGGCCGATGATCAGGAGCGCCCAGACCAGCAGCGCGACGTGGGACAGCGCGCCGAAGGCTCCGAGCGGGTTCTTCGCGCGGCGCCTGACGTGCGCGGGGGCGGAGGGGCGGGAGGCGGGCTTGCGAGCCGTGTCCGTGGCCATCAGAACTCGATCCTCTCGCGCCGGGTCACGCGCAGGGTGAGGGCGGCGAACGTGATGGTCATGAAGAACAGCGCCACGCCCATCGCCGACGCGTAACCGAACTTGGAGAAGTTGAACGCCGTACGCCAGATCTCCATCGGCAGCACCGTCGTGGAGTTGTCGGGCCCGCCCCGGTCGACCGAGAGGACCTGGACCAGGGCGAAGGCGTCGAACGCGGCGATGCCGAGATAGACCCAGGCGACCTGCATGGTGTCCCACAGCAGCGGGATCGTGATCTTGAAGAACAGCGTGAACCGGCCCGCGCCGTCCAGCGCGGCGGCCTCGAACACGTCCTTGGGGATGGAGGACATGCCGGCCGAGAACAGGACCACGTAGAAGCCGACGGCCTGCCAGACCATCACGGCGATGATCGACAGCAGGGCGATGTCCGGATCGATGAGCCAGCCGACCGGCTCGACGCCGAACTTGCCGAGCAGGCCGTTGATCACGCCGGTGCCGTCGGGACGGTAGATCGCCTGGAAGAGCACGCCGACGATGGCCACGGCCAGGACCTGGGGCAGGAAGAAGATCACGCGGTAGACCTTCGAACCCCAGATCCCGGTCATCTGGCCGCCCCGCTGCCCGCCGCTCAGGTTGAGCAGGAAGGCGAAGAACAGGGCGATCACGATCGTGACCAGCGGCATGACAAGTAACAGAACACCGTGGTGTCGCACCGCGGCCCAGAAGACCTCGTCGTCGAAGAGCCTCGTGAAGTTCTCCAGGCCGATGAACTGGGGGTTCGCCGAAATGCCCTTCCAGTTGGTCATCGAGATGTAGAAAGCCTGGATGTACGGGCTGATCACGAAGACCACGTAGAGGAGGACCGGCGCGGCGAGAAAGCCGACGATGAACGGATACTTGCCCTGCCGCATCGGGAGCTACACCGTCCGGTTCTGCTTGGTGATGGACGAGTCGGCCTTGGTCTTGTCGGCCGCCTTCTGCATCTTCTCGCAGAACTCGTCAGCGGAGATGCGGCCGAACATGAGCGCGTTGGTCTGCTTGCGCAGCTCGGTCTCGAACTCCTTGTACCAGTTCTCGAAGCTGCTGAAGGTGACGACGTTCTGGCCGGCGGCGGTCTGCGCGGCGCTGAGGCTCGCGTTGCCGGGCGACAGCTCCAGGCCGTCGGCGGCACCGGTCACCACGGTGATGTTGCCCGACTTCTCGGTGAAGCCCTTCGCGCCCTCCTTGGAGAGCATGATGCGCAGGTACTCCAGGCCGCCCTTGGGGTTCTTGGACTTGGCGGGGACGATGTAGGCCTCGCCCGCGGCGGCGCGGATGGCCTCGAACGGCAGCTTGTCGGCGGCGGTGACGCTGGGGGTGGGCGTCAGCGCGTACTTGAAGGTCTCCGGGGTCTGGGCCTTCTGCTCGTTCTCCAGCCAGGAGCCGGAGGGGTACAGGGCGACCTTGCCCTGGTTCTGGCGGAGCTGCACCTCGGTGTGGATCAGGCCCTCGAAGGACTTGTCCATGTACTTGGCGATCTCGGCCCAGGCGGCGGCGGACTGCTTCATGGCGTCGCGCTGCCAGACACCGTCGACGAGGTTGTCGACGTCGACCAGGATCTGGTTGCCCTCGATCTTCGCGGCGGAGATGAGGATCATCCAGTACGCGTAGTAGGCGGCGTTCTTGCCCGCGTACGCGAAGGGGGTGATCCCGGCGGCCTTGGCCTTCTCGGCGAAGGCCTTGAACTCCTCGAAGGTCTTCGGCGGGGTCCAGCCGTTCTTCTCGAACAGCGCGGAATCGTACCAGAGGCCGTACGCGGAGAAGACGTAGTTCATCAGATACGGCTTGCCGGCGATGAGGCCGGACTCGACGGTGCCCGGCGCGACCATGTCGCGCACCTTCTTGCTCGGGTCGTCGATCGAGGGGGCGTCCCACAGCTCGGTGAGATCCAGGAGCTGGCCCTCCTGCTGCAGGGCGCCGTTGTCCATCAGGTCGGTGCCGGAGTTGGCGATCATGTCGGGGACGTCGCCGCCGGCGAACCGCGGCTGCAGGGTCTGCGCGATCTGCTGGGTGGCGACGTGCTTGATCTGCGCCTGCGGGAACGCCTTCTTGTACAGCGGCTCGTGGACCTCGGTCGCGTAGCTGTCGCCAAGGCCTCCCTTGAAGATGACGACCTCAAGCGGCGCGTCGGCGGCGACGCCGAACGGGTTCTTCACGGAGACCGCACCGCCCGCGGAGGGGGCCGCGGAGGCCGAGGACGCGGGCGCCGCGCCGCCGCCGGTGGCGCAGGCGGTGAGCAGCCCGGCGCCGGGGCCGGCGATCAGGGCGGTCATGCCGATCCGGCGGAGCAGCTGCCGCCTGGTGATATCTCCGGGCGTACGGGCCGAGTTGGACATGTAACCCTCCTGGGCGGGGGATCAATTAGGAAAGTTTCCTAAACGTTTGCCCGAAGGTACGTACCCCCGGAGTCCACCGTCAAGAGCTCGTATCCGGTCTAGACCGAGCCGTGATGTCCTCGCGACATATCCGGTAGAAACCAAACGCCAGGGAAGTGCAATCCAATGACAGAACGGCACATAGTAGCCGATATTTCCTCGCAGGCCATTGACCCGCGGCCCGCGGAGAGGTAAAGGAACCATGCCTGCCGGCCGCCAATGAGCAGCAACCGGTCTAGACCAGATAATGGGGGTTTGCCGCCCGGTACCGCAACCCCCTACTTTTGACGACATGTTGCTGCCCGATCAGCGCCGACTGCTGTGCGAGTACGGCCGCCGGGCCGCCGCGACCGGACTGGTCGTCGGGACCGCGGGAAATCTCAGCGTGCGCGCGGGCGATCTGGTCGCCGTGACACCCAGCGGCGTCGCCCTCGACCGGCTGGAACCCGAGGCCTGCCCGGTCGTCGACATCGACGGGCACCTCGTCGAGGGCGACCTGCCGCCGTCGTCGGAGACCCCCATGCACCTGGCGGTCTATACGACCACCGGCGCCGGGGCCGTCGTGCACACCCACTCCGTCTTCGGCACCGTGGTCGCCACGACCATGAGCGAGCTGCCGCCGATCCACTACAACGTCCTGCTGCTCGGCGGGACCGTCAGGGTCGCCGAGTACGCCACCTACGGCACCCCCGAGCTCGCCGCCTCCGTCAGGGCCGCCCTCAAGGACAGGCGTGCCGCGCTGATGGCCAACCACGGCGGGGTCACGATCGGCGACGACCTGGACGGGGCCTTCGAGGCGACCCGGCTGCTGGAGTGGCTCTGCGAGGTCTACGTCCGGGCCAGGAGCGTCGGCGAGCCCCGCGTGCTCACCGAGGAGCAGCTCGCCGCCGTGGTCCGGCGCGCCCTCGACCCGCCCACCTTCCCCCGCCGCGCGGACTGACCACGGCACGACCGGTACGGCCGTCGACTCCCCCACGTCCACCCCCGCCGCCTCGCCGTGAGAACCGCCCCCGGTACGACCACCCGCCCGACCGGCACACCGCCGGACTTCCCGTCGCGAGGACCGATTTCATGCCCCTCCAGCTCACCGGCGCCCCGAGCGATCCGGACCTCATCCGCCTGCCCTGGGACGTCCCGCTGGAGCGGTGGCCCGAGCACCGGCTGGTCTCCCTGCCCCGCGGCATCTCCCGGCACGTGGTGCGCTTCGCCCGCCTGTCGGGCAGGGTGTACGCGATCAAGGAGATCAGCGAGTACTACGCCAAGCGCGAATACCGCCTGCTGTGGGACCTGAGCCGGATGGACACCCCGTCCGTCGAGCCGGTGGCCGTGGTCACCGGGCGGACCGACGCCGACGGCGAGCCGCTCGACTCGGCGCTCGTCACCCAGCACCTGCAGTTCTCCCTGCCCTACCGCGCGGTCATGTCGGGGACGATCCGGCCGGAGACGCTGAACCGCCTGCTCGACGCCCTGGCCGTGCTGCTCGTACGGCTGCACATCAGCGGCTTCTACTGGGGCGACTGCTCGCTGTCGAACGTCCTGTTCCGCCGGGACGCGGGCTCCTTCGCCGCCTACCTGGTCGACGCGGAGACCGGCGAGCTGCACCCCATGATCAGCGAGGGCCAGCGGCTGTACGACATCGAGGTGGCGCACACCAACATCTTCGGCGAGATGCTCGACCTGGAGGCGGGCGAGCTGCTGCACCCCTCGATCGACCCCGAGCAGGTCGCCGACTCGGTCTGCCGTCGCTACCACCGCCTGTGGGGCGAGCTCACCTCCGACGACATCATCGACGAGGTCGACTGGCACATGATCGACCAGCGGATCCGCCGGCTGAACTCCCTGGGGTTCGACGTCGCGGAGATGATGGTCCGCCGCAAGGCGGGCACCGGGCGGTTGATCGTCCGGCCCAAGGTCGTGGACGCCGGGCACCACCAGCGCAGGCTGCTGCGGCTGACCGGTCTGGACGTGGAGGAGAACCAGGCCAGACGCCTCCTCAACGACCTCGACTCCTTCCGCGTGTCGCACGGCCTTCGTCACGAGGACGAGGCGATCGTGGCCCACCGCTGGCTGGCCGAGGTCTTCCAGCCCACGGTGCTGGCCGTGCCCCAGGAGCTACGGGGCAAGCTGGAGCCCGCCCAGTTCTTCCACGAGGTGCTCGACCACCGCTGGTACATGTCGGAGGAGGCCGGGAACGACGTCGGCCTGCCCGCCGCGGTGAATTCCTACGTGAAGAACATTCTCGTTTTCAAGCCGGACGAAAAGGCACTCATCACCGACGAACCAACGGGTTGATTTCCACCCGGGGTGTATAACTTCCCCCCCGGTTGGTGAATCGTATGTCTTCTCCTATCAAAGCCCTAGCCAGGAAGGCTGGTTTCCGAGGGTTTTCCCTACGCTGACCGGGCGACGCTTGAAGTCGCTGGCGAGGGAGAGCACGTGCTCGGAATCGAAGACTGCCTCACCGAGGTAATGGCCATCCCCGGCGCCCTGGACGCGATCCTCATCGATCAGACCAGCGGGACCGCCGTGGCCACCGGCGGAGCGAGCCGCCACGCCGACGTGGAGAGATCGGCCGCGGGGTTGAGCGAGACCCTGCGCGCGACGCTCGACGGGCTCGCCGTCGCCTCGCCCGGCGGCACGGTCCGGATCAACGACATGATCATAACCACGGACGGCGGCCACCATTTACTGAGGCCGCTGGAAACGCTTTTCGACGGCCCGCTGGTCATTTACGTCAGGCTCGATCTCGAACGCTCGAACCTGGCACTGGCCCGCCACCGGCTCCAGGCCCTTTCCGGCCGTCTGATATCGACGTGAAATCATGCCGAGCGTCGAGAACATCCTCAGCGGGCTCGCCGCCGACCACGCCACCGGCTCCCTGCGGCTCGGCAAGTCGGGCGTCATCTACCTCACCGACGGCCGCGTGACCTACGCCGAGAGCGTGTCCGCCCCCCGCCTGGAGGACCTGCTGGGCGCCTGCCGCGGGATATCCGCCCACGCCGTACGGCAGGCCAGGCAGGCCGCCACCCGCCCGCCGCCGGAGCCGGGTGCCCCCCGGCCGACGGGTGGCGAGCGGCTGGTCGCGCAGGGCCTGCTCACCAGGGGTGAGCTGGAGTTCTGCGTGCTGAGCACCGTGCTGGACGCCGCGTACTTCCTGCTGCAGGCCACCGGGCACCGGCCCAGATTCCGGCGGGGAGAGCGGCACTGGCTCGGACCGCAGTGGTACTTCGACGCGACCGGCCTGCTCCGGGAGTGCGAGCGGAGGAAGGCACAGTTGGAACAGACCTGGCCGTCCGCGGAGCTGGACACGCTCCCGGTCGTCCCGCTTGAGCGCATCAGCGCCCAGCGGGTGGTGCTGAGCCCGCTCCAGTGGGAGGTGCTGGTCGGCGCCGACTCCACGGCGACCCCGGCCGACCTGGCGCGCAAGCTGGGTCGCCCCGCGTACTCGGTGCTACTCGCCGTACGGCAGCTCGCCTCGTCCGGGCTGCTCCGCACCCCGGAGCCCGCTCCGCCCGAGGCCCCCGAGGCGCGGGAGCCGCTGCCCAGGCGGACGAGGGGTGCCACGGAGATCCCGGCCGCCGGGACGGGCTCTCCTGAGACGTCGGAGTGGCTCCCCAGGGCGAACGGGGACCCGGCCGACGTCAACCTGCTCATCCGGCTCAGGAACGCATTGGAGGCAATGACTTGAGCCCGGTCACATGCCGATAAGACTGCGGACGCTGAAGCTGATCGGAAGGAGGATGCCGGTGGAACTTCGCGAGGAGATACGCCGCGAGATGGCGATGCTGCGAGAACGTATACCGGACGTGGACGGGAGCATCGCGTGCAGCGTCGACGGTCTGACGATAGCGAGCGACCTGAGAAGCGACACCGAGCAGACCGGCGCGCTCTCCTCCGCGGTGCTGGCCCTCAGCCGCCGGATGACGAGCATGGCGGGCAAGGGCACCTTCGAGGAGACGCTGATCTCCGGCACCAACGGCTACGCGGCGTTCTACGCCGCCGGACCCAAGATCGTTCTCACAGTCCTGGCGCGCCCGGGGACCAACCTCGGGCTGCTCCGGCTGGAGGGCCGCAAGACGGCCGCCAGATTGGCCGCCATCAGCTCGCGCACATCGATACCCCAGTGATCGGAGACAGCAATGGGCAACATGGACATCTCACTCAAGGAGATGATGACGATCGACGGTGCCATCGGCGCGGTCGTCGTCGACTACAACAGCGGGATGGCGCTGGGCGCGCTCGGCGGGTCCAAGGATCTCGACCTCCAGGTGGCGGCCGCCGGTAACACCGAGGTCGTCAAGGCCAAGTTGCGGACCATGGAGTCGCTCGGCCTCAAGGACGGCATCGAGGACATCCTCATCACGCTCGGCACGCAGTACCACGTGATCCGCCCGATCTCGGGCCGGAGCGGCAAAGGCCTGTTCCTCTACCTGGCCCTCGACCGGAACCGGGCCAACCTCGCGCTCGCGCGGCACATCCTGCGCGGCATCGAGGAGAAGCTCGAAGTCTGACCCTCCGGTGCGGCCCGTGCCCCGGGAGGCGCGGACCGCACCGGGGCCCACCGTGCCGTGAGGACGACGGCGGGCGCGTCGGAAATCACCGTGCCGTGAGGACGGCGACGGGCATGCCTGAGGTCACCGCGCGGGAAGGACGGTGGCGGGCATGCCCGGAATCACCGCCAGGGAAGGGCGGTGGCGGGCGTGCCGGAGGTCACCGTCCTGGGTCCGCGGAGGTGGTGAGCTCGTCGATCGCGTCGACGAAGGAGGGCCAGAGCTCGCCGGGCAGGTCGTGACCCATGCCGGGGAAGGTCATCAGCCGGGCGCCCGGGATCGCGTCGGCCGTGGCGATCCCCGCGGGCAGGGGAACGAGCGGGTCGTCCTCCCCGTGCAGTACGAGAGCCGGGAGCGTGAGCTCCTTGAGCCTCGGCGCGCGGTCACCGGAGGCCATGATCGCGGTCACCTGCCTGGCCGTGCCCGCCGGGTCGTACGACCGGTCGTAGCCCAGCCCGGCGATCTCGGCGTTCCACTCCCGGTCGAACGGGTAGCCGGGCGAGCCGACGGCCGCGCAGTTGTCGAGGGCCCGCCGGATCGCGCTCTCGCGGTCGGGCGTGAAGGCCGGCATGAGCAGGTCCGGGTCGGTCAGCAGGGCGGCCTGCGGGCTCGGCGTGGACATGATCGAGGTGAGGCTGCGCACCCGGTGCGGGTGGCGGATCGCGAGTGACTGCGCGATCATCCCGCCCATCGAGAGGCCGACCACGTGGGCGGAGTCCCAGCCGAGCGCGTCGAGCAGCCCGGCGGCGTCGTCGGCCATGTCGTCCAGCAGGTAGGGGACCTCCCCGCTCCCGTCCAGGGCGGGCGTCCCCGCCTCGCTCAGGTGGGTGCTCTCGCCGCTGTCGCGGTTGTCGAAGCGCACCACGTGGCACCCCCGGTCCGCGAGCAGCGCGCAGAACCTCTCGTCCCACTGGATCATCTGGCAGCCGAGGCCCGTGATCAGCAGGAGGGGGCGGGCCCCCGGAGAGCCGAAGGTGTCGTAGGCGATCTCGATGCCGTTCGCCGGGGCTCGCAGGGTCATGGCGCTCCTACCGTCCGCTGCCGTCCGTGCTGGTGCTGCGGGACAGAATGCCATTCGGGAAAAAGCGCGACACCGGCGGGGTGGTCCGCGCCGGTGTCCCGGGACCGCCCCCACGCGAGCGGGTCGGTCCCTCGTCAGACCGGTCCGCGGCAAGCGGACCGGTCTTTCCACAGACCGGTCCTCGTGCGGAGAACCGGCCCTTCCTCAGGCCCTTCACGCGAGGGCCGTCCCTCGCGTGTCAGGCGAGCCTTTCGCGCCGGCGGGTCAGCTCTTCCCCGCGCCGAGCTTGGCGGCGCGGACACCGGCGGCGATCACGTCGTCGGGGACGCGCACGGAGGCGGGCTCGATCATGACCTTGGGCTTGCCGATCCACGGCCGTGCCGCGGCGCTCACCTGCTGGGTCTGCAGGCCGATCCCCAGCTGCCTCGCCATGGCGAAGATGGTCGCCGGCGGCTGGGCCGGCCTGGTGTCCCTGCGGCTCCAGGCGCCGGTGGAGAACGCCACGGGGAGGTTCTTCACTCCCGTGCCGTCGCCCCACTTGGTGATGACGTACTTGATGTCGATGTGACCCATGCCGCCGTTGCCGTCCACGCCGAGCGTGCCGGCGTTGAAGGTGCCGCCGGTCAGGTCGGCGAAGGTCTTGGCGTCGATGTCGACCATGACGCCCTGGTTCGAGGGGTTGCCCGGACCGCGGTCGCCGACGAAGAACTTGGCCTTCTGGCCCTTGTAGAGGATGTAGCCCTCGGTGAGCAGGGGCCAGCTCGGGCTGGCGATCATGCCCTTCTGCATCGGCTTGCCGCTGGCGGGCAGTCCGGTGTCACCGGCCCGGCCGGAGGAGTCGTCCCAGAAGTAGGAGGCTCTCGTCGAACCCTGGAGGAGAACGGCCTCGGCACCGGCCGGAGCGCCGACCACGGGGTCGGCGAGGCGGGTGGAGGCGGGAGCGGGAAGCGCGGAGGCGACGCCGCCGGAGGCGAGGACGCTCACACCGACGATGGTGGCGGTGACGAGACCGCGCTTGAGGGGGGCGTTCTTACACGGGAGGTGCTTGCTCACACTGGACTTCTGCAGGCTGTTCTTGTGCAGGCCAAAGAAAGGGTGCATGGAGAAGAAGCTCTTTCGCGAGGAAACGGGGCGGCCATGTGCGACACACCGAAGGGGTGCACTGGCGGGGACGCGCTCGTCGGAAAAGGTGCGTAGCCGGATCAGTCGATTGCTACGCGGAGCACAGTCTTGGAAGTACCGCGATCAGGCGCGGCGGCAAGGTCCGGGGGGACGGGGGGGACGGGGCGGTATGAAAGTTCAGGTGGTCGGCGCGGACAGGGGGTGCACCGACGTGGTGACGCGGTGATCCATGAGGGGATCTCCTCTCCATCTCGTCTACCGGGTTAGCTGACGGGTTCGGGCGGTGGAGTTGCCCTACCGCCGCGCGTTCGCGGCGGATTCACCCCGGAAAAGTGGTTCCCCGGCTCCGGGGCCCTGTGGGCCCTCGGGATTCGACGTCGGCCGGCCGCTCCCTCTTGTGAAGGGCAGGTCGCCTTCCGATAACAGTGGACACTACCTGCCAAATCGGACAAAGCAAAGCAAACGCCATGAAAACCCCAGAAGATCTACCTACAAGCTTCAAGAAAGCCTCATCGAGCACCCCGCCAGGCCAACATCCGCCCTACCAGCACGAATGTCCTCTCGACCTCGCGGTCCGGCTTCGCGAACCCCTCCCCGGGCACCACACCGGGAGATCCACACGAAGGAGTCGGCGAAAGAATCGACGGAGGGGTCAACGGGAAAATCCGCGGGGGAATCCACACCCCTCGGGTCGGCCCCGTCCGGTCAGTCCCACCAGAATGACCAGGCGTTCCTGCCCTTGATCTGCTCGGCGTAGTCGACGAGGTTCCCCGCCCCCTGGATGATGCTGTCGGGGCAGAACGTCCAGTGCTCGGCGGCGACGTGCAGGGCGTGCTCGGAGGTCGTCGGGGGCGCGGCGACGCTGAGGTCAAGGGTGTTGAAACCCATGCCGACCACCCGCACCCCGAACCTGTCCTCCCAGCTCCGCACGACGGCCGCGAGCGGGACCATCCACTCGTTGTGGTTCAGGGCGCCCTGCCAGCCCATGACGGCCAGGGCGTCGGCCCCGCGCTCGACCGCGACGAGCCCGAGCGGGGTCCTGCGCTCGGCCACCAGTCCGGCGTACCAGTCGGCGACCACGCCGGGATCGGCGGCGAGCCTTCCCGACGGGGCCGGTCCCGGGCACTCGGGACCGAAGGGTTCGAGCAGTTCGAGCTGTTCGATGTCGGCCTTGGCGATCCAGTCGGACCACACCTCGGCCATGAACGCGGCGGCGTGGTAGTTGTCGATCTCGACGGGGGTGTCCGGGGCGATCTGGCCTGCCGACCAGGGCTGGACGGAGTCCTCCAGCAGGATCGGCCACAGGCCCGACTGCTCGTGCTGGGCCCTCAACCGGGCCCAGTACTCGCCGGAGACGGCCACCTCACTGAGCCAGAACGCCGGACGGCGACGGATCGCGAGCTGAGCGTAACCGGGGTCGGGCCACACCACGTCCCCCGGCGGCAGCTCCACCGAGAGCCTCCGGCCTCCGCCACCGCCGGTCCCGTCGCTCCCCTCGGCTCCGTCGGCTCCGTCGGCGAACAGCTGGCCCAGAAGTGGCGGAAGTTGCCCACGCTCGCAATCGCTCATCTCTACCGATCCGATCCTGACCACGGACCAATTTTGGCCTGTCAACCATCCCGAGGGACAGTTCTGCCCTGGTCCAGGCAAAAATTATCGGTATACGGAAGAACGAGGCCGGGCGGGTGTCAGTCCTTCACCGCTCCGCCCAGGCCGGCGACCAGCCTGCGCTGCACGGCCACGAAGAAGATGAGCACGGGGATGGTCATCAGCGTCGAGGCCGCCATGATGCCGCCCCAGTCGTTCTCGTCGGGCTTGAAGAAGACCAGCAGGGCCGCGGGCAGCGTCTGGTTGTCCCTGGCCGAGATGATGAAGGTCCTGGCGAAGATGAAGTCGTTCCAGGCGGTGATGAACGAGAAGACGCTCGTGGCGACCAGTCCCGGCGCGACGAGGGGGAAGATGATCCGCCACAGGATCACCGGCCGGCTCGCACCGTCGATCATCGCGGCCTCCTCCAGCGTCTCGGGCACCGCGGCCACGAACCCCCTCATCATCCAGATGGCGAACGGCAGTGAGAACGCCAGGTGGACCAGGACGAGCGAGCCCAGGGTGTTGAGTCCCACGCCGGGCACCACCGCGCCGAGGTCGCGGACGAGGAAGAACAGCGGGATGGTGAGCGCCTCCACCGGCACCATCTGCGCCACCAGGAACATGATCAGCACGGTCGTACGGAACCGGAAGCGGAACCGGGTCACCGCGACCGCGGCGAGGAAGGCCACCAGGGCGGACAGGACGACGACCGTCAGGGCGACGCCCAGGCTGTTGAGGAAGTAGCGGCCGAAGTTCTCGCCGCCGAGCACCCGCCGGAAGTGGTCGAGGGTCGGCGCCAGGGTCCACGGGCGCACCTCGAGAGACTGGATCTCCCCGGTGGGCTTGAGCGCGGAGAGCACCATCCAGTAGATCGGGAAGAAGGTGACGAACGCGGTGACCAGCGCCACGACGTTGGCTGCCAGGCGGGACCTGCTCACAGCCTCTCCCCCGTACGGTAGAGGGCGCGGATGTAGAAGAGGGTGACCGCGAGCAGGATCAGGGTCATGACGACGCCGATCGCCGAGCCGAGCCCGTACTCCGAGGAGCCGAACGCCGTCTGGTACGCGTAGACGTTGAGCACCGAGTTCTGCCCCGCTATCCCGCCGCCGTTGGTCATCACGTAGATCTGCGTGAAGATCTTGAAGTCCCAGATGATCGACTGGATGACCACGATCGTGATCAGCGGCCGCAGCATCGGCACGATGATCCGCCAGAACGAGCTCCACGCGGAGGCGCCGTCCAGGGAGGCCGCCTCCAGGACGGAGACCGGGACGGCCTGGATCCCGGCGTAGAGGGTCACCATGACGAACGGGAAGGAGTGCCAGACCACCGTGGCGCCGACGATCCCGAAGGTCACCCACTTGTCGTAGAACCAGTTGTAGCCCTCGATACCGAGGACCTGGTTGACCAGGCCCAGGTCGGCGTCGAAGAGGAACATCCAGACCGTCGAGCCGGTCATGGCGGGCGCGGCCCAGGCGGCCATGGCCGCCAGCGACAGCAGCAGCCGGGGCACCCGGCCCGCCCTGGTGAGCACGACGGCCAGGGTCGCGCCGACGGCCAGGGTCGCGATCACCAGGGCCGCGGCGAACACCACGGTCTGCGCCAGCACCGACCAGAAGCGCTGGTCGCCCAGGAGCGTCGCGTAGTTCTCGAAGCCGATGAACCTCGTCGGCTCTCCCCCGCTGACCTGGGCCTGCCGGTAGTCGAACACCGACAGCAGGCCGAGCATGTAGATCGGGTAGCCGAAGAGCGGCAGCAGCACGGCCGCCGAGGGCAGCAGGTAGAGCCATGGCCTGAGCCCGCGCCCCGGACGCGGCGCCACCCGGCGGGCCCCGGCCTCGGGGCCCGCCGCCGTGGTGGCGGTAGTGGTCATGACCGCGTCTCCGGCCCCGGCGAGGTCATCGCATCGGTGATCATGTTTCCGGGTCCGCCGGGATCGTGACGGCGCTGGTCATGACCGGCCGAACGCCGTCTTCACCGCCGTGGCGGCCTCCTCGGTGGCCTGCTCGACGGTGGACTGCCCCGTGGCGATCTTCTGCAGCATGGTCGGGATGACCTTCTGGTTGTCGATCTTCACCCAGGCCGGGTCGATCGGCACGAAGCGGGTGCCCGCCGCGACGGTCTCCAGGAACGGCTTGAGGAAGGGGTCCGAGGCCGCGAGCTCGTCCCGCGCGGAGGTCAGCGTGGGCAGGTTTCCCATGGCCTCGTACATCTTGGCCTGGTACGCCTTGCCGCCCAGCAGCTGCAGGAACTTGAACGCCAGCGAGCGGTGCCCGCTGTTCTTCATGACGCCGAGGTTGTTGCCGCCGGAGAAGGCCGGGGCGATCGAGCCCTCCTCGGTGCCCGGCAGCGGCACGACGGCGTACTTGCCCGCGGCGGCCCCCGCGTCCACCGCGGACCTGCTGAAGTTGCCCAGGATGCCCATGGCGGCCTTGCCGCTGGCGAACAGCTCGACGGTCTTGCCGCCGGTGAGGCTCGCGCACGCCTGCGGCGGGCAGTTGTCGTCGGCGAGCAGGTCGGTGTACGCCTTCACACCCTTGCGGGAGGCCTCGCTGTCGAGGCTCTCGACGTCGCCTCCGGCGTCCCAGACGAAAGGAAGCGCGCCGAAGGTGTACTCGCCGCCGACGGCGACGCCGTACAGGTCGGGCTTCTCCTTGCGGATCCGGCGGGCGGTCTCGGTCAGGGCCTTGACCGTCGTGGGCGGCTTGAGGTCGAGTTCCTCGAAGACGTCGGTGCGGTAGTAGAGGGCCCGGATTCCGATGTACCACGGCAGGCCGTAGACCTTGCCGTCAACGGTCGCGGACCCGAGCAGGTCGGTGCCGATGTCTTTGGCGTCCGGCCAGCTCGCGAAGTCGGCGCTCAGGTCGGCGAAACCGCCCGCGGCGGCGTACTCGGCCAGGTCGGTGTTGCCGTACTCCGCGACGTCGGGAGCGCTGGCCGGGTCGTTGAAGGCGCCCTTGAACTTCTCGTGTCTCGCGGGTGTCGTCGGGATGTAGGTGACCTCGACCTTCACGCCCGCGTTGGCTGCCGTGAACTCCTTGATCGCCTCCCCCACGACCTTCTCCTTGGGGGCGCGGTTGGGCTCGTCGAAGAGCCAGACTCTCAGCGTTCCGGCCTTCTCGTCACCGCCGCTCGCGGAGGGGGCGGTGGACGGCGCGCACGCGGCGAGGGCCAGCAGGGCCACACCCGCCACGGCCACGTTCAGGATCTTCAAAAGCGTCTCCTCCCGTTGGCGGCAGACCTTAGGAAGCCTCGCCCGCCACGGGAAGTGGATCACCGGTTTGTTGTGCACCGCAGAACGTTGTGCTGCAAAGTGGCCGCAAGGCGGCGTACTCGCCTACCTTGACCGGGTATTCGATTGCCGGATCACAATGGGAAGCCGCGATGAGTGAGCCCGCTCCGGAACGCAACCAGTCGGCCTCGCTCCGGCGCGCCCTCGCCGTCCTCGCGCACGTACGCGACCACGCGGGCGCGGGCCACGGCCTGTCGCTCACCCGGCTCGCCGAGGCGCTCGGCCTGTCCAAGAGCACGGTGCTCCGGCTGGCCGTCCCGCTCGTCGAGGCCAGGCTCCTGGAGCGCGACCGCAGGAGCGGCGCCTACCGGCTGGGCAGCGGCGCCCTCCACCTCGGGCAGGCCTACCTGTCCACACTCGACCTGCGGACGGTGGCCGCCGAGGAGTCGCACCGGCTGATGACGGAGGCCAGGGAGACCGTCCACCTCGTGGTCTACGACCCGCCCGACGTGGTCTACATCGACAAGGTCGAGAACGAGACCAACGTGCGCATGGCCTCGCGCATCGGCAGCCGCACCCCCGTCTACCGCACCGCCGTGGGCAAGGCGATCCTCGCCTGGCAGCCGGAGGAGGCCGTCGAGGAGATCGTGGCCGCCGGGATGCCGAACGTCACCCGGTACACCATCACCGACGCCGCGCGCCTGCGCGCCGAGCTGGGCCGGATCCGGCAGCGCGGCTACTCGGTCGACGACCGGGAGAACGAGCCCGAGGTGCGCTGCGTGGCGGCACCGATCTTCAACCACAACGACGTCGCCACCTCCGCGATCTCCATCTCGGGCCTCACCTCCCGGATCACCGCCACACGGGTACGAGAACTGGGGCCACTGGTGGCCGAGACGGCCCTGCGCATCTCCAGGAAGCTCGGGTCGACCCGATGATCGGAGAGGCCGGGCACGGCCGGCGGCTCCGCGAACCCGTCACGACGCCCGGCGAAGCCGGGCAGGACCCGCCCTCCGACTCCCAAAGGAACCGTTCTCCATGACTGACCTGGTAACGCTCGGCGAGAGCATGGCGCTGTTCACCGCGCGGCGCACCGGCCCGCTCAGACACGCCCGCGACTTCGGGCTCGGCGTGGGCGGCGCGGAGTCGAACGTGGCCATCGGCGTCACCCGCCTCGGCGGGCGCGCGGCCTGGATCGGCAGGGTGGGCGCCGACGAGTTCGGGGAACTGCTGCGCTCGACGCTCAGCGGCGAGGGCGTCGACGTGCGGGGGATGCGGGTCGACCCCGAGGCGCCCACCGGCCTGATGATCAAAAGCAGGCGCACGGCCGAGATGGTCGACGTGCGCTACTACCGCTCGGCGAGCGCCGGGTCCCGGCTGCGCCCCTCCGACCTGGACGTCTCGCTGATCCGCTCGGCACGCGTGCTGCACGTCACGGGCATCACGCTCGCGCTGTCGGCGTCGGCCGCCGAGGCCGTGCGGGCCGCGATCGCCGAGGCCCGCGACGCGGGCGCGATCGTCTCGATGGACATCAACTACCGTCGCGCCCTGTGGACGCCCGCCGAGGCGTCCGCCTCGCTGCGGAAGACCGTCGCCGGCGTGGACGTCCTGTTCGCGACCGAGGCCGAGGCCCGGCTGGTCGTCGAGGGCGACGACCCGCTCACCCTGGCCGGAGCCCTGTCGTCCCTCGGCCCGCGCCACGTCCTCATCAAACGCGGCGCCCTCGGCGCGATCGAGCTGTCCGACGGCGCCGTACGGCACGCGGAACCGTACCGGGTCACCGAGCTCGACCCGGTGGGCGCCGGGGACGCCTTCGCCGCGGGCTGGATCGCCGAGACCCTCGCCGGAGCGGACCCCGAACGGCGCCTGGCCACGGCCTGCGCCGCGGGGGCCTTCGCCGTCACCGCCGACGGCGACTGGGAGAGCCTGCCCCGCCGGGCGGACCTCGCCCTCCTGCGCCCGGCCGACGCGGTCGGCACGGCCGACGCGGTCAGCCGCTGACCGGCCTGCGGCCGGCGAACGTCACGTCGACCTACGGCTCGAACGGTCGCTGTACACCGCGTCGGCCTACGGCTCGAAGAGCACCAGGGGGTGGCGCCGCGCCATCTCCAGGACCACCCCGCACACCTCCCCGGCGCGGGGAAAGACCACGCTCATCAAGACGAAGTGCTCACCCACGGTCAGCGGCTCGGACCACGGCGAGGACCCGTAGTTCTCGGCGGTCAGATCGGGGAAGAGCGACGTCAGCTCCTCGTAGAAGGCCGCCACCTCCGGGCACGGCCCACCGGGCACGGCATCGCTCTCCGGACGCGAACCGCCGGACTCGACGTCACCCTCAGACGGGAACCCGCCGGACTCCACGTCGCCCTCGGATCCAGGCTCACCGGACTCCACGCCGTCCTCAGGCCGGAACCCGCCGGACTCCACGCCGTCCTCGGATCCAGGCTCACCGGACTCCACGCCGTCCTCAGGCCGGAACCCGCCGGACTCCACGCCGTCCTCGGATCCAGGCTCACCGGACTCCACGCCGTCCTCAGGCCGGAACCCGCCGGACTCCACGCCGTCCTCGGATCCAGGCTCACCGGACTCCACGCCGTCCTCAGGCCGGAACTCACCAGGCGTGACGTCGCTCTCGTCCCGGGCGAGATACCGGCGAAGGGCCTCCTGCGCGGTGATCGGTTCGGCCCCGAGCCAGACTCCGAGTTCAAAGCTCACATCACGTCCTCGCACTAGCCCCGGTCGTCCGGCTGTCGGATACTACGTCCCCTATGGACGCGCGGCATCTCCGCCCGGACACCCCACGACTCCCCCGTCAAGGAGGATCGATGCGTACCCCGGCAAGGGACACACCGACGGCACCGCGAGTCGGTCTCCCCTACCTGTGCGGGGCTGTCGGCGGCCCCCTGTTCGTCATCGCCTTCCTGATCGAGGGGGCCACCCGCGCCGACTACGACCCGATGCGTCATCCGGTCAGCTCACTGGCCCTCGGCCCGTCCGGATGGACGCAGGTCGCCAACTTCGTCGTCACCGGCCTGCTGATGCTCGTCTTCGCCGTCGGCCTGCGCCGGGACCTCCTCGCGCCTGAACGGCGCTCGACCTGGGGGCCGCTGCTGATCGGGCTGTACGCGATCGGGCTGATCGGCGCGGGCGTCTTCCCGACCGATCCGGTCAGCGGTTATCCGCCCGGCTCGCCCGCGCTGGGCGAGTCCAGCTGGCAGGGCCGGCTCCACGACTTCCCGTTCTCGTTGCTCGTCTTCGCCGCACTGACCGCCGCGTGCTTCGTGTTCGCCCGGCGCTTCGCCGGCTGGGGCGAGCCCGGCTGGGCGGTCTACTCGGGGATCAGCGGCCTGGTGTTCATCGGCGCGTTCGTGCTGGCCGGCGTGGGATTCTCGCAGACCGAGGGATTCGTCGATCTCGGCGGCCTGTTCCAGCGGATCTCGATCACGGTCGGCTTCGTCTGGGTCAGCCTCCTCGCCGTCCATCTGATGCGGACGCCTCCGGGTTCCGTACCCGCGCGCCCATCTACCGCCACCGGCCTGTGACCGCCCTGCCGGTGGACGGGGTGGCGATACCGCGATCCGGAGGTCCGGCAGACTGGTCATGACAGAAAGGGGTTCCCGTCATGACCGACAAGCCCATCCTGCAGCCCGGACCCAGTCACCCGATCACGATCACGGCGAACCCGGCCCGGGTCGTCGTCTCGGTGGGGGGCAAGGTGGTCGCCGACTCGCAGCGCGTGCTGACGCTGCGGGAGGCGTCGTACCCGCCGGTGCAGTACGTCCCGATCGCCGACGTCGACCGTTCACTGCTGGAGCGGACCGACACCGCCACCTACTGCCCTTTCAAGGGCGACGCGAGTTACTACACCGTCACGGTGGACGGGAAGCAGTCGGTGGACGCGGTGTGGTTCTACGAGTCGCCGTACCCGGCCGTCGCCGAGATCAAGGACCACGTCGCCTTCTATCCCGACCGGGTCGACTCCATCGTCGAGCAGCCGGCCACCTGAACCCGGGGCCCGTACCCCGGCCCGGGTGACATTTCGGTCGGCGGCGGGTGGAGCGCCGGGCACCGAGCGGGAAGGCCCGTCTGTCCGGCTTCCTCGCGGCTTGCTGTTCGGCCGGCTGTTGCCGGCCTGCTGGGGCGGCCGGCTGTTCGGTGACCGCAGGCGCGACCGCCCGTGAGCGGGCCGAGCGGCGGCCCGTGCGGGCCGCCGCTCAGGTTGGTGAGACGCCGCCGGTCAGCTCCACCTGATCGATCGCGCGTCGTCGTTGAAGTTACGGCCGCCGATGATCGGCATGACCGCCCGGTCATTCAGGTAACCGGTCGACGGGGGAACGAAGCCCGAGAAGGCGTAGTGGTTGGTAAAGCAGTTGTTGTAGTTCCTGAAGGAGGAAATGCGGTCCCACCAGTGCCGCGGAAGATTGAGCGAGTAGTCGATGTCGGTGGTCGGGGTGGTGCAACGCCGGGAGCCGCGGAAGGTATATGAGGCACCGCCGTAGTTCGCGTGCTCGTACTCGATTCCGATCACGATCAAGGCTCCGGCGGGAGCGGTGGACTCTTGCGGGTCGTCGGACTTTTCGGTGCTACCGAGTAGTGCGTTGAGGGCTGGGTCGTCCACACCCTCGATGGCGGTCGGCGGGGCGTTCGTGATGGCGCCGTCGGTGGCGAATCGGATCGCCTCGGTGAATGTGGAGAAGCACCGCTCCGTGCTCGCCTTGGTCGCTCCCGCGACCACGTCGACGACGCAGTTGTCGGCGGGGGAAGGGGTGGTTTCCCTGAGTGCCGAAGTGGCCCCGACCGGCGCCGGGACGGAGACGATCAGGGGCAGGGCCGTGCTGATCCCCGCCGCGATGAGGCACAGCCGCCGTACGGTGCCGCACTTGGTGCCCTGATGCGATTCAATGCCGGTCGTCTGATACATTGCCATTCTCCCTGTTGCTCTATTTCTTGAATTCATGCCGCGATTATCGGAGTTTTCGACGAGGATTCTCGGCGCCCGAAAGATCTCGTACGCCCGCTTCCGCTCCACATTTCCCGAATTTCCGGATCACCGGTTCGCGCCGCCGTCCGGCTCGATGTGGGCTGTCCGCTGCACCTCTACCGCGTGCCGCGCGCTCACATTTTCTGGATTGCGCACGATTTGACGGCCCTTACACCCTTTTGGGCATGATTAACCCCACCACTGGGGTGTCTTACCCGAATGTAAGCAGCGCACGGTTTCCCGATGAGGCGACACGCGGCAACGTGAAAATGATTATTGGGGCTAGAATTTGCAATACCCCAATAAGGCCAGCGTGTGCGCTTATATCAACACAAAATGTCCACGGTTGCCCGCACCCCAAGGCCGTTAACCGGGATGATGATCACGCCATGCCGAGAGCCGGACAGCGGGTAAGGGCGCCCGGGAGATGGGTGTGCCGGATCGGGGCAGGTTTTCCGGATCGGGACGGGTGCTCCGGCGGCGCGCCCCGGACACGGCGGGGCGCCAGGTTTCCAGCGTGGGACGCTAGATATGCTCACGCCGGATGAGAAAACGGTGTGACTCCTGAAGCTCTCCCGGCAGATCGTCCGGCGCGAACCATCTCGCCTCCAGGATCTCGAAATCGTCGATCTTGAGCGTGCCGCCGATGAGCTCGGCTTCGTAGGCCACTTCCAGGCGCAGCCTGTAGCCGCTCCTCAGGCGGACCAGCTCTCCGACGTGAACCTTCAGCCCGGTCTCCTCCCCCACTTCGCGGCAGACCGTGTCCTCAAAGGTCTCCGACCTGTTCGCGTATCCGGTCGGGAGACCCCACTGCCTGCCTTCGGGCCAGAAACGGTGCTTCAGAAGAAGGACGTTGCCGTCCTTGTCGCGCACTATCCCGGTCACCCCGACCATGAACGTGGCGTGACGAAGCCAGACGACGCGCCACTGGAGCGAGCCGCCGATCAGCCTCCAGAGCCGGACGATCAGCTTCTTCACGGGAATCCCATTCGTGTGCCGGTGCTGCCTGAAGACCAGACGCTACCCGTTCGGGCCATGACGCCCGAGCCCGGTTTCACGAACCATGGGTGTAGTAGGAGTCGACCGCGGGCTGGCCGGTGTAGTTGGGTCCGGCGCGGTCGTCGGAACCGAGATAGCGGTAGGGCAGGTCGACGACGCGCCGCCCCCGGCAGGTAATCCGGCGACGCCGGGAGTCGTGGTCCAACCCGGCCTCCCGCAACGCCGAGGCCAACCGGCGCCCCACCGGCACGCCGTCCTCCCGCAGGATGCTCCGGAGATCGAGGTTGCCGACGAGCAGGCCGTCTTCGGCCAGCCAGCCGGCGGCCCGCGACAGGACACCGAGCTTGTCACCCACGTAGTGCAGGCCGTGAACACAGGTGATCAGGTCGAAAGGCTCCTCGGGCTCCCAGACGGTGATCGACGCGGCGACCAGCCGGAGTTTCGGCGGGCGTGACGGCCCGGCGAAGAAGTCGACCAGGTCGACACCGACGATCTCCGCCTCGTCCCCCAGGTGGCGGGAGGCTTCGAAGAGAGCACGGGCCGAACCGCAACACAGGTCGAGCCAGCGCACCCGCCGCCCGGCCCGCACCCGATCGCGCAGGACCTCCAGCACGTCGATGCCCAACTCCCGGCCGTACCCGTTGGAACCGGTCAGCCCGCGTTCCCGGTTCATCACGCGGTTCGCCACCACCGGCGAGCGCTCCAACGTCTCGTCATCGAGCAGTTTCTCCAAGGAGGCGTACTCTCTCTCGTCGATCGCCTCACCTGTCCTGTGGAAGCCGGACCGGTGCTTGACGGCGCCGCGTGTCGTGTTTCCCATCAGGCCAATCGGTCGAACTCACCGATCCTGACGCCATCGACGAAAGTTCGCCACTTGGCGAGGGCGAAGAGGAGCTTGGGGCCCTGGGGATCCTTGCTGTCGCGGACCGCCACCACACCCGGCAAGTTGACGGCCACCTCGACACACTGGCCCCCGTTGTCGGAGGAGCGCGATGACTTCCGCCACACAGCGGCACTCAGGTCCATTCCCGCCTCACTCAGTCGAACTCGCCGGACTTGATGCCCCCGACGAAGGCTCGCCACCCGGCGGAAGTGAAGAGCAGGTTGGCGCCATCAGGGTCCTTGCTGTCGCGGACCGCGATAGCACCGGGCAAGTTGACGGCGACCTCGACACACTGAGCACCGTTGTCTCCGGAGAGCGATGACTTCCGCCACACCGCGACACTCAGATCCATTCCTGCCTCGCTTCCTCGACCATTTTGAGGGACATGTGCTCAGGGTAAGCCCATCCACGTATTGCTTCATAGCGATTCCATATCGGGGTTACGACGCTGGGGTCGGCCGAAACCTGTCCTTCCGCTGAAGAGTCTGCATAAATCGCGTCCGGTTGCCCGTCCGGAAGTTCCGCGATCATGAAAGCGCCCATCACTCCGGAGAGGCAGAGCCGATCAACGAGTTGGATGGAGATGGAGGGGCGCTGGGCGACCTCCAGTAAGTAGCCAAGCTGTTCCCGCATTACTTCGGGGCCGCCGACGTTACGGCGCAGCACACTTTCGTCGATGAGGGCGAGAAAAAGTGGGGGGTTATCGCCTTCAAGGATTTTCTTACGAAACATCCGACCCTTAACCCGCTCCTCTATCTCCTCCGGGGTGATCCGAGGGGCATGCTTGAAGATCGCTCGAGCGTACGCCTCGGTCTGCAGGAGGCCGGGAATGAGCAGCGGATCCCACCAGCGCAGGACGAGGGCGAACGGCTCGACCTCCTGTGCCCAACTCATGAACCAGACCGGGCCGCCGTAGCGGGCGACGATGTGCTCGCGCAGGTCCGTGAAGTACGTGCTGCCGTTGGAGCCGAAGAGCAGGTCCAGTCGCTCGGCGTCGGACTTCGACGGGGTGCGGCTGCCACCCTCCAAGCGGCTCACCTGGGTCTGGGTGCAGCCGAGGCGTGAGGCCACGGCGGTCTGGGAGAGCTGCGCGGCCTCGCGCAGGCGGCGCATCTCGTTGGCGAAGCGCGCTCGGGGGGATCCCGGGTCCAGGGGCACCTCTTCGCTCATCACATTCCTCCCGAAATAGAGAAAAACGGATTTTTGCCTTATCGGCTATTCCAGGCACGGGTATAGGGAAACCCCTACCCGTCATTCCAGGTCATCCTCCGAGGTGCTAATCCGGCCATGAATTCACCTGCCACATGGGCAATCTAAGCACACGCCCTCTCGATTCGACAGGACGGAAAAGAAAGCATCCCATCGCCTTTAAACCGGAGACGAGACGAGTGATGAACGATCAGAACGGCGACCTTTCACGCCTCAATCGCGCTCGCTGGAAACACCCGGAGGACAGGAGTGTGACGGCGGTCGAGCGGCACGAGCGATTCGTCCATCTGACCCGGCTTGGCTGGGATCTGCATCGCCTCGGCGTGTGCACCTCGCTGGTCCTCCCGGTGGCGGGGCAGCCGATTCTGGAGATCCGGTCGGCGACGGGCGCGGCACTGGTCAGGATCACGGTCGTCCGGCGCTACGGCGGGTGGGCGTTCGTCTGGCGGCCCTGGTGGGCGCGGCTGTGGCAGCGCGGGGAATGGGTCTGGGCCGAGGCCGACAACGCGGCCGACATGATCAGGTCAGCGGTGTCCGCGTGAGATCCGAGAGGGATACGACGGGAAAAGAGGACGACCGCCCTGAACGCCCCGGTGGCGGAACTTCGACGATGCCCTGGGCGGGTGAGCCGTACAGCGCGTGGCGGAAGGCGTTTCCCGGCCGGGTCGAATCCGTGCCGGAGGCTCGGGCCTGGGTGCGCGATCTGCTCGCCGGGAGAGTCGGGGCCTCGGTGCTCGACGACGTCCTGCTCCTGCTGAGCGAGCTGGCCACGAACGCGGTGGCCCACTCCGACTCCGGGCGTACGGCGGATGGACGGGTGACCGTCTACGTGGCGCGTACCACCACGATGGTCCACGTGGAGGTCGCCGACGACGGGTCCGACGCGAGCGCGCCCGCCGTGCGCGTGCCGGAGACCGACGACGACGGCGGGCGGGGGCTGTGGCTGGTGGAGATGGTCGCGGCTCAATGGGGTTCGCACCGCGACGACGCGGGTGGATCGGTCTGGTTCAAGGTGACGGGATAACCAGAGATCTGGTTCCTGGTGATCGGATAAGCCAGAGCTCCGGTTCCGGAAAAGGGAACAGCGGTCAGTTGGCCCAGGCCGCGTTCTTCAGGATCGTGGCCAGGCCGGGGGTGGCCCACTGGTCGACGATGAGGATCTTCGACTGCGGCAGGTACCACTCGCGCTGGTTGAACGTCGACTTCTGCTCGCCGCCGGTGTACGACACGCACCGGCCGGGCCAGACCCGGTAGTGCGCCTTGTGCGCCACCCCGATGTTCCGGTAGCCGACCACGATCGCCTTGCCGATGACCTGGCCGTACTTGGGGTCGGTCGGGCAGCGCTGCACGTCGGAGGCAGGATAGAACGGGCTCTGGTCGGGGTTGTAGCGCCCGAAGCCCTCGTCGCCGGTCTTGATGGCCTTCGGCCCCATGACCCAGAAGCTGTCACACCTGGGCTGGAAGTAGCCGCCGTTGGGCCGCGCGCAGGCACCGGTCACCACCTGGACCCGGTCCGCGGTCCCGTACACCCGCCAGGAGCTCGGGATCTCCAGGGTCAAACCCGCGCGCAGCCGGAGCAGCGCGGTGGAGGAACTCGCGGACGCGGGGAACTGGGCCGCCAGCACGGCGGCTCCGGCGACGGCGGCCACCGTGATCGTTCTTTTCATCATGGCGGCGACGATATGGAGTCCGGCTTGTCGTTGGCTTGCAGGTTCCTTGCCCGCGAAAGGCTCCGGACCTCTCGCCCGTCGAAGGCTCCTGCCCCAAGGTCGGCGGGCGGGTGGTGGACGGGGACGACATACCGCTGGGTATGCTCACTGACGCGGATGGCCCCCGTCCGATGACACCGGCAGGAACCGTGAGAGAGGAGCCGGACGTGTTCAGTACGCCGGGCAATCCCGAGTCCGTTTTCACCTACGGCGCCCCCGCCCTGAAGTTCGGGACGGGCGCCTCCGCCGAGATCGGCTTCGATCTCGGGCAGTACGGGGTGCGCCGCGTGCTCGTCATCACCGACACGGGGGTGGCGGCGACCGGCGCGCCGCAGCGGATCGCCGACCAGCTCGCGGGTTTCGGCATGGAGGCGCGCGTCTACGACGGCGTGCGCGTCGAGCCGACGGACGAGAGCCTGCTGGCGGCCATCGAGCACGCCCGCGCCTCCGGCCCGTGGGACGCCTTCGTCGCCGTCGGGGGCGGTTCGAGCATCGACACCGCCAAGGCGGTCAACCTGCTCACCACCAACCCGGGCGAGCTGATGGACTACGTCAACGCGCCCGTGGGAGGCGGCCTGGCGCCGTCACGGCCACTGAAGCCGCTGGTCGCGGTGCCCACGACCACGGGTACCGGGTCGGAGAGCACCACGATCTGCGTGCTCGACGTGCTCGAACTGAAGGTCAAGACGGGGATCAGCCACGCCCGGCTCCGCCCGGTCCTGGCGGTCGTCGACCCGGACCTGACGATGTCCCAGCCCTCGGGGGTCACCGCCGCCTCCGGGATGGACATCCTCTGCCACGCCCTGGAGAGCTACACCGCCCGCCCGTACACCTCCTACGAGCGCAAGCGTCCCGAGGAGCGCGTCCCGTACTGCGGCTCGAACCCGGTGGCCGACATGTGGTCCGAGCGGGCGCTGCAGTTGCTCGCGCGGTCCTTCCGCGCGGCCGTACGCGACGGGGACGACGCCGAGGCGAGGGGTCGGATGGCGCTGGCGGCGACGTTCGCCGGGCTGGGGTTCGGCAACGCGGGCGTGCACATCCCGCACGCCAACGCCTACCCGATCGCCGGGCGCGTCAGGGACTTCCGTCCCGAGGGCTACCCGGGGGACGAGCCGATGGTGCCGCACGGCATGGCCGTCGCGCTGACCGCTCCCGAGGCCTTCAGGTTCACCTTCGAGGCGCAGCCGGAACGGCATCTGCGGGCGGCCGAGCTGCTCGACCCGTCCGCCGACAGGCCCGGCGACCTCGCGGAGTTCCTGCCCGGCGTGCTGGCGAAGCTGATGCGCGACGTCGGGATGCCCAACGGCATCGGCGGCGTCGGATACACCGAGGCGGACGTCCCTGCGCTCGCGGAGGGGACGATGAGGCAGCAGCGGCTGCTCGCCACCGCCCCGCGCCCGGTCGGCGAGGACGACGCCGCCGGGATCCTGAGCCGTTCCATCGCCCTCTGGTGAGGGCACCGTCCGTCGCCCTCCGGTGAATCGCCCTCTGGTGAAGGCAGCGTTCAGTGCAGCATGACGCGTGCCCACTGCCTCCGGGCCACCACGAGGCCCAGCGCCCCCATGACCAGGAGGTAGACCACACTCACGATCATGCCGGGCTCGATCTGGCCGAGGGCGCATCCCCGCAGCAGCTGGATGGCGTGGTAGAGCGGCAGCAGCTCCACGATGACCTGTACCACCCGGGGGTAGACGGTAACCGGGTAGAACGTCGTCGCGAAGAGGAACATCGGCAGCAGCACCAGCTGCACGTACTGGAAGTCGGACCACGACCGGATGCGCGTCGTCACGGCCAGGCCCGCGCTCCCGAAGGCGAAGGCGACGAGCAGCGTCCCGGCCGCCGCGACCAGGGCGTCCGGCCAGGAGACCAGCCCGAACACGGTGATCACCACGAGGAAACCTGTCGCGGTGATGAAGCCGCGCAGCACCGCCCACGCCACCTCGCCGGCGACGATCCCGGTGAGGGACACGGGGGTGAACAGGATCGCCTGGTAGAACCGCTCGTGGGTGAACTTGACGAAGGCTCCCTCCATCGTCTCGTACAGGGCGCTGTTCATCACCGCCGTGGCGAGCAGGCCGGGCGCGACGAACGCGGCGTAGGTGACGTTCACCCCGTCGACGTCCCCGACGAGCTGCCCGATGCCGACGCCGATGGCCAGCAGGTACAGGATGGGCTCGAAGATCGAGTACATCGCCATGGTCCACGGGTTGCCTCCCGTGTGCACCCGGAGGTTGCGGAGCACCAGGAAGTGCGCGCCACCCCAGCGGGGAACGGCGGGCGGCACCCTGTTCTCCAGGTTCTGCGGCATGTCGACCCCTCAGACGTGGATGTGGCGCCGGTACGTGATCAGGGCCACCGCGATGCCCCCGACCGTGAGCGCGGTCAGGTAGCCGACGTGGATCGCGGAGGTGAGGAGGGTGGCGGTGCCCAGGCTCAGGGTGCGGCACAGGTCGACGCCGTGCCACAGCGGCGTGACGTACGCCAGCGGGCGCAGCCAGCCGGGGAGCGTCTCGATGGCGAAGAAGGTCCCGGAGAACAGGTACATCGGCATCAACACGAACCGGAACACCGTGTTGAGGGTGTTGAACCTGTCGACGGTCACCGTCCACGCCGCCAGCGGGGCCGCGAAGGCCATGCCGGTCAGCAGGGCGGCGGGCACGGTGAGCACGGCCCACGGCGACCGGGTGGCGCCGAAGGCCGCCATCACCACGGCGAAGGCCAGCGCGCTCGTCCCGATCCTGAACGCCATGAACAGCATGTGCCCGGCCATGATGTCGCGGGGTTCCAGCGGCGTCGCGGCGGCCACCAGGTAGCCCCGGCCCTGCCGCAGGGAGCTGTGGACCACGAACACCCCCTCGACGTAGGCGTTCTGCATCGCCGCGGCGGCCAGCATCCCGGGGGCGAAGAACTCCAGGTACGTCAGGCCGCCCAGCGACGAGGGGTCCACCAGCCGTCCGAGCCCGGCGCCGATGGCCACCAGGAAGAGCAGCGGGTTCGCCACGCTGATGACGATGGTGCCCTTCCAGGAGCGGCGGTAGCGGAGCATCCACGAGGAGAACTCGCGCAGGAACATGGGCATGTGTCCGCCTCAGTCCGTCAGGGTCCGGCCGGACAGGCGCAGGAACACGTCCTCCAGCGTCGATCTCCGGACGAGGGCGGTGATCGGGGTCATCCGCGCGGCGGTGACCGTGGCCAGCGTCGCCTCGCCGTCCTGCGTGTAGACCAGCACCCGGTCGGGCAGGACCTCCACCCGCTCCCCCTCGTCGGCGCGGACCAGGTCGTGGAGCTTCTCCGCGGCCTGCTCGTGCTCGTCGATCCGGAATCTCAGCTCCAGGACCTCGCGCGTCGAGTGCCGGCGGATGAGCTCCCGGGGGGAGCCCTCGTCCGCGATGAGCCCCTTGTCCATCACCACCAGGCGGTCGCACAGCTGCTCTGCCTCGTCCATGTAGTGGGTGGTGAGCAACAGCGTCACCCCCTGCTGCTTCAGCCTGAACAGCCGGTCCCACAGCACGTGCCGCGCCTGCGGGTCGAGCCCGGTGGTCGGCTCGTCGAGCAGGAGGATCTCCGGCTCGTTGATCAGGGAGCGGGCGATCGTCAGCCGCCGGCGCATGCCGCCGGACAGCGCGCCCAGAGTCTCGCCCGCCTTCTCCTCCAGTTGCGCGAACTCCAGCAGGCGCTCCGCGCGCTCCTTGATCACGCGGCGGGGCAGCCCGAAGTAGAGGCCGTACATCGTCAGGTTCTCGCGCACGGTGAGATCGGGGTCGAGCACGTCGTCCTGCGGGACCACTCCCAGGCGCGCCCGGATCCTGCGGCCGTCGCGCGCGGGGTCCATGCCGAGGATCCGCAGGGTTCCGGCGGTGGCCGTGGAGACGCAGCCGAGCATGCGCATCGTCGAGGACTTTCCCGCCCCGTTGGGGCCGAGGAATCCGAAGGCCTCCCCCCGGTCGACGTGGAAGTCGATCCCGGCCACGGCCTGGAATCCCGCACCCCGCCCGTCTCTGGGCGGGTACGTCTTCCTGAGCCCCTCCGCCTGGATCAGCGGTGTCGCACTGTCATCGCCCGCCATGGATACCTCGACCCTCCGGCACGATCAGTCGTCTTACCTATAGATCACAGGATCTTCAAGACGTGATTCTGCAAGAGTTAGAGCAGGACACGCAATATATTTACCTGACGGCGGGACGTCGCGTATCGAGCCGGGTGCCCATGGGGCGACATGGAGGTTCGACAGGAACGGAACCGTGAGCCTAGGTTGGTGTCCCCGGGTTGGGGCAGGTCGGCCTTGCGGCGTGAACCCTGATGGTGTGGCCTTTCTGCGAGCTGATGTTGAACGGTTCTGCGCCGAGATTGATCAGCCTGCAGGACGCGGGCCTCATCACCCGCACCCGCTCCCACGCCGATCGCTGCCGCGCCCACCTGCAGCTGATCCCGGCGACCCCGGACGCCCTCAGCGCCACCACGACCGTCGCGGCGCCCCGGGTGGTGTTCGTGTGCACCCGCAACGGCGCTCGCTCACCGCTGGCCGCCGCACTGTGGGCGGCCCGCAGCCACATCCCGGTCACCTCCGCCGGAACCCACCCCGGCCCCCGTCTCAACCCACGAGCCGTCAGCACCGCCCGCCGCCACGGCCTGCACCTGGGCCGCTCTCATACCGCCCACATCCGCGACGTGCTCGACCCCGGCGACCTGATCGTCGCCGTCTGCGACAAGGCTTATGAGGAACTGGGCCCCGCCCCCCGGCGGGTGCACTGGTCGGTTCCCGACCCCGGGCCGATCGACACCGAACCACGGCCCCCACCGAGACGATCGGTCCACCGGGTCGGCCCCGAAGAGCCGTCCACGCGGCGCACCCGCCACACCCCACCGACCACACCGACCTCAACGACAAGGAATGGCCATGACCGACAGCCCCGACAGCCGCGCCTGCTCTTACTGTCACCTGGAGGAGGCCGGCCGGGACCCGATCGGCGGGTGGGTCCACCGCGACGAGCACTGGCTGGTCGGCCAGGGGCCCGCGGACACCACCATGCCCGGAGCCTTGAAGATCACCTCACGGCGGCACTTCGTCGAGATGACCCCGGCCGAGTCGGCCTCCTTCGGTCCCCTGCTCACCCGGCTCGACACCGCGCTGCGCGCGAACACCGACGCCGAACGCGTCCACCTGGTCTCCACCCGCGACCGCGTCCAGCACTTCCACGCCTGGCTGTATCCGCGCCCTGCCTCCCACGCCCTGCGCGGGACGGACTTCCTCAACGCGCCCCAGCGCAGCGACCCCGCCGACGCCGAACGCGCCGCCCGCGCCGCCCGCGACCACCTCGGCGCGCCTGCCCCCGAACACCGCCACGCCCATGAGCCGTCCACGCGCTGATCCACCACACCGGCGACGAACGCCGAAACCAGACCCCGGCTCGCGCAGCCCTACGACTGGCAAAGCACCCCGAGCACAAAGCGCGCCGGACCGTTCGCAGGAAAACTCACCGGCCGATGTGCCCCGTTCTTGCCTGACAGCGACAGTTATCAGGAACCCGCTTCGTGAGCACGCCCAGCACCACCCCTCCGGTTGTCAATGAGGTGCAACTGTGGTTACGGTAACCATGGTTGCGAGTAGGAGGTCGGGTGTGGCATGGGGACGACGGTGACGGGCACGGCGGGGCAGTGGGTGCTGCTGGCGTATCGCATCCCACGCCAGCCCTCGACCTTGCGGATCACGATCTGGCGCAAGCTGGACCGGCTCGGCGTCGCGCGGCTGGGCGACGGGCTGGTGGCCTTGCCCGCCGACGCCCGCACCCGGGAGCAGATCGACTGGATCGCCGAGGAGATCGATGAGATGGGCGGCAGCTCCACCGTGTGGCTGGCCGCCGCCGGCAGCGCGGCGCAGGAGAAGGCCATCGCCATCGAGATGCGCACCGCGCGGGCGGCCGAGTACCGGGCGGTGATCGAGCAGGCCGAGGCAGCGGTTCAGGCGCGGCCCGGTGAGCGCAGCCGCGCTCTGAAGCGGCTGCAGGCCGAGTTGCGCAGAATCGGCCGTCGCGACTACTTCCCGCCCGCCGAATGCGAGGCCGCCCAGCGCGCGGTGCGGGCGCTGGCCGAGGAGAGCTCCAGCGAGGTCGTGCGATGAGGTGGGCGACGCGGGCGGGTGTGCACATCGACCGGGCCGCGTGTGCCTGGCTGATCCGCCGTCACCTCGATCCCGAGCCGCAGTTCATGTTCGTCGACGACCCCGCAGCGGTGCCCGCGGACGCGACGCCGTTCGACATGCGCGGGGCCGAGTTGTCCCACCACGGCGGCGACTGCAGCTTCGAAACGATCCTGCGCCGCTACGAGCTCGACGACCCGGTGTTGTGGAAGATCGCCGAGATCGTGCACGAGGCCGACATCGACGACGAGCGCTTCGACGCCCCCGAGGCACGCGGCGTGGACGTGACCTTGCGGGGTCTGTCGATGATCTGCGACGACGAGCGGGTGCTGGAGATCACCGGGCCGATCTTCGACGGCCTGTATGAGTTCCACCGGCGCGCGCTGCTGCTGGGGCGGGAACCGGCATGAGCCCGGCCAGCCGTGTGGCTGGCGGCGTGGTCGGCCTGCTGCTGACCTGCTGCTGGTCTCCCAGGCGCTGCGCGGGCTCGGCTACGGCCGGACCCGCCCTGGCCGGGCTGATTTGGCTTTCGGCCTGGCGCTGGCGTTCGTCATCGCGGCCGCCGCCAAGAGCGCCGACGACCTGACCCTGTGGCGGATCTTCCGATCCGTCCGCCTGCCAGTACCGGCACTCCCCTTGAAGAGGCTTGTTTTGACCATCGAAGCACCCCGCGATGTGATCCCGTTCCGGCAGGCCGTGCGGGCCTGGTTCGGCATCTCGCTGCAGACATTCGGCGGCCCGGCCGGGCAGATCGCCGTCATGCAGCGCACCCTGGTGGAGGAGAAACGCTGGATCGGCCAGCAGCGCTTCAACCACGCCCTCAACTACTGCATGCTCCTGCCCGGCCCCGAGGCCCAGCAGTTGGCCATCTATGTCGGCTGGCTGCTGAACGGCACCCGCGGCGGGCTCGTCGCCGGCATCCTGTTCGTGCTGCCCGGCATGCTCGCGCTCCTGGCACTGTCGGCGGTGTACGTGCTGTGGCAGGACACCGGCGTCGTGACCGCCTTGTTCGCCGGGATCGCCCCGGCGGTGCTGGCCATCGTCGCCCAGGCCGTCATCCGAGTCGCCAAGCGCTCGCTGACTCACCCGTTGTTCGTCGCCGTGGCGGTGGCCGCCTTCGGCGCGCTGGCCCTGTTCGGGGTGCCGTTCCCCATCGTGATCGCCATCGCCGCGCTCGTCGGCTGGACGGTGCACAAGCTGGCCCCGCATGTCCTGGCCAACGGCAACGGACACGGCGGCGATGGCGGACCGGCGCCACTGATCTCCGATGACGCCCTGCACCACGCCCAGCCCAGCTGGCGCTCGGCGGGCAAGATTCTCGCCGTCGGACTGGTCGCCTGGTGGCTGCCGGTGGCCGCCGTCGCCCTGTTCCTCGGCACCGACAGCGTGTTCACCACCCAAGGGCTGTTCTTCTCCGGCACCGCTCTGGTCACCTTCGGCGGCGCCTACGCCGTGCTCGCCTTCGTCGCCCAGCGCGCCGTGGAGACCTACGCCTGGCTGAGCCCGGGCGAGATGGTGCGCGGCCTGGCCCTGGCCGAGAGCACCCCCGGCCCGCTCATCATGGTGGTGCAGTTCGTCGCCTTCCTCGGTGCCTACCGCGACCCCGGCGCACTGACCCCGTGGGCTGGCGCGCTGCTCGGCGCTTTACTGACCACCTGGGTCACCTTCGTGCCCTGCTTCCTGTTCATCTTCCTCGGCGCCCCCTACGTCGAGAAGTTGCGCCACAACACCGCTATCAGCGCGGCCCTGACCGGCATCACCGCCGCCGTCGTCGGCGTCATCGCCAACCTCGCCCTCTACTTCGCTGAGCACACCCTGTTCGGCCGCACCTTCACCTGGGCCCAGGGGCCGTTCAGTATCCAGCTTCCCGACCTGGGGACGCTCAGCCCCGTCGCGCTCGGAATCACAGTGGCCGCGCTCGTGATGACGTTCGTACTGAAGTGGCCGATGCTGCGCATCCTCGGCGTCTGCGCCCTGCTCGGTATCGGCACGATCCTGCTGCCATAAACCTGGTCCCCGCAGATGCGAACCGTCGCGGGGATCGGAGATGGCAGAAATCGTCCGCGCCCACCCACGGGCCGCAGGCAGGGCAGGGTTCCAGCCGTTCGTGGGTCTGACGCGCCGTCTCGCCGGGTGCGCCCGCCGTCCCGGAGGCCGCGCGGCCACTGCCGGGGACCAGCTGATCGGCCTGAGCGGGGTCACTCTCGATGGCGGTCGTGGCGAGCATCAGTCGCCAGGGGGTGGCCAAAAATGTCCGCACCCCCTTATAAGCGGCGCCATCCAGCCGGCCGAGGATGGCGCTCCAGGCTTTTGCCTGGTCGGGACGGCCGTGATGGCGGTCGGTGAGATAGCGGGCGAGTTGCCTGGTGGTCAGCGGCCGGATCTCGATGTAGCGGGCGTGGTCCAGCCGCGTGCCACGTTCGCACAACCGGGTGTGGCATCCGGGGCGCGTGACGACCACCACCGGGGCGAAGGTGGCGTCGGCGTAGTAGGTGTTGAGTGCTTCGATGAGCTCCGCCGCGCGGGAAGCCGCGGTGTCCTGATCCTTCGACGAGCGCACGGCGCCCGGACGCCCGGTCTCCGGAGGGCCCGAGAGATCATCGAAACCGGCGTCCATCTCATCCAGCCCGTCCAACACCGGCATGACGAGATTTCCCTTCACCAGAGAGTCGGCCTCCCTGCGGGAAATGGCATAGGTCTTCACGAGTTGTTCGGCCAACCATTCGGCGAAGGGCCGGCCGGTGGTCCACGTGGCGGCACCGAGCCTCACCGGAACCGCCCCGCCGTTGACGGTGGGATCGGCGATGATGGCCCTGGCCAGGCCAATCACCAGCTCGATCGCGAGTATTGTCTTGCCGGCCCCCTTTTCTCCGACGATCACCAGGCGCCTGTCCGGCAGCTTGGTGAAATAGCCGATGACATCGGCTAGACTGCCCGCCCCCTTTCTGCCGGCCCAAAGCGCCCATGGCCGCCGTCCTCGCCGCAGGGAGAAAGCAGGGAGAAAGAGGTTCCCTTCCATGACAGCAGGCGCATCACCGACAGCGAGAAGCGCCAGAGCGTGCCGTTGCGACCTCTCTTACCGTTTCCGCTGCCCAGGACGGGTTTATGGAGTCGACCCGGAGGAGAATCGGAACGGGGATCGAGATCGTCGAAAACGAGATCGGCCACGACGACCCCGCCCAGCAACGCGGTTCGTGCCTCACACTCTTGCCGGTGGACGCGGCCGGCCAGCATCTTCCGCAATGACACGTCGTCGTCCCCGGCAGCGGATGCTCGTACGGCGCCGAACAACGCCACCACGACGTTCAGTGCCGCCAGTTGGAGTCCCAGGAGCGCCAGTATCGCCGGCACCTGCACCCGATAGACGGAGTTCGATAAAGCGGCGTACAGCCATCCGAGCACGAAAACCCCGAGCACGGCCGAGACCCACCATGCCCAGTTGTCGCGCAGTGGCGACGCCAGGAAACGCTGCCAGATTTTATGCACAGTGGCCCGATGCCACCTTCCATATGCAATCGCCGTTAACGGTGCCCCTGAATTTTTTCTCCAGCTCTGGACCGGGTGGCAACGATGCCCACCCAATGCCTCTGACCTGCGCCATTGATCTGGTAAGAACATTTACCACCTTAACCTCGAGAGTACCCGGGTGCGATCACAAGAGGCCCGAGGCGACCCTCGACACATCCGCCCACCGAACGCGAAGGCCGAGGTCGGCAGGCGTGTTCATTCCGTTTCGCGGACCCAAGGGGCAAGAATCGCACCGACGGGACGACCCACGCGGATCAGGAAGCGACGGAGCTTCAACGAATTTTCTTCGTACCCATTAACAGATTTCACGCCGAGCCCATAATGAGCCTTCGAGGGGTGCGGAGTCGGCACTCAACGGCGAGCGAATGACTTTCAAGCACATACTGCATGATGGGGCCCCAGAAAGGACTTTCCCTCCATTTCCATCAGGTCATGACGAATACGGGAGAGCGGCACCCACGCGTGAGCCGCTTTCGACACCGGGAGACCGACGACGTTGACCGGTGGCCGTGACATGCCGGGCGGCCACCATGCCCGTCCGGCCCAGCCCGGTCCGGCGGGCACCCTCCGGACAGCGGTCGACGGCGACGCGCCTTCTCCGCTCCCGCCGGAGCGGACGCCACGGTGACGACGCCACGACACACCTAAAGAGCTTGCAGGCTTTTCTAAAGTTATTTCAGATTAAAGCGCATATTGTGCATCCAGGACAGGAGTCCTACGATCGCGGTCAGTGCGGAGAAAGGAGGCTCGGGACGCTCACGGGCAGGCTTTATGACATGAAACCCTGACCCTCTGACCAGCACGGTCTGTCATGAGTGGCCCGAACCCGTCACGCCCGCTTTCCAGCCGAAAGTTCTGTGCTGCCTTCACGGTTAATGGCTCGTTAATTACGTCTTACGTGCAAGAAGGACGGACAATGCGCACGTCTCACCCTGTCAAGGCGTCCCACCCCGTCAAGGCGTTTCACCGTGTCACGGTGCCCTTCCACGCGCCGTACGGGGATCGGGGGCCCCTGACGTGGGGACAGACGGCGATCTGGGAGGTCCTGCGATGGCTTCCGCCGGGAGACGCCTCGCTGAACCTGCTCACCGTGTGCGAGGTCGAGCCCGGCCACGACGTCGAGGACGTGCTCGCCGCCGTCCGCGCGCTCGTCGAACGCCATGACGCCCTGCACACGCTGTTCCCCCGGGACGACCGGGACGACCGGGACGAGGGGAAACCGGTCCAGGTGGTCGTGCGCTCGGGTGAGCTGGAGGTCGCCGTGCACGAGACGGGGACGAGGAACCCCGCAACCGTGGCGGCGTACGCCGGGGCGAGGCTGCGCGACATGCCGTTCGACATCGGCGGGGAGCTCCCGCTGCGGGTCGCGGTGGTGACCACGGCGGGCGTCCCGGTCCGGGTGGTCCTGGCCATGAGCCACATGGCGGTCGACGGGTGGAGCCTGCAGATCGTCCGCGACGACCTGAGGGCACTCCTGTCCGCCCCCGCCGCCCTCGGACCTCCGGCGGAGCAGCCCCTGGGGCGCGTCGGCTACGAGACCTCGGAACGTGCCAGGCTCCGGGAGCGGCGGGCCCTCGACTACTGGACCGGGGCCGTGCGCGAGCTGCCGCGCGTCTGGCTCGAAGACCTCAGGCAGGGCGGCGAGGCCAGGCAGGGCTGGTCCGAGATCCGCTCCCGTGCCCTCTCGCAGGCGATCCGCGCGCTGGCCGCGCGCGCGGCCGTCACTCCCGGCATGGTGCTCCAGGCGACCGTCGCGTTGCTCCTCGGCCTGTACAAGGGGGAGGACGACGTCGCCCTGCGGCTCATCGTGTCCACCCGCTTCAAGCCGGAGACACGGCGCTTCGTGGGAGCCTTCAACCAGAACGCGCTGCTGCGCCTCCGCCTCCGCCAGGCGTCGTTCTCCGGGTTCCTGTCCCACGCCGGAAGGGCCGCGCTCACGGCCTACAGCACCTGTGAGTACGACCCCGTCCGGCTTGAGGAACTCGTCGCCCGCGTCACCGCGGAACGCGGCATCGGCACGGACGGATACTGCTTCTACAACGACATCAGATTCGATCCCCCGGCCGTGCCCGCCGGGCGTCGTCTGTCCCCACCGGAGTACGACGCCCTGCTGGACGAGACCGAGCTGGTCGAACCGCCCCACGACACCGACCAGAAGGGCGCGACGTTCTTCCTGTACGTCCACGAGCTGTCCGAGCGCGCGGTGCTCACCCTGTGCGCCGACCGGCGGTTCCTGGCGCCGAGGGGGCCCGCCGACTTCCTCCTGGATCTGGAGTGGCTGGCCGTCGAGGCGCTCCACACGGACGCCGGGCCGCTCCGGCTCGCCGAGGCACTGGCGAAACGACGGCCGGGGTGACGGCATCCGGGGGTACGGCGCCCAGGGTCACGGCGCCCGGGATGACGGCGCCCGGGTGACGTGAGCGCGCCGAGGATCCGCGCCCGGTGATCCCCCGGCCGTCCCCGGCTCGGCCGGAAGGTCGCCGGTCACTGCCGGTACGGGTTTCGCGGGCACCTCCGCCAGGCGTGAGAGGTCGCCGTCCCGGCCCGCGTCGCCGGTCACGGTGCCGGTACGGGCCTTCCGAGCACCTCCGCCAGGCGCGAGAAGCTGTCGCCGCCCTGACCGGCGTCGATCGCCCGCCGGGCGACGGCCCGGGCGGCGCTCAGCACGCCGGTGTCGATGCCCCGGGCCTGGGCCGCGTGAATGATGTGCTCCATACCGGCGGCGGCCGACAGGATGGTGGACTCGTCGCCCGGGTGGTCGCGGTCGTCGAGGTGCCGTGCGAACTCGTCGATGATGTCGGGGAGCAGGGCGCTGATCCCCTTGGCGAGCGGGGCGAGGTCTTTGGCCGCGATGTTCTCGGCGGCGGCCAGGGCGAAGGCGTGCACGAGACCGCTCATGGACGTCCAGAAGAGGTCGAGCAGGGCCACGTCGTGCGCCGCCGCCCTCCCGGGGTCCGCGCCCAGGTACGCGGAGGTGCCCCCCAGGCTCGCCAGCGCCCGCCCATGTGCCCGGTGGACCTCCTCCGGCCCGCTGTACAGGACGACGGCCGCCGGTCCTCCGATGGTCGGCGTCGGGGTCATGATGGCCCCGTCGAGATAGCCGATGCCGCGCTCGGCGGCCCAGGCCGCCATCCGGCGGGCGCGTTCCGGCGTGTCGGCGGTGAGATTGACCAGGGTGCGGCCCTTCAGCGCGTCGGCGGCGGGGTCGACGATCGCCTGCGCGGCGTCGTAGTCGATCACACAGGCGATCGTCAGCGGGCTCGCCGCGACCGCGTCCGCGACGGTGTCCGCGCGGGCCGCTCCCCGGGCGACGAGGGCCTCGGCCCTGGCGGCCGTGCGGTTCCACACGGTCGTGGGATGGCCGTTGTCCAGGAAGGCCCCGGCCAGCGCCTGCCCCATCGGCCCCAGGCCGAGAACCGTCACCGGTGCGGGATGGTCGTGGGTCATCTTCTACTCCGATCCGAAGTCGTTCGATCCGGCGTCCGGGACTCCGGCGGGATCCGTACGAAGCAGGTCGATCAGGGCCGAAAGGTCGCCGCCGCCCCGGTTCGTGGCGACACCCCGGCTGAGCAGCGTCCCCATGGGCTCCACCAGCTCGGTGCTGAGACCCTGCTCCCTGCTGGCGTCCAGCAGGTTGACGAAACTCGTCGCCTGCATCTCCAGGTTCGAGGCGGTGGCGGAGTGGTCGTTCGCGTCGTACGCCTTCGCCATCGCGGGAAAGCTTGTGATCATGGCGTTGAGCCACGAGACCACCAGCGGCGTGAACTCCGTCGCGGGGACCTTCTCGGAACCGGCCATGGCGAGGGCGTGGAAGAAGCCGCCGAACATCCCGTACATCGCGCTGAGCAGCGCGATGTCGTACAGCGACGCCCGGCCCGCGTCCTCGCCCAGGTAGCTGACGACGCCCGTCGCCGACAGGGTCCGCTCGTGAGCGGTGAACGCCTCGGACGATCCGCTGCAGAGGACGAGCGATCCGGGGCTCCCGATCATCGGGGGCACCGCCATGATGCCGCCGTCCAGGTAGTCCGCGCCCCGCGCGGACACCCATCGGGCCAGCTCGCGCGCCTGGCGGGGCGTGCCGTTGGTGAGATTCACCAGGGTCCGGCCCGCCAGGACGCCGGCCACGGCGCCGGAGGTGCCAGGGGTGCCGGGGATGCCGGAGATGTCTGGGGTGTCGAGAACGTCCGCGACGCTCGCGGAGCCCGTGACATCGGACACGCCTGAGGCTTCCGAGGGGTTCACGACGTCCGCGACGTCCGCGACGTCGGGTGCGCCGAGGACATCGCGCACCGCGTCGTAGTCCAGCACACAGATCACGACGATCGGGCTCGCGGCGATCGCCTCGGCGGCGGTGGCTACCTCGGTCGCGCCCCGCTCCGCGAGCTCCCCGCCTTTCCCGGCGGTACGGTTCCACACGGTCGTGGGATGGCCGTTGTCCAGGAAGGCCCCGGCCAGTGCCCTGCCCATCGCCCCCAGACCGATGACTGTCACCGGCGGACGGTCGTCGGTATTCATTTATCCCCCTATTTCATGCGGTATAGGCATACGAAGGTCCCAGTCCCGGATCCTTTGGTGACCCCGGCTGGGACGTTTCGATGCTGTCGTGCCACTGAAATTTCCTCAAGTACCTACTATTTTGTCAGGTACTAACCTTTTCGTAAGTGTGGAGCGTGGGATGAAGAAGCAGACCTACTCGTGCGGGCTCGACGCCGCCGTCGACGTCGTGGGCGGCAAGTGGAAGGCGCTGATCCTGTGGGCCCTCCACTACAAGGCCCTCCGGTTCGGAGAGCTGAGCCGGAGCGTGTCGGGCATCAGCGAGAAGATGCTGATCCAGCAGCTCAGGGAGATGGAGGCGTACGGCCTGGTGCACCGCGAGGTCTATCACCAGGTTCCGCCGAAGGTGGAATACTCGCTCACCGAGTTCGGCCACTCGCTCAACACCGCGCTCCTCCCGCTCGGCGAGTGGGGCGAGATCCATATGGAGACCATCGAGGCCCTCCCCCGCCCCTGAGCGCATGCCGAACGAGGTCCGAGAGTTCGGGGAGCCCAGGAGTCTGGGGAGCCCGGCGCTCCAAGTGGCCCGGGAAGTCCGGGACCCTGTCGGCGCCTCGGGCCGCCCGACGGGCGCGGGCTCGCGACGAGCGCGAACCCGTCTCACCGTCTCGCCTTGCCGTCTCCGCCTCACCGGGAGACCTCACCGGGAGAACCCGGCCCCGGACAGGGCGGGATGTTCGGCGCGCATCAGCAAATCGTTGAGGACCTCGCCGAGGATCTCCACGCCGTTGCGGGTCAGCACCGACGCGGGGTGGAACTGCACCGAGACGAAGCCGGGTCCGCGCAGCGCGTGGACCTCGTCGCTCGACGTCTCCCTGAACACCTCGACCGTGCCCTCGCGCCCCCGGCAGGGGAACCGGTCGGCGGAACTGCGGGCGGCGAAGGTGTTGTAGAAGCCCACCAGCTCCGTCCGCCCCAAGAAATCGATCTTCCGCTGCACCCCCTGGTTGGGGAACGCGTTACGGCTGATCTCCAGCCCGAGCAACGTGCTGAGAACCTGGTGGCCGAGGCAGACCGACAGGAAGGGGATGCCCAGCTCCAGCAGGCGCCGCGTCACGTCCCTGAGATGGGCGATCTTGGGATCGGCGTGGTCCCTCGGGTCCCCCGGCCCCGGGCCGACGATGACCAGATCGTGCTCCTCCAGCCGGTAGTCCTCGTCGAACCGGCGCACGTCGACCTCGCATCCCAGCGCGGCGAGCTGGTGCCTGGCCATCGCGGTGAAGGTGTCCTCTGCGTCGATCACCAGCACCCTGCGGCCGACCAGCCTGGGCACGAGGTGTCTCCGGTTGTCCGGGCCCTCGAACCAGAACCCGGCCAGCGGCGCGTTCCGCTCGATCAGCGCCCGCCGTACCCGCGGGTCGGTGCCCATGTCCGCCACCGGGACGGGAGCGTCGGCGTCGCCCCCCGGCGCGTGGCGCAGCGCCTCCAGCAGCCCGGCCGCCTTCGTCCGGGTCTCCTCCGCCTCGGAGGCCGGGTCGGAGTCGCGGACCAGCGTGGCGCCGACGGCGATCCGCATCCGGCCCGACGCGTCGATGTCGGCGGTACGGATGACGATCGCGGAGTCCAGCGCCCGCCCGCCCGTCTCGTCCCGGCCGATCAGCGCGGCCATGCCCGCGTAGTAGTCCCGGCCCTCCGGCTCGTAGCGGCTGATCACCCGGCAGGCGCTCTCCAGCGGGCCGCCGGTGACCGTGGGCGCGAACATGGTCTCCCGCAGGATGTCCCGGACGTCCAGCGAGCTGCTCCCCTCGATCAGATACTCGGTGTGCGCCAGGCGCGCCATCTGCTTGAGGTACGGACCCACAGTGCGGCCACCGAGGTCGCACACCCGGCCCATCATCTTCAGTTCCTCGTCGAGCACCATGTAGAGCTCGTTCGCCTCCTTGCTGTCGGACAGGAAGCCGAGCACCCCGCACACCTCGGGGCCGTCCGCCGGATACCGGTACGTGCCGCTGATCGGATTCATCACCACGGTGCCCGCGTCGAGGCTGATGTGCCGCTCGGGCGAGGCGCCGACGAAGGTACGCCCGCCGGTGTGGATCACGAAGGTCCAGTGGCAACCGGGGTCCCTGCCGAGCAGCCGCCGGAAGAACGCGAGCGCCGTACGGGTCGACCAGTTGGTGATCTCAGCGGAGAACGACCGCTTGATGACGAAGTTCGCGCCCGTTCCCCGGCCGATCTCCTCGGAGAGCACCCGGCGCACGGTGGCCGCGTACTCCTCGTCGTCGGAGTCGAAGGCCCCCTCCCCCAGCTCGATCGGCCCGTCGGGGAGCCGGTCGAGGACCTCACTCATCGGCAGCACGGCCTGGTCGACGACGGTCATCGCGAGCAGCGGGGCCTCGTCGTCGGGGAACGCGTACCCGCGCTCGCCGATCTGGCGGTACGGCAGCAGCGCGAGCACCTCGTGCCGGGCGCCCGCGCCCCGGGGGTCGTCGTCGGGCGGCAGCGGGATGTCCGCGATGCGGCTCACCTCACCGGTCTCCCCGATCAGCAGGTCGAGCCGGTCCGCCCCGGTCGAACCGGGACGGTGCAGCAGGGCGAACGGGGGCGCGTCCGCGTCGAGGATCCGGTCGAGCAGGGCCGTCCCGGTCGTCGCCCCTGTCATCGCCCCTGTCGTCGTCCCGCTCGTCATTTCGCTCGTCCCGCTCGTCCCGCTAGCCGTCCCGACCGTCCCGGTCGTCATTCCGGTCATCGTCCCGCTCCTTCCAGCGCCGCCTCGTCCCGGACCACCCCGTCCGCGGCCGCCCCGTCCAGCATCGCCAGCGCGGCCCGGGTGGACAGCGTCACCGAGCATCTCGACGCCGCGTAGTCCAGCGCCTGCCGGTGGTACTCCCGCGAGAAGTCGGCCACCGCGTCCGCCACCACGAAGGTCTGGATGTCCTGGGAGAAGCCCTCGTGGGCGGTCATCAGGATTCCGACGTGGGCGTACACCCCGCAGATCACCAGCTGGTCGCGGCCCCGCTCGCGCAACAGGTCGAGCAGGCCGGTACGGCAGAACGCGCTGGGCCGCCACTTGGTGAACACGACGTCGGGACCGGCGGGGGCCACCCGCTCCAGGATCGTCCGGTGCTCCGGGTCGGCGCTCATCCCCGGGCCCCAGAAGTCCTTGAGCAGGCCGCGCTGCTCGTCGGTCATCCCGCCGGGCTGGGCGGTGTAGACGACCGGCGCGCCGAGCGCGGCGAAGCGTGCCCGCAGGGTCGCGACGTTGTCCACCAGGTCGGTCGTGGGAGCCTGCCCGCGCGGGAACGGGCTCAGGAAGTAGTTCTGCATGTCATGGACGAGCAGCACCGCGCGATCGGGATCGATCGTCCAGCGCGCGATGTTCTCTGGCAGCTCGTCCTCGGTCGGCATGGGATAGGAGTCGATCGCCGGGATCGCCATGGTGTGCCTCCGTTCTTCGTGAGGTGCCGGGCTCTCGGCCGGGCCGGGTTCGGTCTCAGTTGCCGAGGGCCGCGCCGCCGTCGACCGTGAGGTCCTGCAGGGTGATGTGCGCGGCGCGGTCGGAGAGCAGGAACATCACCGCGTCGGCGACGTCGGCGGGCCGTGCCAGCCGCCCCATCGGGATGCCGACCCGGAAGGTCTCCGGTGAGCCCTCGACGGAGACCCGCAGTGCGTCGTCTCCGGCCCACAGCGAGGTCAGCATCGGCGTGTCGGTGGAGCCGGGGGCGACCACGTTGCACCGGATCCCGTGCTCGGCGAGCTCCAGCCCCAGGCATTTGGTGAAGCTGCTCGCCGCGGCCTTGGAGGCCGCGTAGGCCGCCATGTTCCAGCGCGGGGTCCTGGCCGCGTTGGAGGCCAGCGTGACGATCGCCCCGGCCCTCCGGGGGATCATCCGGTTGGCCACCGCCCTGCTGACGTGGAACACGCCGGTCGCGTTGACCGCGAACGTGGTGTCCCAGTCGTCGTCGGTGAGCGAGACTCCCGCGCCGACGCGCAGCACCCCGGCGGCGTTGACCAGGTAGCCGATCGGTCCCAGCTCGCGTTCCGCCCGCTCCACCACGGTGTCCACCTCGGCGCTGGAGGCCACGTCCGCGACGAAGCCCCGGACGCGGTGCCCCGCCTCGGAGAGTTCCTTGACGAGCGGGTTCAGTGCCCCGGCGTTCGCGTCCACCGCCGCGACGGCGACGCCCTCGGCGGCCAGCGCCCGCACCACCGCCTCGCCGATACCGCCTGCCGCCCCGGTGACCAGGGCCGTTTCATCGCGCATCGGTCATACCTCCTCATCGGCGTGCCGCACGGGTCAGCGTGGCGACCAGATCGGGATCGATACCGAGGCAGCGGACCGAGAAGGTCCCGAGTGCCTCGATGTAGTCGGCTTCGAGTTCGTCCTCGTCGAAGCCGGTGGCCCTGCCGCCCTCCACCAGCGTCCGGCCCGCGACGATCACGGTGTCCACGTCCGTCGAGCCGCCGAGCGCGAGAAAGCTCTCCAGCGGGCGCGGGTTGAGCAGGTAGCGCCAGTCGTCGGCGGGGACCAGCAGCAGGTCCGCCTGCCTGCCCGCCTCTATGCTGCCGATCTCTCCGGCCCAGCCCAGCCCTCGGGCCGGGAGCCGGGTGGCCATCGCCAGCGCGTCGGTCGGCAGTACCTCGGTCGGGTCGGCGTACATCTCGTTGTAGAGCTGCCAGGTGACCCGCATGGCCTCGGCCATGCCGCCGATCGGCAGCGCGGCGCCGTCGGTGGACAGCGAGACGTCCAGCCCCGCGCGCCGGAACTCCGGCATCGCCCGGGTCTCGGTCAGCGAGGACTCCCCGGCCGGGCCGTACTTCGCCGGCGAGTGGCTGATGTGCGCGTTCGCCGCGACGAGCATCTTGCGCTCCTCGTCGTCGGCGAACGCGCAGTGCACCGCCATGAACCGGTCGGAGAGCAGGCCGAGCTCGGCGAACCGGCGTACCGGGGTCGTGCCGTAGTAGCTCCGCGTCACCTCCGCCTCGTTGCGCAGCGCGCCGACGTGTGTCGCGAACGGCACGTCGTACCGGGCGACGAGTTCGGCGAAACCGGCGCCGAGCTCGTCGGTCATGTTGACCCCGTAGACCGAGGTCGGCCTCGCCCGTACCAGCCCGCTCGTGTCTCCCGCGCAGTCGCGCAGCAGGTCCTCGATCCGCCGCAGCACCACGTCGGCGTCGCGGGTCCTGCGGAACCACGACTCGCCGGGGGCGCAGACCGCGTCGCTCGCCCAGGTGCTGACCACGCACCGCATGCCGAGGTGGCGGGCGGCCGAGGCCAGCGCCTCGGGCCGGTTGAACGAGCCCACGTCCCCGAGGGTGGTCGCGCCGGAGCGCAGCTGGGTCCACATCGAGTAGCGGGCGATGGCCTCGGCCTCGTCCGGGGTGAGCCGGTCGATCTGGTCGTGGAAGGAGTCGAAGACCACCGAGATCTGCTGGATGTCGCCGCCCAGCGCCATGAACGCGGGCTTGTCGTCGCGGTCGGAGGCGGGCCGCAGCGCCCCCTTGAAGGGGAGGCGCACGGCGAACAGGTCGTGCCAGTGCGCGTTGACGAAGCCGGGCAGGATCATCTTGCCCCGGGCGTCGATCGTGCGCAGGTTCTCGCGCCGCCGGGGCTCCAGGGCGGCCTCGACCTCCGCGGTGGTCCCGGCGGCGACGATCCGCCCGTCCTCGACGAGCACGGAGCCGTCGGGGACGACTCGCGCCCCGGCGTCGGCCGGGTAGAGGCAGCCGCCCCGGATCAGCAGCGCGCTCATCCGACGGCCTCCCCCGATTTCGCCTTCCGTGTCTCCCAGGCCGCGTGCAGATGCCGCTGCCAGGCGTCGACGGTCGGCTCGGCGGCGAGCTCGCCGAACTCCACGGCGACGCCCTGCCGGCGCCACCGGGTGACGAGCCGCATCATCTCCAGGGATCCCAGCCCGAGGAAGACGAGGTTGGTGTCGCCGGCGATCTCGCCGGGCTCGGTTCCGACGATCGTCGCGATGGTCCGCCGCAGGTCGTCGGCCGCGGGCGGTCGTGAGATGTCGCGTTCCATGTCTGGTTCACCTTTCCTGGCGTTCGGGGGTGGATTCCGCGGGTGCCCAGTGGCGGGACAGGGCCGGGTCCTTCGCCGCGGCGGCGAGCACCTTCTTGTCGATCTTGCCGAGCGGGGTCAGCGGGAAGTCGTCGACGAACTCCACGCGGTCGGGCAGCTTGAACTCGGCCAGCCCGCGCTCGTGCAGCGCCCGCTTCAGCTCGGCCGGCGCCGGTTCCTCGCCCCGGTGGACGATGAACGCGTAGGTCCGCTCGCCGAGGAACTCGTCGGGGACCGGCACGACCGCCGCCCTGGCGACCGACGGGTGGGTGAGCAGGTGGCCCTCCACCTCTCCGGCCGCGATCTTGTCTCCGCCGCGGATCACCACGTCCTTCAGCCGTCCCTCGATGACCAGGTTCCCCTCGGCGGTCAGCCGGGCCAGGTCACCGGTGCGGTAGAAGCCGTCCTCGGTGAAGGCCCGCCGGTTGTGCTCCTCGGCGCGGTAGTAGCCGCGCAGGGTGTACGGGCCACGGGTGAGCAGCTCGCCGGTGACGCCCGCGGGCACCTCGGCGTCCCGCTCGTCGACGATCCGCACCTCGTCGGCCGGTGAGACCGGCCGTCCCTGGGTGGCCACGACGGACTCGGGATCGTCGCCCTTCCTGGACATGGAGAGCAGTCCCTCGGCCATGCCGAACACCTGCTGGAGGCGGCAGCCCAGCTCGGGCTCGATCCGCGCGGCCAACTCCGGCTGGAGCCTGGCCCCGCCGATCTGCAGCACGCGCAGGCTGGACAGGTCCGCCTCGCCCCACTCCGCCTCCTCCAGCCAGAGCTGCGCCACGGTGGGGACGACCGAGGTGATGGTGACCCGCTCCCGCTCGATCGCGCGAAAGCAGTCCTCCGCGACCGGGTTCTCGGCGAGCACGACCGTGCCGCCGGAGCCGAGCGTGCCGACGACCCCGGGGCAGCCCCAGGTGAAGTTGAACTCCACCGGCAGCGCCGCCAGGTAGACGTCGTCCGCGCCGAGCTCGCAGAGCTCCGCCACCGCCCCGGTCTGGTACGCGTAGTCGTCGTGCGTGCGCGGGATCAGCTTGGGCAGCGCGGTGGTCCCGCCGGAGAGCAGGAAGAACGCCACGTCCGACGGGTCGCTCCCGGGCAGCGGGACCGGGTCCGCGGCCAGGTCCGGGCTCGCGTCCGGGTCCGCGGCCAGGTCCGAGCTCGCGTCCGGGTCCGGGCTCGCGGCCGGATTCGCTTCCACCCGCGCGAGCGGGATCACCGTCTCGTCGGCCGTGCCGCTCACGTCACCCAGTACGAAGATCCGGCGCAGGCTCGGCACCTCGTCGCGCATCCGCAGGGCGAGCGCGGTGTGGTCGAACCCGCGATAGACACCGGGGACGACATATCCGGACGCACCGGACAGCTCGCACAGGTGCCTGATCTCGTTGGCCCGGTGCGACGCCAGGGAGAACACCGGCTTGGCGCCCACCCTGAAGAGCGCGAAGGCCACGATGACGAACTCGGGGACGTTGGGCAGCTGCAGGACGATCCGGTCGCCGGGCTCGACCCCGAGCCGGTGGAAGCCCGCCGCCATCCGGTCGACCCGGTTCTCCAGGTCCCGGTAGGACAGCCGCAGCTCCCCGCTGACCAGTGCCGTACCGTCTCCGAACGCGTGAGCCCAGCTCCGCGGGAGGTCGCCGAGGCGCTCCCCGCGCCAGAGTCCCTCGCGCCGGTAACGGGCGGCGAACTCCTCGGGCCACGGTGTGCATCCGTCAAGCATCTACCGGCCTCCGTTCTCCGGCTCGCGGTTCCCGGGCTCGTGCTTCTCGTTCTGGGGGGCGTGACTCCGAGGCCCGTGGTCGTCGGTCCGGGAGTCGTGGTTCCCGGGCTCGTGGTTCTCGGGCTCGTGATTCTCAGACTCGTGGTTCTCGGGCTCGTGGTTCCCGGGCTCGTCGTTCTCGGGCTCGTGGTTCCCGGGCTCGTACGGGGCGACGATCTCCACGACCGTGCATCCGGCCTCCATACCGGGGGCACTGCCGATGAGCAGCACGTGGTCGCCGGTGACGACCTGCCCGCTCGTCCACAGGTGTTCCAGGCCGATGAACGGGTCGGCGGCGCCGGCGTGCCCGATCCTCCGGACGAAGTCCCACAGGCCCCGGTCCTCGTCGATCTCCAGAGGGTCGAGGAACATCGCCTCCAGGGAACCCCGCGCGAAGCCGGTGTGGCAGACGCGGGTGACCTTCTCCATGGAGATTCCGGCCTCCTCAAGCGTCTTCTCGGCCGCCTCGGCGACGCACTCGCCGAAGTGCCCCATCGGGGGCGCGACGCCCTCCGCCCACTGCCGTCGCCAGTAGTCGCTGCGCTCCTCGAAGTTCAGCGAGCGGCCGATCGTGATGCCGGGCGGGAAGAGCACCTCCCCGCCGCGGTGCAGCTCCTCCATCCCGGGGTTGGAGACCGTCCCGAAGGCCAGCACCCGGGCGAAGCCTCCGCGCCGCGACACGACCGCGGCGGCGCCGCCGTCCGCGAGCAGGAACATCCTGGAGGCCCGCCACCGGTCCACCAGCGGGGTGGAGAAGTTGTCCCCGGCGGTCAGCAGCACGGCGTCCCTGCCGCGGTCGGCGATCAGCCGGTGCGCGGCCATCTCAAGGCTCGCGATCATGCCGAGGCAGCCCTGCCGGACCTCCAGGGCGGTGATCGGCCGGTTCAGCGTCCTGCGCAGCACGTAGTGCGGCGCCGACCAGCCGTCCGGTCCCTGGTGATAGCTGTCGCTGTGCAGCAGCGCGCCGAAGTCGTCCGGCCCGTGGCCCGAGCGGCGCAGCGCCACCTCGGCCGCGCGGGCCGCCATCTCCGGTGCCGGCGTCTCCCCGGCCACCATCACGGACTCCATCCCGGAGGCCTCGCGGTCGGCCCGGTCGTACCAGGACTCCTGGACCGCGTGCTCGGTGGTCACCACGGGCGGCAGGTACGTGCCCACCCCCGCGAGGTAGATGTCGTCGACCCTCATCGCGCGCTCCCCCCGTCGGCGGGAACCAGGTAGCGCGCCACGCTGTCGAGCTTCTCGCAGGTCTCCTCGAACTCCCGCTCGGGAGTGGACTGCCCGACGATGCCCGCGCCGGCGCGCAGCCAGGTGCGGCCGTCCTGGCGGTAGGCGCTGCGCAGCACGAGCGCCGCGTCCATCTCGCCGGTGTGGTCGACGGTCAGCACGGCCCCGCTGTACAGGCCCCGCGACTCGGGCTCGTGCCTGCGGATCGTGGTGTACGCGGCCTCCTTCGGCACGCCGGACGCGGTCACCGCGGGGAAGACCGCGCCGAAGGCGTCCCACGCCCTGAAACCGGGGGCGAGCCTGCCGGACACCTGGGAGGCGAGGTGCTGGACGCTGCCGCGCTCGCGGATCGCCATGAACTCCGGCACCTCGACCGAGCCGGGCACGCACACGTCGACGAGCTCGTCGGTGCCGACCTTCACCGAGATCGCGTGCTCGTAGACCTCCTTGGCGGAGGCCAGGAGGTCGGCGCGCAGGCTCTCGTTCTCGACCAGGTCCGAGGTCAGCGCCCTGGTCCCGGCCAGCGGCTGGCTGACCACGCGGCCGTCCGCGGAGACCTTGACCACGATCTCCGGGCTGAACCCGGCCGTCTCCACGCCACCGAGGTTGAGCAGGAACGACCGAGCGGGGTTGTTGCCCCGGCGCCCGGCCAGGTAGGTGGCGATCAGGTCGATGTCCTCGTCGACGTCGACGACCCGCGACAGGATGACCTTGTGCAGGTCGCCCTGGTTGATCTCCTCGACCGCGAGCTTCACCGCAAGCCGGTAGGCCTCCCCGCCGAGTTCGCGCACGTCCAGCGGCTTCGGCGCTCCCTCGGAGGTCTCCGCCGGGCTGGAGATCGTCTCCAGCAGCGCGGTCAGCGTCTCCTGGTCGGCCGCGCGGAGGTGGGCGTTGCCGTCCTCGACGCGGACCTCGGCCTTCGGCACCACGAGGTGCAGCAGCCGGCCGTCGCCGACGTGGTCCAGCTTCCCGTCCTTGGCGTAGGAGAGCTCGAAGGCCGCCCAGCCGTAGGCGCGCCAGGCGGGGACCTTCACGGTGTCGAGCAGCCTGGCCACCTGGTGCAGGGGCCGGTCGCTCCAGGGCAGGACGACGTCGGGCTCGTTCTCCTGGCTCAGCCGGGCGCCGTCGCGGTCCAGCGTGACCTCGGCCCGCGCGCCGCCCGCGTAGGACCACTTGCCTCCGCTCTCATATACGACGTACGCCGCGTGCAGACCGGAGCCGGCGAGCCTGGCCGCGATCCGCGACGGCTCCTCGGAGAGCGGGACCTGCGTTTCGAAGTAGTGCAGCCACCTGTTGGAACTCATCTGCGGGCATCCTCTCCTGGCGGTTGGAACTGCGTGACGAACGACGGCTGACTCGCCTGTGGCGCGGGCGCGGCGGAAGCGGCGGGTGGTGTGACCAGCCGGTGGCCGGGCCGGGAGTCGCCGGCGCCACCTCTGCCGCCGCCGTGCGCGGGACAGGCCGTGGTCGTCACGTCGTTTCCTTTCGCGGTCCCGATTTACGGCCGATGCTTCCGGTTACCAGCAATTACGCTATGCCGGTAACAAAAGTGGGACAACGGGCCCGCGATAAGACATTCTTCTCGGGATGCGAAGCCGCAACGGCGGAGACGAAACGGAAGAGGCGCGAAGAAGAACACGAAAACCAGCCCGATACCGGGCCGGGGCGAAGAACGGCCGCAGGTCAGAGGAGCGGGAAAGGCGCCAGGTCGCCGCCGGCCTGATCCGTCCACCCATGACCGCGACCGCGATCGCCGGGGGCAAGACCCGGTCGGGCCCGGAGCCGGGTCCAAGGTCGCGGCCGGAGCCGGGGAGGGAGCCAGAGTCGGGGGCGGGGCCAGAGTCGGGGACGGGGGCGGGGCAGGGTCGGAGTCGGAGTCGGAGTCGGAGTCGGGAAACCGGGGAGATCTCGGCCGGTCAGATCCAGCCGGCCTCGGTGGCGATGCGGATGGCGTCCACCCGGTTCCTGGCGTTCAGCTTGGTGACTATCTTCGTGAGGTAGTTGCGCACGGTCCCGACGGACACGTGCATGACGGCCGCGATCTCCGGCGGCTCGGCGCCACCCGCGGCCAGCCTCAGGACCTGGACCTCACGCCCGGACAGCGGGTTCTCCCCGACGTCCCACGCGGTCAGCGCGAGCTGCGGGTCGACGATGCGACGCCCCGCGGCCACCTCCCGGACCGCCTGGGCGAGGCGTTCCGAGGGCGTGTCCTTGAGGAGGAAGCCCGAGACCGACACCGACAGGGCCCGGCGGAGCGTGCCGGGGCGTCCCAAACCGGTCAGGATCAGCGTCCGGCACGTGGGCAGCTTCGCGTGGAGCTCCTCCGCCGCGGAAAGACCGTCGAGTACGGGCAGGTCGACGTCGATGATCGCGACATCGGGGCGCGTCTCGAGCGCGGTGGGCACGATCTTGTCCCCGCTGCCCACCTGGGCCACCACCGTCAGGTCGGGCTCGATGTCGAGCAGAGCGGCCAGCGCCCCGCGCACCATCGGCACATCCTCGGCAATGAGGATCTTCAGCACAGCGGCGCTCCTGTCAGGACGTCGGCTCCAGGGCGCGAAACGACGACCGGGCGCGACAGGGTCTCTCGATCTCGCAGGCCGCTTCGTGATCGACCTCGCGGGCGGCTCAGCGATCGACCTTGCGAGCGGCTCCGCGAGGCGATTCCCCTCCGCATACGTCTCGCCACCGTTCGATCAAGCCGACTGGACCAACCGATCTTGACCCGAATAGTACCCAGTCAATTGCGTTTGGCAATGCCATGGAATTCTGACATTCGCTTACTCGGATTTGTCAGCCGGAAAACGATCCAGCCGAATCATACGCTATGGCCGTCCGTTCTCTCCGCGCCCCCGGATATACCTCCCGGCACGCCTTCCCGAGCGCCTCTCGACATGTTCCCCGGCGCGTTCCGTGATGTGTTCTCCGGCGCGTCCGCACGGGGAACGAGGGCCGTCCCCGGAGCGGTGACGACCAACCGGAACGCCTCGTCGACGACCCCGGCCGTCAGCCGCCCGCCGATGGCGCGCAGCCGTGCCGCCAGGTCGCCCAGCCCGGAGTCGTCACGGACGGCCGGAAGCGGGCCCGGCGGCACCCCGTCGTTGGCCATGCACAGCCGCAACCCGCCCTCGGTCAGGGCCACCTCGATCAGGCACCACCGCGCTTCGCTGTGCCGCAGCACATTCGTGGTCGCCTCCCGCAACACGATCGCGAGCACCGCGTCCAGTTCCCCGGGAACCACGTCCGCGGGAATCTCCACCCCGACGTCGATTCCCGCGGCGGCGAGCGTGGAGACCGACGAGTCCACCTCCGCGCTGAACGACATGTGCCGGTACCCGCCGGCCACCGCCCGGACGTTCGCGACCGCCCGCCGCGCGATCTCCAGCGCCTCCGCCACCTCGGCCTTCGCCCCCTCGGCGGAACTCGGCAGCAGCCGGTACGCCAGCTCGCTCTTGACGATCATCACCGACAGGTCGTACCCCAGCAGTTCGTGCAGATCCCGCGCCACCCGCAGCCGCTCCTGGGTCACCGCCATCCGCGCCAGTTCCCCCCGGGCCCGGTCCACCTGCGCCACCAGGTCCGACAGCGAGCTGATGCCGAAGACCACCAGCCCGGTCAGAAGCGTGGAGATCACCAGGTACGCGGTCCACTCCGCCGTGTCGTTTTGGAGGACGGACAGCAGCATCACCCCCGCGCCGACGGCCGCGTACAGCACCCACCGCCAGCGGCCCGCCAGCAGCAGCACCGTCCCCGCGAGGAAACCGCCCATCGACCCCCACGGGGCGCCGATCCACAGCAGTGGCAGGACCGTGGCGATCGTCTGCACCGCCAGGGTCGCCCTCCTGCGCCACCCCGGCCACGACCGGGGCTCCCCGAGGGAGTGGACGATCTGCACGCCGACCAGCACGGCGACACATGCGGCGAATCCGGCCAGCCCGAGCGGGCTCGGCCGCTCGGCCAGCACGTTGACCACGATGAGGACGCCGTACCCCGACAGCACCACCACGGCGATGAGGCGAGCCACCCGCAGGTGCCACGCCCGCGCCGCGCCCCTGCCCGGCGGACGATCACCCGGCTCATCCGGCTCACCCGGCGCGTCCGGTGCCGCGGGCTCGCCCTCCTGCGTTCTGGACATTCTGAGCATTTCGGGCATCCCGGCCACGTCAGGCGCTCCGGGCACCTCGGATTGCCCGGTCACCTCGGCGGACGCCCCGGGCGCGTCAAGCACGTCGAGCGCGTCAAGCACGCCGGGCTCCTCCGCGACCGGCGCCACCACCGGGGCCTCCGCGGTCAGCTGGAACCACTCACCGTCGACCGTGACCGACAACCCCCCGCCCGCGGCCTCCAGCCGGCCCGCGAGATTCCCCAGCCCCGTGCCGGTCCCGAACGAGTGCGTCCCCGGCTCCGGCTCGACCCCGTCGTTGCGGACCCGCAGCCGCGCCCAGCCCTCCTCCACCCCCGCCTCGATCTCGCAGCGCTGCGCCTTGCTGTGCCGCAGCACATTGGTGACCGCCTCCCGCAGCACGATCGCCAGCACCGTGTCCAGCGCCTCGGGCAGGCCCTCCCGCGAGACGACCACGCGCGCCCGCATCTGGGCGACCGACAGCATCGACCGCGCCGACTCCGCCTCCGCGGACAACGACATGGGAAGATACCCGCCCGCCACCACCCGCACCTCCGCCAGCGCGCGGCGGGCGACCGTCAGGACGTCCCGGAGTTCCCGGCGCGCCCGGTCGGCCGCCCCCGGCAGCAGCCGGTACGCCAGCTCGCTCTTCAAGGTCATCGCCGACACGTTGTAGCCCAGCAGGTCGTGCAGGTCCCGCGCCACCCGCAGCCGCTCCCGCGCCACCGCCATCCGCGCGAACTCCCCCCGCGCCGCGTAGACCACCCTCACCAGCGACGCCAGCGAGCTGACCCCGTACACCATCAACCCGGTCAGCAAGGTGAAGTACACGCTGTAGACGGCGTCCAGCTCCGTCAGGTTCCCTCCGCGGAGCGCGAGCAGCACGCCGACACCGGCGGCGACGGCCGCGTACAGCACCCACCGCCAACGGCCCGCCACCAGCAACACGGACCCGGCGAGAAATCCCGCGATGGACCCCGCCTGCGGACCGGCCCACGCGAAAGGCAGGAAAGTGACAATGGCCTGTATCGACAGCGTGAGAACCCGAAGCGGTGCGGGCCAGCTCAGGGCGTCCCGCGTCGAATGCGCGAGTTGCAGGAAAAGCACGACGAACAGGCAGATGGCGAAACCCAGCAGTTCGGGTTTCGGCAGACCGCTTCCCCACACGAACATCAGTGCGTTGAACACGTAGCCGTACAGAACGGCGACAATGATCGCGCGTGCCATCCTGGGGGCCGCGAAACCGCCCTCCCCGTGACGTTCCTTCCCGCGCGATCCGGGTAACGACCTGGCGAATCCACGCCAGCGCTGCGGCGGGCCGGCGTCAACCGTCATCGACCGTCTCCTTCAAAGCCCGACCGGTTACCCTTACCTGCCGGCCCGAGGCCCTGAAGTAATCTACTTCAGGTAAATAATCTTAGATAGGTCTGTTTGCGTAGCTCTGCGTGAATCAACGGCTGCTCTCAGCCGAAAACCGCGCGTCATAGCCGTACGGCATGATTCACGCGCGTCCCGCGGGACGCGGCGCGTTCACCCGGCTCTCGCCGCGCGCATCCTCACGCATCCGTGAAACTCCGGAAAAGACGAACTCGCGGATTACGGGAGTGCCGCCCTCGCTCGAACAACCCACTCGGCGTCATTCACCGCGTACCGCCTGGAAAAGCGACTCGGCTCCGGACCGGGACGGTGGCCGACGACGAACCCGCCGACACTCGACTCGACACGCCAGTCGAGGCCGAAGACGCGTCCCGTCGTCTCGATGTCGCCGCTGTCCAGCCCGCACGCCGCCAGCCCCATGGCCGTGCCGACCAGAGAGAGCGTCTGCGTCAGCGCCCCGACGTTTTTGAGCACCATCGAATGGCTCAGCCCGTTGTACTTCCTCGACAGCCTGCGGAACCGCGCGGTGATGGTCAGCAGGACGGGCGGCGTCGTGTCCAGGTTCGCCGCCACCTTGCCCGCCTCCAGCAGCTCGTCCACGTCCGCCGGGTCGGACTCGATCGGCTCCAGCCTGTGCCGCAGGGGGTCGTAGTGGTAGACGCCCCGGGGGACGTCGGCACACCTGTCCACCGTGGCGTAGAGCTCCAGCTCGTAGGAGTTCCCGCTGCTCGGATAGGGACGATCGCTTGTCGAGGTCGTCGAGGTCTCGTCCGGGGAGCCGACCAGGGACCGGACCCGGACCGTCCTGTACAGAAGCTCCCCCAGCTCGCCGGCCGTCAGCCGCCTCTCACCGTAGTGCCGGGTGTGCCGGTTCGCCTCGACGGCCGCGGTCAGCGGCGGGTCGGCCGCGAGCAGCTCGTCCCACTTCGGCCGGGGCAGCACGACGGGAGCCCGCCCCGGCCCCGGATCGGCGGGAGCCCCCGCCGACCCCTGATCGGCGTGAGCCCGTACTGGCTCCTGATCGGCGGGAACCCGCGCGGGCCCCGGCTTCACGACGGGCTCGACGCCCCAGCGGTCTCCCATCGGGTACGTCGCCCCGAAGTCGTGGTCGTGCCTGCCGAGGGTGGAGCGGGTGTGGAACATGAGATCGACGGGAGTCCAGGTGACGAGGGCGGGGTCGACGTCCTCCTCGAACACCATCGGCTGGAAGGGATCCTCCTCCACGGCCTGCGCGACCATCCCCGCCGCCATCAGATAGACGATCACGGGCTGGGACTCCCGCGTGATCGCCGACGGGGCGACCGGGCGGATCAGCGCCCCGACGGCGGCCATGGCCTCGGGGCGGTGCAGGATGACCCGGTGCAGCGACAGCGGCGACTCGACGTGGTAGTTGTTCCCGTCGGTCCTGATCAGCGCGAACCTGGACAGGCGGACCGGGTGGAGCAGGGGGGCCGCCGGCAGCCGGAACCTGGCCCGCTGGGTGAGCGGGATCACCGACATCAGCGGCTGCTCGGGGTCGAAGCCGAAGGAGCGCACCACGAGGTGCTGGAGGCCGTCGAGGATCGCGTCGAGCTCCCGCCGTTCGGCGTCCTCGCGGATGACGTTGCCGAGCGAGATGGGGCCCAGGCTCATCCGGCGCATCGCCTCCAGCACGGTGAGGCCCGGGGACGGCAGGATCACGTCCTCCCAGCGGCTGTGCACCACCACGGTTCCGCTGTGCGGTTCCGGTTCGATGTACACGTCCTCGCGGAACGACCACTGGGGAAATATCGGGAGCGGACCGGCGTCGCCGCCTTGGCCACCGACCATCCTGTGACTCCTGATCCGTGTCGGGGAGGGAATGGCTACATGAACAGGGGAACCGGGTTGAGGTCCTCGTACGCCGTCGCCCTGTCAAGACGCCCGAGAAGAACGGGAACGTCGTACAACCGCCCAGGTCCGAACCTCGCCCAGAAATGCCGCAGGCCGGGAACGACGACCTTGACGACCGGCATGCCGATGTCGGGACGCGTCTGGTCGAGGACGAGGACGTCCAGGCCCGTCCGCCCGGCCAGCGTGACGGCGTGCTCGACGTCCTCCCGCAGATCGGCGCGAGGGGTGTAGGCGTAGCCGCCCAGGGCCCGCGGGTCCCGGGTCTCGTCGGGGCGGAGATAGACCTGGTTCTCCGTGGTCGCCGTGAGCCACCAGTCCCGGATGTGGCGGTCGGTCCGGCCGTACCCCGTCCCGTCGGCGCGTGCCCCGGCGACGGCCGGGAGCAGCTGCCCGAGTTCGGTCAGCGCGCGGCGCGCGGCGATCCGGGGGTCGAAGTGGGCCCCGAACCCGAGCATGATGTCCTCGGCCGGCTTGTCGACGCGCCGCGAGATCGCCACCATGACGGGAATGCCCAGGTCTGAGGTGACGTCGAGGACCCAGAACTCCCGGCCGATCTCCTCGTAGCGCGACCGGAGGTCGGCGATCCACGGGTCGCCGAACGAGCCGAGGTCCACGGCGGGCTGGCGCGTGCGGTTGTACCACCAGATGGCCACCGCGTCGCGCTCCACCAGCTCGAGGAAGCCCTGAACGATCGCGTCCTCGACGCTGGAGCCCGCGGCGTTCCCGTTCGAGGTCGCGCGCACCGACGGGTGGCCGCCCCTGCTGAAGTAGAGCATGTCGGTGGGCAGCAGACGCTGCCGCTTCGCGGTGAGCGACCACATCGGCGTCCAGTCGACGACCTCCTCCTCGTCGAACGGCTCCGGGACGTGCTGGAAGGCCGTGCTCGCCGCGTTCCAGCGGCGGCGGTCCTCGAACTGGCGCCGGTGGAAGTGCTGGCACTCGTCGGGACGCACGGCCCGTTCGCCCAGGCCGCGGAGGCTGTCGCGCACCGTCGGCTCGTCCCCGTGCCGCGATCCGCAGTATCTCTCCACCGCCTCGCAGAGCGCACCCACCCTGGCCTCCAGGTCGGTGCTTCCCTTGCCGCCGCTCTGCCCGCGCAGACCGGCCCTCATCGCGGAGAGGCTGTCGTCGGTGAGGGCGAGATTCGGCCCGGAAAGATAGCAGTGCAGGAAGGAGGGGCTCCTCGGGTCGCGCCGGATCGCGTCCGTGATCCCGGTGAGGGGATCGGCCAGGTGGCGGTAGCGTTCCCACACCAGCTCGGAGTCCAGCGCCCGATGCCCGTTGCCGCCCACGGCCGCCTTGGGCCTGGACGCGATGACGACCGGCTTCCCGACGCGTTCCGTGACCAGGCCGGTGTCCCCGCAGGTGGGGCACTGCGGGCGCCTCTCCACGCGGTGGTGCAGGCCCTCCAGCGAGAGGGTGTCCAGCGTCCACACGGTGTCCCGGTGCTCGTCGCCCGATCCGGCCAGCCACTTGGCCGCCTGCAGGGCCGCGAGCTGCGCCCCGAGGGCGCGGGTGATGGGCAGCGACGCGTCGGGCGGGCTGACGGCGCCCGTCTCCGACACGCTCCGCAGCCGCGCCTCCCCGCGCCGGTGCCCGCGCAACCGCGTGGTCATGCAGGACCAGCAGGGGCCCTTCCCCGGCTGGAAGGTCGGGCCGACCCACAGGTCGGCGCCGGTCGGCTTGGCCAGCAGCCAGGACCTCCCGTCCGCCAGCCGCCGCTCGTTGAACCGCTCGAGCTCCGGGTCGAGGTAGTCGTCGCAGAGCACGAGGGACAGAGCCGCGGGCCGGTCCCCGTCCTCCTCGACGATGACGGTGACGCCCATCGACCGCAGCGCCTCGGCCACCGGCCTCGTGTCGGCGCGCCCCAGGGCCAGCAGCCCCACGGACGACTCCGCCAGCCCTGACGCGGCCCGATCCACGTCCACCCGCCCGAGGTCCCAGTACGCCTCGGCCGCCGCGTCGGCCCTGGCCTCCGGGGAACGGCGGGTTCCGACGAGGTTCGCCTCCGCCAGCCTGCCGAGGAGCCGCCCGAGCTGCACGGCCGAGATCCCGGGCGCCACCCGTTCCCGCACCTCGGCCAGGCTGTGGCTGCCGTCCAGCAGCGGCGCGAGCGCCTGGATCTGCTCACCGGACAGGGCGACCGTCCCCCGGGCCGAGGTGAGATAGACCGCCTCGCCGGGAACCGTCACCGCCCGCAGGTGGGACTTGAATCCGATCAGCGGTGAGCCGGCCCCGCTCTCGATGGGATCGCTCATCCGCAGTAGGTCCATGCGGCCACGACGGGAGCGGGATGGTCGAGGTCCTCGATGACGAGGTCCTCAAGAACCGCGCACTCCACGGGCCCCGTACGCGACCCCGGCGCCTCCTCACGGCCGTGGACGCCGGACCCCGCGAGCGCGGCGACGGGGTCGCCGTCGCGTCCGCCGGTGGGCTCGGCCCCGGCCCAGGTCGTCATGGGCGACTCGGCGAGGCGCCGGTCTCGTTCCTTCACCTGGTCGGTCGGGAAAACGTTCAACGTCGCCATCGCGGTCTCCTCATCCGGACGAGTTCGAATAGGTAAATTCTGCGCCCGGACCGCCGGTGAGAATAGTTTTCGCGTCATCAAGCGAGTGTGAAAGTTTCACATCGCACTCGTGGCCCTGTGTGTAGGAGCTCCCGGCACTTCGGGTCTACGCTGACCGCATCCGGACCAGAAGACTGGAGGAGATCATGGACCAGAAGCAGATCCGCCGACCGCAGAGAAAGCTCATCCGGGTCCCTCGGCAGAAAAAGAAGCGCGCGACCGACTCCCGCCACGCCCTCGACACCCGCACTCCCAGCGGAGCCTATCTGCCTTACTAGGGCACCGCCACGAATATCCAGAAAAAGCCAATAACCTCTTGATCCAAGAGCCGCCAGAAGCAGCTGGATCGACACTTTCCTACTAGGTCAGCTTAAGAGGAAGAATGTACCACGACCTGCAAATAAATCGGCTGAGAGCATTGGTCACCGTAGTCGATGTCGGCGGTTTCCGGAGGGCCGCGGAGGCCCTGCACATAACGCAGCCCGCCATAAGCCAGCAAATTCGCCAGCTCAGCGGTCTCGTCAAGGGCCCCATATTCACCTCAACGGGCCGGAAACTACAGCTCAGCCCGCAGGGCGAGGAACTCCTCGGGTACGCCCGCCGTCTCGTGACCCTCAACGACGAGGCGGTGGGCCGTTTCATCCCCCCTCCGGGGAACCTGCGGCTGTCCATCGGAATCGTCAACCAGCTCGCGGAGGCGCTTCCCGAGATCCTGCGGCTGCTCACCAGGGGCATGCCGCACGCCCAGGTCAGCGTCCAGACGGGGCTGAGCGAATCCCTGGAGAGCCGGGTGAACACCGGCCAGCTGGACCTGGCGCTGCTCCTGCAGACGAAACCCCACCCGGCCGGCGCCACGAACCAGGAGCTCGGCCACATGCGCATGGACTGGTTCGGGCGCCCGGCCCACGGAGAGGGCGCCGCGCTCCCGCTGACGCTCTTCACCGAGCCGTGCACGCTGCGCGGCCGCATCGTGGACACGCTCGACCGGTCGGACGTCCCGTGGCGTGTCGGCTACGAGGGCGCCGAGCTCGTCGGGCTGCGCGCGGCCGCCAAGGCCGGCCTGGGCGTGGCGTGCCTCGTCGCCAACGGCGACGAGCTCTGGGGCCTGCCCAAGGCGGCCAGCCTCACCCTCCCCTCCCCGCCCGGCCCCCTGCCGGTGACCATGGCCCTCTCCACCGGCGCCGCGACCTCGGGGTACGTCCCGATCGCGCGCAAGGCCTTCCAGCAGTCACTGCGCGGTTATCCCTTCGCCGGCTGAACCGGCCGATCCGGCCGATCCAGCTGCCCTGGCTGCCCCGTTGCCTCGGCTGCCCCGTTGCCTCGGCTGCCCCGTTGCCTCGGCCGAACCGGCCGAGCCGGTCGCCCCCGTCGCCCCCGTCGCCCCCGTCGAGCCGTTCGCCCCGTCCCCGAGGGTTCCCCACCGGGTGACTCCCCCTGAAGATGCCGGGAGAATCACCCCGACGGCGCCGGGTGACCTCACCCCGCAGCCGGGTGACCTCACCCCGCAGGCGTCTCCTCGACGATTCCCGCAGCGCGGGTGGTCCCGTCCGCCGGGTCGATCAGCAGGCAGGAACCGGTCATGCGCGACCGCGCGTAGGGGTCGACCGCGAGAGGGTCGGTGGTGCGCAGCACGACACTCGCGATCTCGTTGACGGCGAGGCTGTCCGCCTCCGGGGCGCAGGTCAGCTCCCCCAGGGCGGTGGAGGGCGCGATGCCCTCGACGACCGCCTGGACCGTCCTGGTGGTGTGCTTGACCAGCACCCGTTCCCCGACGCGCAGGGCGCGCTCGTGGAGGTGGCACGTGGTCGCGCGGAGCTCCCAGGTGAGAGCGGGCTCCGCGTCCTCCGGCACGATGAGGGAGCCCCTCGAGACGTCGATGTCGTCGGAGAGGCGTACGGCGACCGACTGCGGCGCCCACGCCGCGGTGACCGGCTCGCCGAGCACGTCGATGGCCGCCACCGTCGACGTCCGCCCGCCGGGGAGCACCGTGACGCGCTCGCCGACGCGCAGGACGCCGCCGGAGATCTGGCCGGCGTAGGCACGGTGGCCGTCCGCGCGGATGACGTACTGGACGGGAAGCCGCGCGGGCCCCTGGGAGGGGTCGACGCCCACGGGCACCGTCTCCAGGAGCTCCAGGATGGTGGGGCCGGTGTGCCAGTCCATGTTCGGCGAGGGGGTGACGATGTTGTCGCCGGTGAGGGCGGAGATCGGGATCGCGGTCACCTCGCCGATCCCGAGGCCGGACGCGTGCTCGGTGAACTCCTCGGCGATCGCCGCGAACACCCCCTCGTCCCAGTCGACGAGATCCATCTTGTTCACGGCCAGCACGACGTGGGGGACCCGGAGGAGCCCGGCGACGGCGGCGTGCCGCCTGGTCTGCGAGACGACGCCGTTGCGGGCGTCGACGACGATGAGCACGAGCTCGGCGGTGGAGGCGCCGGTGACCATGTTGCGGGTGTACTGCACGTGGCCGGGCGTGTCGGCGAGGATGAAGCGCCTGCGCGCGGTGGCGAAGTAGCGGTACGCGACGTCGATCGTGATTCCCTGCTCGCGCTCGGCGCGCAGGCCGTCCGTGAGCAGCGCGAGGTCGGCGGTCTCCCGTCCCTGGTTCCGCGAGGCCGTCTCCACGGCCTCCAGCTGGTCGGCGAGGATCGATTTCGAGTCGTACAGCAGCCGGCCGACGAGGGTGGACTTCCCGTCGTCCACGGATCCGGCGGTGGCGAAGCGGAGCAGTGTGGTGGTCATCAGAAGTATCCCTCCCGTTTGCGGTCCTCCATGGCGGCCTCGCTCAGCTTGTCGTCGGCGCGGGTGGCCCCTCGCTCGGTCAGCCTGGAGGAGCAGATCTCCTCGATGACCTCCTCCAGGGTCGCGGCTCCGGAGTCGACGGCGCCGGTGCACGACATGTCGCCGACCGTGCGGTACCGCACGAGACGCCGTTCCAGGGGCTCGTCCTTCCCCGGGCCGCCCCACTCGCCGGGGGCGAGCCACATGCCCCGGCGCGAGAAGACCTCGCGCTCGTGCGCGAAGTAGATCGGCGGAAGCTCGATGCCCTCCCTGAGGATGTACTGCCACACGTCCAGCTCGGTCCAGTTCGACAGCGGGAAGACGCGGACGTGCTCGCCGGGCGAGTGGCGGCCGTTGTAGAGGTTCCACAGCTCCGGTCGCTGCCGCCGCGGGTCCCAGCCGCCGAAGTCGTCGCGCAGGGAGAACACCCGCTCCTTGGCGCGGGCCTTCTCCTCGTCCCGCCGCCCGCCGCCGAAGACCGCGTCGAAGCCGTTGGTCTCGATGGCGTCGAGCAGCGGCACCGTCTGCAGCGGGTTGCGCGAGCCGTCGGGCCGCTCGGCCAGCTCTCCCCGGTCGATGTAGTCCTGGACCGAGGCGACCTCAAGCCGCAGGTCGTGCTCGGCGACGACGCGGTCCCGGTAGCCGATGACCTCGGGGAAGTTGTGGCCGGTGTCGACGTGCAGCAGGGGGAAGGGCACCGGCGCGGGGGCGAACGCCTTGCGCGCCAGGTGGAGCATGACGATGGAGTCCTTGCCCCCGGAGAAGAGGATCACCGGCCGGTCGAACTCCCCGGCCGTCTCCCTGAGGATGTGGGCGGCCTCCGCCTCCAGCGCGTCCAGGTGGGACAGCTGGTAGGCGTGGCCGGCGGTCTCGTCGACGGTGATCGTTGTCATCGCGGTGTCCTCTCTCCTGCGACAGCCTCGGCGGCGCCCTGCGCCACCCAGTTCGCGACCGCCCTGAACAGCACGGTCCTGGCCCGCCTGAACTCCTCGGCGTCGAGGTGCTCGTCCGGCGTGTGGTCGAGCGCGGAGTCACCCGCGCCGTAGGCGACCATGGGCACTCCCCGCCAGGTGGTGGCGAGGGTGTTCATGTCGCTGCTCCCCTTCTTCGCGAGGAACCTCGGGGCCACCCCCTCCTCCCTGAAGGCGCGCGAGAACGCCTTCACGAGCGGGCTGGTACGGGAGGTGATCACTCCGGGCGTGGCGCGGAGCACCTCCACGACGACCGGCCCGGCGACCCGGCGGACGAGCTCGACGAGGTGTTCCAGGTCCAGGGTGGGGGGAACCCGCACGTCGACGACGGTCTCGCCCACCTGGACGTCCCCGCCGTTCATCGCGTGGATGCCGAGCACGGCCACCAGCGCCTGGGAGTCGGCCGCGCCGATCTCGTCGCGGAGTCTGCTCAGGACGTCCACCAACTGGTCGGCGGCGGTGGTGACCCCCTGCCCCGCGGTGTGGCCGACGCCGTGGCTGACGCGCAGCCGTACCTTGAGCAGACCGTAGTAGCCGATGGTCAGGGCCTTCTCGCCGCTGGGCTCGCCTACGATCACCGCGTCCGCCGGGTAGCGGTCCCTGGCGTGGAATGCCCCCGCCGAGGTGACCTCCTCCTCGACCGCGCCGATGACGCGCACCTGCGCCCAGTCCGGCACGTCCATGTCCGCGAGGGTCTCCAGGTAGGCGACGAGGCTGGCCTTGGCGTCGACGCAGCCCCTGCCGGTGATCGTCAGCCCGTCCCAGCGCACCGGCCACCGGTGCGGCACGGTGTCGAGGTGCCCGAGCATGAGCAGCCGCCGGTCTCCGTAGCCGCGCGTGGCCACGAGGTTGCCGGCCTCGTCGATCTCCGCGTGGACACCGCGCTCCGCGCACCAGTCCATCAGGTACTCGGCGAGCTCCCGCTCGTCGGCCGACACCGAGGAGATCTCCACGGCCCGGGAGAGAAGCGACAGGTCCGGCGCGGGTGCCGGGGCGCGCCAGAAGCGCGTTCCCGACGCGGGCGACAGGACGTGCGGCCCGGTTATCGCAACGTCGGCGCTCCCGTCGAGGGCGATCTCCGCCGCGCGTACCTTCTGCCGCATCCGGCCCCGCGCGAACCGCTCCCCCTCGCCGCGTACGACGTCGGTCAGGCGGCTCGCGGGGTCCTCCGGCTCGGCGAGCAGGCCCGGCGTGCCGGTGACGAGGCGCAGGTGGTCGGCGGCGAGGGCGTTGGCCAGCTCGGCGGCGAGGACGTCGGCGTCGACGTTGAGCGCGGAACCGCCCGCGCCGTCGGCGACGGGCGGCGAGAGGCACACCACGTCGAACGCGTCGAGCAGCGCCCCAAGGCGGTCCGCGGCGACTCCGGTCACGGTGCCCGCCCGGTGGTCGCGGACCACCGTCGTCCTGCCGTCCTTCACCGCCCGCAGCGGCCGGTTGGCCTGGGCGCTCACCAGCGCCCCGTCCCGCGCGACCGCGGTGAAGACGGTCAGGCCGCGCGAGGTGAGCGCGTCGCGCACGCGCGGCAGCGTCACCCGCTCGTACGCGTCCACGATGTGCGGCATCTCCTCCGGAGGGCAGTAGCGCACCTCGCTGTCGCCCCGCAGGCTCAGCGTCCGGACGGGACGGCCGATGCCGGCGTAGTGCCGCGTGATGCCGGCCGCGCCGCCCGCGACGAGGAGCACGCGGGCGCCACGGCGGCGCAGCAGGGCCAGCTCGTCGAAGAGCGCGTCATGGCCGAGACTCGCGCTCCCTATCTTGACTACGTAGAGTGCCGCCTTTCGCGTGCTGGCGACGTGTCCGAGTACGGACATCTTTCGCTCCTCCTCAGCTTCCCGGCCCTTCAGCCGATGCCGCGGGTGTTGCCTCCGTCGGCCACGAAAACCGTGCCCGTGACGTACGAGGCCTGATCGCTGGCGAGCATGGCGGCCAGCGCGCCGAAATCGGCCACGTCCCCGATCCTGCCGAGAGGGATCCGCTCGGCGACGCGGGCGATCTCCGTCTCCACGTCCGCGCCGAACTGCTCGTCGAGGATGGGGGTGCGGTGGAACCCCGGGGCGAGGATGTTGATCGTGACCCCGCTCGCGCCGAGCGCGTGCACCAGCCCCTTCATGTAGCCGAGCAGGCCCAGCCGGGCCACCGACGACAGGCCGCTCTCCGGGTGGGGCTGGCGCACCGACTCCGAGGCGATCATCAGCATGCGGCCCCAGCCGCCCTCCTTGAGGAAGGGCAGCGCCGCGAGGGTGACGCTCACGTGCGGCAGGAGGTTCCCGTCGATGGCCGCGCGGTAGTCGGCGACCTGGAAACTGTCGACGGGCCCGAACGGCACCCCGCCGGAGTTGGTCACCACGATGTCCAGCCCGCCGAACGTGTGGGCGGTCCGCCGCACCCATTCCGCGGCGGCCCGCTCGTCGCGCAGGTCCACGGGGGTGCTGAGCACGTCGCCCGTTCCCATCGCGTTGACCTCGACGTGGGCCAGGGCCAGCTTGGCGGGATCGCGGCCACAGATCGAGACGTTCGCTCCCTCCGCCGCGAGGGTTTTGGCCACGGACAGCCCGAGCCCGCTGCTCGAAGCCGCCACCAGTGCCACGCGCCCTTTAAGCCGAAGGTCCATGAGATGGCTCCCTAACTCTCGTACCTACCTGGTCGGCAGGAGCGGATATCCGTAGCGGGTGAGCACCGGCAGGGCCGGCGCGGTCGCGGCGGCGATCTCCCGCGCGGACAGCGCGGTGCGCCAGCGCTCGTCGGAACGGATCACGGTGTCACCCTTGGACAGCCGGTCGGGGTTGCCGGTCACCGTGTGGTTCTCCCCGAGCGAGACCAGGCCGGTCCCGTCGACCGGCGGCTCTCCCGCCAGCCCGGCGAACCGCATGACCCGGCCGACGACCTCTCGCGGCCGGTCGCAGAGGTCCTCGTGCCTGACCCGCAGGTAACGGTCCGGGGCGACTCCTCCGACGAGTTCCGACGCGACGTTGAACGCGCTCCAGTACCCGCTGCTGCGGGCGGGGCTCATCGGGTCGATGTACTCCTTGGCGTTCTTGTAGGAGAACGCCGTCGCGCGGGGATCGCGCACCATGTGCAGCACCCGGACGTCCAGGTCCGTACGCCCCAGCAGCGCGGCCGCCTCGGCGGGATACTTCGAGCCGTCCACGATCAGGCGCTCGCCGCCGCTCGTGGCCAGCGTCCGGTAGACGGCGGCGGTGCGTTCGAGCGCCTCCACGACGCCGGGCACCGTCCTCGTCCTGCCCTGGGCCTCCGCGAGGCGGGTCCTGGTGTGGCGGGTCCGCAGCAGGAAGCGCTGCAGGATCGCCATCCGGCGCGCGGCGCCGGCCTGCGCGGTGCCGTCGGCGCCGAGAACCGAGGACCAGACGTCGCACCTGGTCAGGTCCCTGCCGCAGCCGCAGGTGGAGTTCGTGCCGGCGTTCAGCACGCCGTTGCGCCACAGGTAGTGCAGCTCCCCGGCGTGCAGGACGCCGGGGAGCTCGCCGAGGACGTTCCCGAGCAGGGTGCTGCCGCTCCGCATCCACCCGGTGATGTACAGGATCCGCGGGTCACCCATGGCGACCACCCCACGACAGCGTCATCAGGTGCTGCGGCAGGTGCACGGCCAGGCCGACGCGGGTGCTCGCCCTGACGAGGTCGGCGCCGTCGTTCCCGGCGCCGCGGCGCAGCGTGAGGGAGGAGGCGCCGGGCAGCAGCAGGGTGAACGCGGCGCGGAAGTCCCCCATGAGCAGGGTGTCCCTGGGGATCATGCGCGTCCTCGACACCGTGATCCCGGCGACGGCCAGCCTGCCGAGCATGCCCGTCCTGACCATCTCCCAGTAGACGGCGGGGTGGGCGACGATGCCGTCGCACGAGCCGCCGGTCTCCTCGACCTCGGCGGCGGCCTCCGTGGCCGCCTCCTCGAGGCCGAGCCCGGTCCGCCTGTGGCGGGTGCCGGGCAGCCGGAGCAGCCCGGTGATCGCGCCGTCGCCGGTGCCGTGCAGCAGCGCCTCGTTCTCCGCCACCGACAGCCGGACGAGCACGCGGTAGTCGACGTACGGGGCCAGCAGCGCGGGCTGCCCGAGGATCCCGTCGGGGAGCGGCACGGAGACGGTGAGGTCGGTGAGCCGCGCCCGCTCGATCCTCGGCGCGAAGGCCGCCTCGGGGGTGGCGGCGTAGGAGGTGCCCGCCTCGCTCAGTTGTCCCCGGGGAGGCTCGTGGACGTAGGGCGCCGGGTCGTCGGCCACGGGCGCCGTCTTCAGCAGGTGGCGCACCGGATAGCGGGGACGGGACGCGAAGAGCGGGAACGCCGCGGGCAGGTGCATGTCGAAGGGGACCACCAGGTCCCCCTGCTCACCGGCGCCCTCACCGGCCCGGTCGCGGGCCCGGTCACCGGTTCGGTCACCAGCTCGGTCGCCGGCCCGGCCACCGGTCCGACCACCGGTCCGGTCACCGGCTCCGCTCACGGCCGCCGCGAACTCCTCGCCCGGCGTGCGCCCGGCGGTTCCGAGGTCGGACTCAAGATCGGTTGGAGCCGGATGCGCACCGTTGCCGTTGACGGGCGGACTCTCTGCGATCCCTCGCATTACCCCTCCTTGTGGAGATGTCCCGGAGACGCCCTGGTCGGCGCTCCGGATGTTCGGGAGATGTTCCGAAGATGGTGACAAGCAGAAAAATAATGATTACTAGCGAGCTTAATCATCTAACGCACCTATTTTCGGCCCCTACCCAAGAAGCGATGCTTATGAGGTAATGGCTGGATAGTTATGAGATCACCCCTATAAGCAGCCCCACTCATTTCGAGTAAAAGCGCTTATTAGCTGTTTTACGGGTAATCGGGTTACGGTTCATAAGACTAATCACGCACAACAACGAACAGGGACGAGCTATGCAGAAGGTTATGAACAGCCCGGAGTGCCCTGAGTGCGCGGCCGAGGTGACGATCGACGGAGACGCCCGGGTGAGCGAGATCGTCGAGTGCCTGGACTGCCGTAGCGAGTTGGAGATCGCCTCCGTCCAGCCTCCGACGCTCACGCTGGCGCCGGACGTCGAAGAAGACTGGGGCGAGTGACGGAGGGAGCCGTGCCGTGGATTCCGTAGCACCTCACCTCGCCGTCCTCGCCTCACGAGTGCGGTTCGAGGAGAAGAACATCATGGCCGCGCTCGAAAGGCGCGGCGCCGGGTTCGAGCACCTGGATCCCAGGGCGCTGTTCGTCGCCGACGGCTCGGCCTGGAGTGGACCGAACCTCGTCCTCAATCGCGAAGTCGGGCACTTCCGCGCCCTGTACGCGGCGAGCGCCCTGGAGTCGGCGGGGGTGACGGTGCTGAACAGCGCCGCCGCCACACATCTCAGCGGCGACAAGTGGCACACGTCGGCGGCCCTGCAAAGCCGCGGGCTGCCGACGCCCAGGACCGCGCTGGCGATGACGTCCGACGCGGCGCTGGAGGCCCTGGAGGAGATCGGCTACCCGGCCGTGATCAAGCCGCTGGTCGGCTCCTGGGGCCGGCTGGTGACCAGGGTCACGGACCACGCCGTGGCGACCGCCGTGCTCGAACACGTCGCCGCCCTCCCCTCCCCCCAGTCACACGTGATCTACCTGCAGGAACAGGTGCCCAAGGCCGACCGCGACCTGCGCGTGCTCGTCGTGGGCGGCGAGGCGCTCGGCGCGACCTACCGCCGGGGCGAGGAGTGGCGCACCAACGTGGCGAGGGGCGCCGTGAGCGAGTACTGCCCGCTCGGCCCCGACCACGCCAAGCTCGCGGTCGCCGCCGCGGACGCGGTCGGCGCCGACATCGCGGGCGTCGACCTCATCGAGGACGTGGACGGGCGCCTGACCGTGCTCGAGGTCAACGACCGGGTGGAGTTCAGGGGCTTCCAGGAGGCCCACGGCTCCCGGGTCGACGTGGCGGACGCCATCGCGGCCCATCTCATCGCGAGAGGAGAGACATGACACGCGTCGCGGTCGTCGGGGCCGCCGGCTACATCGGCGGCGAGCTCCTGCGCATCCTGACCACCCATCCGGAGGTCGAACTGGCCGCCGCCACCTCACGGCGCCTGCAGGGCCGCCAGATCGACGGGGTCCACCCGAACCTGAGGGGAAGGACCCGGCTGGCCTTCTGCGCGGAGGACCGGCTCGACCACTACGACGTACTGTTCCTGGCGACGCCGCATCGGGAGACGATGCGCCGGATGCCGGAGTTCCTCGGCAGGGCCGGCACGATCATCGACCTGTCCGGGGACTTCCGGCTGCGGTCCGCCGACACCTACGAGGACTACTACGGGGTCCCGCACGAGGCCACCGCCCTTCTCGGCACCTTCGTGCCCGGCGTGCCGGAGTTCCACCGGGACCGCCTGCGGACGGCCGACCGGATCAGCGTCCCCGGCTGCATGGCGAACGCCGGGATCCTGGCGCTCACCCCGCTGGCCGAGGCCGGACTGATCGAGGACGAGGTGACGGTCGACGCCAGGACCGGTTCCAGCGGCGCCGGAGCGACCGCGGGCTCGGAGAACCTGCACGCCGAACGCAGTGGCGCGCTCAGGGTCTTCGCCCCGACGCGGCACCGGCACGAGGCGGAGATCTCCCAGGCGACCGGGCTCCCCGTCCGCATGACGGCGACCGGAGTGGAGGCCGTACGAGGAGTGCAGCTGCTGTGCAGGGCACGCCTCACCGACGGCGCCGGCGAGCGGGACATCCGCTCCGCCTACCGGAAGCGGTACGGGAACGAGCCTTTCGTCCGCGTGGTCGCCCAGCGGCGCGGCCTGCACCGGTTCCCCGACGCGAAGATCCTGTCCGGTTCCAACTTCTGCGACGTCGGCTTCGCCCTGGACCCGGAGTCGGCCGGCGTGACGGTGATCGCGGCCCTGGACAACCTGGTCAAGGGCGGTTCCGGGAACGCCGTGCAGTGCATGAACATCCGGCTCGGCCTGCCCGAGTCCCTCGGGCTCGACTTCACCGGCCTGCACCCGAACTGACCGAGGCGAAAGGAGTAAGCATGAGCAGCGCCTCCACCCTGCCGAGTGCGACCCCGGCGGGCGAAATGGCCGATCCGGCCGCGGTGACCGGCCGGATCAGGGAACACATCGTGAACATGTGCGCGAGTCCCGAGGGCGGGCACCTGGGGGGTTCCATGTCCCTCGTCGAGGTTCTCGCCACCCTGTACTTCAGGATCATGCGGGTCGATTCCCGCGATCCCGGTTCGCCCGACCGCGACATGCTGCTGCTGAGCAAGGGGCACGCGGGCATCGCCCTCTACGCGACCCTCTGCGAGGCCGGTTTCTTCCCCGAGGAGCGGCTCGCCGACTACGCGCTGCCGGGGAGCGCCTTCATGGCCCACCCCCATGCCGAGATCCCCGGCGTGGAGATGCCGTCCGGCTCCCTGGGCCACGGCCTGGCGCTGGGCGTCGGGGTCGCGCTCGCGGCCAGGCTCGGCGGCTCCGACCGCCGGTGCTTCGTGGTCATGGGCGACGGCGAGCTCCAGGAGGGCTCGGTCTGGGAGGCCGCGAACGTGGCCGCGAACCACGGGCTGGACAACCTGACCGCCGTGATCGACCGCAACCGTCTCCAGATCACCGGCGAGACGGAGTCCGTCGGCGACCTGGAGCCCCTTGCCGACCGGTGGCGGGCCTTCGGCTGGCACGTCCAGGAGGTGGACGGCCACGACGTCGCCGCGCTGACCGAGGCGCTCACCGCGCCGCCGGAGCCGGGACGCCCCACCCTGATCATCGCCCACACCGTCAAGGGCAAGGGACTGCCCTTCATCGAGGGGCAGGCACGCAGCCACTACGCCAGGCTGGGCGACCGGCAGCACCGCCGCGCGCTCTCCGTCCTGCGTGCCGCGCCGGAAGGGGAGCGGTGATGACCGCCACCACGCTCAAGCCGCGCTCGTCCCGTGAGGTCTACCGGGACGTGCTCGTGGAACTCATGCCGAAGGACGAGCGGCTGATCTGCCTGGACAGCGACACCGGCCTGTTCGGCGGGGTCGACTTCGGCGAGGCGGGTGACAGGTACGTCAACCTGGGCATCGCCGAGCACACCCTCATGGGTGCCGCCGCCGGGCTCGCCAAGGTGGGGCGCGTGCCCGTCGTGAACACGATGGCGGCGTTCGCCTCGACCCGGGCCCTGGAGGCCGTCAAGGTCGACATCGCGCTCAACAACCTGCCCGTCCGCATCGCCGCGACCCACTCCGGGGTGTCGGGCGGCCACCTCGGCCCCACCCACCACTCGCTGGAGGACCTGGCCGTCATGCGGAACCTGCCGAACATGACCGTCGTGGTCCCGGCCGACGCGGCCACCACCGACGAGCTGTTCCGCCAGGCCCTCACCCTGCCGGGCCCCGTCTACTTCCGGCTGGGCCGCAATGCCACCCCCGACCTTCCCGACGGCCCGCCCGTACGGCTCGGGGAGGCGCGGACCCTCAGGGAGGGCACCGACGTCACGCTCGCCGCCTGCGGCCCGTACCCGGTGCTGGCCGCCCTCGACGCCGCGGACCTGCTGGCGCGGGAGGGCATCGCGGCGTCCGTGATCCACGTGCACACGGTCAAGCCGCTGGACACGGCCACGCTCGCCACCGCGGCGAGCACGACCGGCGTCGTGGTCACGGTGGAGGAGCACTGGCGCGCCGGGGGCTTCGGGGCCGCCGTCGCCGAGAGCCTGTCGGAGATCCTGCCGGTCAGGGTGCACCGGGTGGCGATGCCGGACGCGTTCGTCCCGGTCTCCGGCGACCAGAGATATCTGCTGGAGCGGGGCGGCATCACGCCCCAGGCCGTCGCCGCGCGGGCCAGGACGGCCCTCGGCAGGCCGAGGAGGGACACCCGATGAAGGACGACTTCCGGCTCGCCGGCCAGTGGCGCGACGAGACCATCCTCGACGACCTGCGGCGTTCCGCCGCCAGCCACCCGGACAAGGCGGCGCTCGTCTGCCACCGGGACGGCGTCGCCGAGACGGTGACCTACAGCGAGCTCGCCCACCGCGTCGACCGCCTCGCGGCGAGCCTGGTGCGGCTGGGCGTGGAGCGCGGCGACGTGGTGACCCTGCAGTTACCCAACTCCTGGCAGCTCGTCGCGTCGATCCTCGCGTGCGCGCGGATCGGCGCCGTGGCGGGCCCGGTGGTACCGATCATGCGCAGGCGCGAGGTCGAGTTCATGACCCGGCTCACGGCCAGCCCCGTGTACATCGCGGCGGCCGAGTTCCGCGGCTTCTCGTACGCGGACATGAGCGCGGAGGTCGCCCGCGCCGTCCCCGGCCTGCGCCACCGGGTGCTGCTCGGCGGCGGCGGTGGCGGTGACGGTGGCGCGCTCGACTTCGACCGCGACCTCCTCGGCCCCGAGCCCTCCCCCGAGGAGGTCGCGGCCCTCGACGCCCTCGAGGCCGAACCCGACGACCCCGCCCAGATCGTGTTCACCTCCGGCACGACCGGTGAGCCCAAGGGCGTCGTCCACAGCCACAACACCCTGTACGCGATGAACAGGGCACAGGCCGACGTGCTGCACCTGACCATCAGGGAAGTGACGGCGATGGGGTCCCCCACGACCCACCAGGCCGGTTACACCTGGAACTTCCTCATGCCGCTCATCCTCGGCGCGACGGCCGTGCAGGTGGACGCGTGGGACCCGGCCGTGATGCTGCGCATCCTGGAGGAGTGGAAGGTCACGTTCTTCATGGGCGCGCCCACCTTCCTCTCCGACCTCATCGAGGCGCAGCGCGCGTCCCCGAGGGACCTGTCGGCGCTGCTGACGTTCGCCACGGGCAGCGCGCCGATCGCGCCGCTGCTGGTGGAGGACGCGCGGGAGGTGCTCGGCTGCCGGGTGTACGCCCTGTGGGGCATGAGCGAGAACGGCTGCGTGACGATCACCCGCCCCGAGGACCCGCCGATGCGCGCGGCCGAGAGCGACGGCACCCCCGTACCGGGGATGGAGGTCAGGATCGTCGGCCGCCGGGGCGAGCCGGTGGCCGCGGGACAATCCGGCCTGCTCCAGGTCCGCGGCGCCGCCCAGTGCCTCGGCTACTTCCGCCGTCCCGAGGTGTACGCGAAGTCGCTGACCGAGGACGGCTGGTTCGACACCGGGGACCTGGCCCGCGAGGACGGCTACGGCGGCATCCGCATCACCGGCCGGGTCAAGGACGTCATCATGCGGGGCGCGGAGAACATCCCCGTCGTGGAGGTGGAGGCGGCCCTGCTGCGGCACCACGCCGTCAAGGACGTGGCCGTCGTCGGCTACCCGGACCAGCGGCTGGGCGAGCGCGCCTGCGCGGTCCTCGTCACGGCGGACTCGCCGGAGGGCTCCCCGCTGACCCTCGACGACATGCGCGGCCACCTCGCCGGCCTCGGCATGGCCAAGCAGTACTGGCCCGAGCGGCTGGAGATCGTGCCGTCGCTGCCGAGGACCCCCTCCGGGAAGATCCAGAAATTCGCCTTGCGCGACCGGCTCCGGGCTTAGGAAAGGTCATGGACTTCGAATTCACCAGTGAGCAGCAGGCACTCGCCAAGAGGACGCGGGAGTTCGCGGCCGACAGGGTCGCCCCGTACCGCCGCGAGAGCGACGTGCGGCGCGGTTACCGTTCCGGGCTCCTCGCCGAGATGGGCGAGGAGGGACTGTTCGCGCTCCGGGTCCCCGAGGAGTACGGGGGGCGCGGGCTCGACGCGGTGAGCGCGGGCATCGTCCTTGAGGAGCTGGCGGCGGCGGACCTGTCGGTCTGCTACCCCGTGCTCAACGCCGCCCTCATCGGCGGCGTCCTGGCGGCGAACGGCACGCCGGAACAGCTGGCGGGCTGGCTGCCGCCGATCGCCACCGGCGAGGCGATCGTCGCGCTCTGCCTCACCGAGCCCGGCCACGGCACCGACGCCGCGGGCATCGAGATGAGCGCCGAGCCCGACGGCGACGGATGGGTGCTGAACGGCCAGAAGACGTCCATCATGATCGCCGCCTACGCCACGCACGGCCTGGTCTTCGCGCGCACCGGGGGGCCGGGGGCGCACGGCATCACCGCCTTCTACGTCCGGCTCGACGAGGCCAGGGTGAGCCGCGAGATCCTCTCCGACCTCGGCTGCCGGTCCGGCGGGCGCGGCGGGCTCGTCTTCGACGGCGTCCGCGTCGGCCCCGGGGACGTGGTCGGGCGGCCGGGCCTCGGCTTCGCCGCGGTCATGCGCGGGTTCGGCGTCTCGCGGGCGCTCATCTCGCTGATGGCACTCGGGGTCGGCAAGGCCGCGCTCGACGAGGCCGTCGCCCACGCGGGCGCCAGGGAGGCGTTCGGCCGGCCCATCGGCAGCTTCCAGGCGGTCGCCTTCCCCCTGGTCGAGCACGCGACCATGCTCCACGCGGCACGGCTGGTGTCGTACGAGGCGCTGTGGCGCGCCGACGGCGGCATGGACCCGCGGGTCCCCTCCAACATGGCCAAGTGGTGGGCGCCGAAGGCGGCGATGGAGGCCGTTCACCAGTCCCTGCTGACCATGGGCCACCTCGGCTGGTCGGAGGACGGGCCGATCGCGCAGCGGCTCAGGGATGTCATCGGGCTCCAGCTCGCGGACGGCACCGCGGCGGCCACCAAGCTCGTCGTCGCGCGCAAGCTCCTCGGCCGGGAGAACGCGCCGTGATCTCCGGCGACGCCCGTACCGGCTGAGACGGCCCGGCCGTCTCAGCCGGTCTCGCCGTGAATCCGCTTCGTCTCGCGGTAGGTGCGCATCTTGGCCCGCGTCCCGCACACCGCCATCGAACACCACCGGCTGCCCCGGTTGCGCGACCGGTCGTAGAAGATCCACTCGCATCGGTGCTCGCCGCACGCCTTGAGGCGCTGCCAGGAGCCGTCGGCGACGGCACCGGCGACCGAGGCCAGCACACTGGCCAGGGCCCCGCGCACGTCGGTGAGCGCGGGCCGCAGGCCGAGACCTCCGTCCTTCCCGTCGAATCCCACGACGAGCGGGCAGTCACGCGCGATGTGCTCGACCGTGCGGCGAGCCTGCGGGTCGGGGGGCCCGCCGTTGTTCTCCCGCAGGAGCGCGCGCAGCGCCTCCCTCAGGATCACGGCGTCGCGGCGATCCAGCTCGCCGGGCTCCACCCGCGGGCCGTCGAGGCCGTTGCGGCCCAGCCAGGTGGCGAGGCCCTCCACGGTGGCGAAGTGGTCAGGACCGAACTCCACATTGACGCTGTTGACGAACGCCTGCACCAGCGCGAGCGGACCCGGTGCCACAACTCTGTCTCCCGGTTGTCGCTTCACCCTGACAATTTTACTACCGAACGAGCTTTGCCGGTAGTGCGGCACCGGTGATTTAACCGCGCTTCCCCGCACCGGTTTCCCCCTCTTTCCGCGTGCTATCCGCCGTGTCCGGCGTTCGCATCCCGAGAAGGAGGTCTTATCACACCCCCGTTGCCCCGCCCTTGTTACCGGCTTAGCGTAATTGCTGGTAACCGAAAAATGCCGGCCACGAGATCCGGAGTGCGAAGGGAGACGACGTGACGACCAGGGTCTATCCCGCCTACATCGGCGGCAAGGACATCACCGGTGACAGCGGGGAGTACGTCCACACGGTCACCACACGGGCCGTCCTGCAGGACACCTTTCCCCACCTGAGGCTCAAGCGCGACCTTGACCTGGGCGTCGTCGACATCGAATCGGCCGGGGACGTCGTCGCCGGGGCGTGTGCCGTCGCCGACGAGGACATGGTGGAGCTGGCCCTCGAATCGGCGGCCCGCGCCGCCCCCCAGTGGGCCCGCTTCCCGCTCGCCACCCGGATGGAGATCGGGTACCGCATCGCGGAGCGCCTCGCCGAGCACCGTGACGAGCTGGTCGAGATCCTGGTCGCCGAGGGGCAGCCCCGCTCCCTCGCCGAAGGCATGGTCGACGGGATCCCCCTCACCGGCTGGAGCCGGGAGACGCTCGAATGGTGCGCCGGGCAGATGGAGTTCCGCCGGCACGACGGCGACCGCGAGATGATCCTGCGGCGCGTCCCCGACGGGGTGGTCTGCGTCAACCCGCCGCAGAACGCCGCGGTCGCCAACGCGCTGTTCGGCGTCACCGCCCTCCTGGCCGGCAACGCCGTGGTGGTGCGGGCGCCGCGCGGTATCCCGCTCGCGGTCATGTACACCATGCGGGAGATCGTGGCGCCGGTGCTCGAAGAGGCGGGCGCGCCCCCCGGCACGCTCAACGCGCTCTGCGGGCCCCCCATGCTCGACACCTGGCTGGCCAGCGAGCACGTCGACGCCGTCGTCTACATCGGGGGCAGCAAGAAGGGGCTGGCGCTGGAGCGCGACTGCGTCGCGGCCGGCAAGAAGCCCATCCTGGAGCTCGCCGGCAACGACTGCTTCGTGGTCTGGCGCGACGCCGACCTGGACGTCGCGGTGGAGAGCCTCACGCAGTTCTTCACGCAGTCGGGCCAGATCTGCAACGTGCCCAACCAGGTGGTCGCCCATCCCGCGATCGCCGACGAGCTCATCGAGCGGCTGACCGTGGCCGTGCAGAAGATCCAGCCCGGATACCCCGAGGAGCGCGGCGTCGTGCTCACCCCGGTCCTGATGGTCGACGCGTTCCACGCCTGCGTCGCCCAGGCGCTCGGCAAGGGCGCGAGGCTCGTCCACGGCGGCCGCCGCCTGGAGGTGGACGGCTCCCCGTCGGAGACCGGGTTCTTCCTCGAACCGGCGATCCTGCGGGTCGACGGGCTCCGCGGCTCCAGGTCCCTGTGGGTGGTCCGCGACGAGACGTTCTTCCCCCTCCTGCCGGTCATCATCCCCGAGACCGGCGGGACGGACGGCGAGCTGCTGGAGGAGGTCATCGGGTTCGTGAACGGCAACGCCTACGGCCTGCGCAACTCCTTCTGGGCGGCCGACGCCTCGGTGATCGACCGGTTCGCCGAGGGGGTCACCGGCTGCGGCCAGCTCAAGATCAACGATTCGCACGCCGGCTTCCTGCCGTTCCTTCCCACCCACGGCGGGACCGGCCTGACCGGCGGCGCCTTCGGGGAGGCGAACTATCTCATGCTGCGCGCCTCGCACCTGCAGGGCGTCAGCATCGTCCACCCGGCGACCGACACGGAGTAAATATCATGACATCCCGTACTTTCAAGGCCACGGTGTGGTGCTCCGCCGAGGACCTGATCGAGCAGCTCGGCGACGACCGGGCCTTCCCGTCGTGCGCCCCGGACATCCTCTCCGTCGAGGACATCGGCGGCGGGCTCCGCCAGTGGGTCCTCGCCTTCCGCGGCGGCACGGCCGAGTGGGTCCAGCACAGCCGCGACCTGGTCGGCGCGCAGCCGTACCGGATCGAGTTCGAGCAGGTCACCGGCGACTTCCGGGACTTCAGAGGCTCCTGGACGACCGAGGACCTCTCCGAGGGCTGCGAGGTCACCTTCGAGGTCGACTACTCCACGAGCGTCCCGCACCTGGCGGGCGCGATCGACACGGCTATCGGACGGGTGCTGCTCCGCTGCGTCCAGCGGATCCTCGACGGGATCTGCGGGCCGATCCACGTCACCGCGGGCGGCGAGCACCTGTGGGACGTCCCCGAGGCCTCCGGCACGGAAAGGACCCTCAGCCATGCGATTCGATGACATCTGGATCTCCGGTACGGGCGGCGCGCTCGGCGACCTGGTGCCGATAGGCCGCGCCGTCGAGGACGGCTCGTACTCGGCCGACGTCGCCGAGAGCACCGGAATGGTCTCCGTCTCCCAGTCCTCGGAGGCTCCCCCCGAGATGGCCGTGACCGCGGGAGGCCAGGCGCTCAAGGAGGCCGCCGCCCACGGGACGGAGATCGGCCCCGACACCCTCTACCTGCACAGCCACAGCCACTTCCAGGGCGTCGACATGTGGCCCGCCGCCTGCTGGATCGGCGGGGAGCTGCTGGGCACCCGGATGGCCGGGATGCCGATGACCGTCTCGGCGGCGTCGAACGGCTCCCTGGCCTGCCTGGAGATCGCGGCGAGCATGCTGTCGGGGCGCCCCGAGCTCCCCTCCGCCCTCATCACGGTCGCGGACCGGTTCGCCCCTCCCACCGACCGCTGGTACCTCTCCCCCGGCATGGTCTTCGGCGACGGTGCCGCGTCGGCGGTGGTCACCCGCGGCGGTGGCCGGCTGAGGCTCCTGTCCTGCGTCTCGGAGACCGACGCGGCCCTCGAAGGCCTCTCGCGCGGCGACGAACCGTTCCGTACGGCTCCCGAGGCGCGGCCCGACATGAGGCGCAGGACCAGGGAGTTCCTGGCCCGCGGCGAGCTGTCGCTGCGCGACGTCCGCGGCAGGTCGGCGGACAGGACCGCGAGCGTCGTCTCCCGGGCGCTGTCCGACGCGGGCCTGTCCATGGACGGGATCGACTGGCTCGTCACGCCCTTCGTCGGGCGGGCCCTGTTCAAGGAGAGCTTCGTACGGCCGCTGGACGCCGTTCCCGGCAACACCCTGGCCGAGTTCGGGTTGACGATCGGGCACCTCGGCCCCGCCGACCAGCTCTACGGCCTGGACCACCTGCTGAAGGAGGAACTTCTGGAACCGGGAGCCCGGGTGCTCCTCATCGGCACCGGCATGGGATTCACATTCTCCGCGGCGGTTCTCGCGGCGGAGAACGCCTGACCACTCCACCGGAAGGAACCCCGCAATGACCGCCACCCAGACTCCCGGCGCGCTGCCCTCTCCCTCCCTCGACTTCCGCGTCACCCCGGTCGACCGGCTTCTCACGCCCGCGGCGCTGCGCGAGGAGATCCCGATGTCGCCCGCCGCCGGGCAAACCGTCCTCGGCGGCCGGTACGGGGTCACCCAGGTGCTGAGCGGCGAGGACGACCGGCTCGTCGTGGTCGCCGGCCCGTGCTCCATCCACGACCCCCGCGCCGCCCTGACCTACGCCGAGCGGCTGTCCGACCTCGCGCGGCAGGTGTCCGGCTCTCTCGAGGTCGTCATGCGGGTCTACATGGAGAAACCCCGGACCCGCCTCGGCTGGAAGGGGCTCATCAGCGATCCCCACCTCGACGGCTCGCACGACCTCAACAGCGGGCTGCGCCTGGCGAGAAGCCTGATGGTGGACATCCTGGAGACCGGCCTGCCGATCGGCTGCGAGTTCCTCGACCCGCTGACCCCCCGCTACTTCTCCGACGCCGTGTCCTGGGGATCGATCGGTGCCCGCACCGTTCAGAGCCAGGTGCACCGGCAGCTCACCAGCGGGCTCAGCATGCCCGTCGGCATCAAGAACGCGACGAGCGGCCACGTGGAGGACGCGGTCGACGCCATCGTCGCGGCCTCGAAGGGGCACGTGTTCCCGGGCATCAACGACGAGGGCGTCGCCTCCGTCGTCGCCACCAGCGGGAACCCCGAGTGCCACGTCGTCCTGCGCGGCGGCAGCACGGCCCCGAACTACGGCCCCTCCGACGTGGCGGGCGCCCTGGAACTGCTCGGGAACGCGGGACTGCCGCGACGCCTCTTCATCGACGCCAGCCACGGCAACAGCGGCAAGGACCACGAGCGGCAGCCCCACGTCGCCGCGGACATCGCGCGGCGGATCGCCGGCGGGGAGACCGGCATCGCCGGGATCATGCTGGAGAGCTTCCTCACGGGCGGCCGGCAGGACCTGGTCCTGGGACGGACGGAGCGCCTCGCGTACGGGCAGAGCGTGACCGACGCCTGCGTGGACTGGGAGCAGACCACCCGGACGGTCGAGGAGCTCGCCGAGGCCGTCGAGGCCGGGCGTTCCCTCCGGGCCGGTGCCGAGAGCACCCCCGCGCCGGCCGAGGCCGACCTCCCCTCCCCGCTGCCGGCCCTCGCCTGAGAGCCCCTGACCACGCTATTTCGAGAGGAACGATTCCCATGGAAACGACCAACTCGTCGCTTCCCCTCGCCCGTCCGGCCGGCGACGGCCCGGCCGGAGAGCCGCACCGGCACTCCGTCCCCGTCCCCGGGAAGGCCCTGCCGCAGCGGGAGACGTTCGCGGTGGCGGCCCTGGCGGGCCTGCTCCACCGCTACACCGGGGAGACCGACCTGCTGATCGGACGGCAGGCACGGCCGGGTCCGGCCGAGACCGTCCGGCTGCGGGTGTCGGGTGACACGACCGCCGCGGACCTGCTGGCCGCGGTCGCCGCCACGCGGGCGGAGCCGTTCAGCGGCGAGACCTGCCACGCCGTCGTCTCCACGGGCGACGTTCCCGCGAGCGACGCCTCCCCGTACGACACCTCCGCGAACGACGCCCCCGGAGGCGGCGCCCCCGTGGGCGACTCCTCCACGAACGGTGTCCCCGCGAACGACGCCTCCCTGAACGGCGAGGAGCCGGGGCCGCGCGCCGCGCTGACCGTGCTCACCCGGGGCGAGGGCGGCTTCGACCTCGTGATGTCCCGGGCGGAGTTCGACGCGGACGCCGCCGCCCAGTACGCGCTGCACCTGGGGCGGGTCCTCGACGCCCTGGCGGCCGACCCGGACGTCGCACTGCGGGACGTCGCCCTGCTCACCGAGGAGGAGTCGCGGCGCATCCTGGTCGACTGGAACCAGACCGACGAGCCCGTACCCGACCTCTTCTTCCACGAGATCGTCGCGGACATCGCGCGCCGGACGCCCGACGTGGTCGCGGTGGCCTGGCCCGGTGGCCGGCTGACGTTCCGCGAGCTCGACGACCAGGCCAACCGGCTCGCCCACCGGCTGGCCTCGGTGGGGGTCCGCCCCCGCGACCGGGTCGGGGTCTGCTTCCCGCGCGGCGCCGAGAGCCTGATCGCGCAGCTCGCCTGCTTCAAGATGGCGGCGGCGGCGATCCTGCTGGACCCCGAGTTCCCCGACGACCGCGTCCGCTTCATGATCGAGGACGCCTCGGCCGCGGTGGTACTGACCATGGCGGCCCACGAGTCCAAGGTGTCCGGGATCTGCCCGGTGCTCTCGCTCGACGACGCGGACTGGCGCGACGAGCCCGCCACCCCGGTCGGCGAGCCGGTGAAGGCCGAGGACCTCATCCACATCTGCTACACCTCCGGCTCCACGGGCGCGCCCAAGGCCGTCATGGTGCCGCACGGCGCGGCCCGCAACCTCATCTACAGCATGCGCGTGATCTGCGGCATCACCGAGAAGTCCCGCGGCACGTGGCTGGCGGCGCCCGGCTACGGCATGGTGGAGGTCGAGTGCTTCTCGGTCCTGGCCGCGGGCACCACGGTCCACATTCCCGAGCCGTCGGTCGTGACGTCGCCCGAGTGGCTGCGCGACTGGCTCGTCTCGGAGCGGATCACCCACACCCTGCTCATGAAGGCCATGGCCGAACGGCTGTGGACGCTCCACTGGCCCGCCGAGACCGAGCTGGTCAACATCAGGATCTGCGGCGAGCGCGTGCAGTCGTGGCCCTCCGCCGACCTTCCCTTCCACGTGTTCAACCTGTACGGCTCCGCGGAGGCGACGGTGGTGGCCACGTGCGACATCACCCGGCTCGGCGAGGACCTCGGCGAGGAGGGGCGCGCCCACCGCCTGCCCCCGATCGGGCGGCCCACGCCCAACGTCAAGGCGTACGTGCTCGGCGAGAACCTCGAGGTCCTCCCGCCGGGAGTCGTCGGGGAGATCTTCGTGGCCGGCGAGAGCCTGTCGGAGGGATACCTGGGCCGGCCCGAGGCCACCGCGGAGAAGTGGCTCGACAACCCGATCGACCCGGTCCGCCACCCGGTGCTGTACCGGACGGGTGACGTGGCGCGCTACTGGACCGACGGGAGCATCGAGATCGTCGGCCGTACCGACAACCAGGTCAAGGTCCGCGGCAACCGGGTGCACCTCGGCGAGATCGAGGCCGTCCTGGCCGCCCGGCCGGGCGTCGGCCAGGCGGCGGTCCTGGCCAAGAAGGACGGCCAGGGAGACGTCCAGCTGGTGGCCTACATCGAGCCGGGCTCCGGGCCCGTCCCCGAGGTGCGGGACGTCCGCGCGGCGCTGCAGCAGACGCTCCCCTCGTTCATGGTGCCGGCGGCGTACGTCATCGGCGGTCTCCCGACGACGACGAACGGCAAGATCGACCGGACCGCGCTCCCCGAGCCGCCCCGGTCCCGCCCGGACGTCGGCAGCCCCTACCAGGAGCCGCGCGACGACATCGAGCGGTCCCTCCGGGAGATCTGGGCGAAGACGCTGGAACTCGAGGGCATCGGCATCCTCGACAACTTCTTCGAGCTGGGCGGGGACTCCCTGCGCGCGGCCCGCCTGACCGACCGGATCCGCGAGGCCTTCGACGTCGACGTCGACATCGACGACCTGTTCGACGAGGCCAGCATCGAGCGGATGGCCCACACCGTCGCGGAGGCGAGGAAGGGCCGTGGCACGGCCCTGAAGGGATGACGAGGACATGGCGAAGATTCTCATTGCCGGTGGCGGCATCGGCGGTCTCGCGGCGGCGCTGAGCATCGCCGATCGCGGGCACCGGGTGATCGTGCTGGAACGCCAGGACACGTTCGCCGAGCTGGGCGCCGGCATCCAGCTCGGGCCGAACGCCTTCCACGCGCTCCGCTGCCTCGGTGTCGGCGAGACCGTGCGCGACCGGGCGGTCTTCATCGACGAGTTGCGCTTCATGGACGGCACGACGGGCGAGCGGGTGGCCAGCATGCCGCTGACCGGCGACTACCGGGACCGGTTCGGCGACCCGTACGCGGTGGTCCACCGGGGCGACCTGTACCAGCCGCTGCTCGACGCCTGCCGCGCGTCCGGCGACATCGAGCTGCTCGGCGGCCGTCCGGTCGCCCGGTACGAGCAGGGCCCGGCCGGTGTCACCGCCGTCACGGACGAGGGGGACCGGTTCACCGGCGCCGCCCTCGTCGGGGCCGACGGCATCCGCTCGGCCGTCCGCCGGCAGCTCGTCGGGGACGGCGGGCCCCGGATCTCCGGGCACACCATCTACCGCTCGGTCATCCCCATGGAGAAGGTCCCCGCCGAACTGCGCTGGAACACCGTCACCCTCTGGGCGGGCCCGAAATGGCACTTCGTCCACTACCCGATCGGCGGCGGCAGGTTCCTGAACCTGGCCGCCACCCGAGATGACGACGCTCAGGAGGAGGTGGCCGGCGAGCCCGCGGACAGGTCCCACGTGCTGGGCGAGTTCCCCGGCCTGAGCGACACGGCCCGCGACCTCCTGGAACTGGGCGAGGAGTGGAAGACCTGGGTCCTGTGCGACCGCGACCCGGTCGACCGCTGGACCGACGGGCGGGTCGCCCTGCTCGGCGACGCCGCGCACCCGATGCTGCAGTACGCCGCCCAGGGCGCGTGCATGGCCCTTGAGGACGCGGTGGTGATCGGCAGGCTGCTCGACTGCGACGAGGACGCCATCACGCAGCGCCTGGAGAAGTACAACGCCGAACGGCGCGAGCGCACGGCCAGGACCCAGCTGGTGGCCCGCGAGATGGGGACGCGTCTCTACCACCCGGCGGGCGCCGAGGCACGGGCACGGAACGAGATGCTGTCCTCCCTCACGGTGGACGACCTGCACGACAGGGTGGCCTGGCTGCACGGGGCCCGCGACTTCAGCCTCAGCCTCAGCGCGGGAGCGGCCCGATGAGCAGGTTGCGCTGGCTGACCGCGGGGGAATCACACGGACCCGCCCTGGTGGCGACCCTGGAGGGTCTGCCCGCCGGAGTGCCGGTCACCACCGGGATGCTGGCGGACGCGCTCGCCAGACGGCGGCTGGGGTACGGCCGGGGCGCGCGGATGAGGTTCGAGCGGGACGAGGTGACCATTCTCGGCGGCGTACGGCACGGGCTGACCCTGGGATCGCCGGTCGCGATCGTGGTGGGCAACACCGAGTGGGCCAGCTGGGAGCGGGTCATGGCGGCCGACCCGGTCGCCCCCGAGGCGCTGGAGGGGCTGGCGCGCAACGCCCCCCTGACCCGGCCCCGGCCCGGCCACGCGGACCTGGCGGGCATGCAGAAGTACGGTTTCGACGAGGCCCGGCCGATCCTGGAGCGGGCCAGCGCACGGGAGACGGCGGCGCGGGTGGCGCTGGGCACGGTGGCCCGCTCCTACCTGCGGGAGACGACCGGGATCGAGCTCGTCTCGCACGTCGTGGAGCTGGCCTCCGCCAGGGCCCCCGGCGGGATCCTTCCCACCCCCGCGGACGCCGGGAGGCTGGACGCCGACCCGGTGCGCTGCCTGGACGCCGGCGCGAGCGGGGCGATGGTCGCCGAGATCGACCGGGCGCACCGGGACGGCGACACGCTCGGCGGCGTGGTCGAAGTCCTCGCCTACGGGGTGCCCGTGGGACTCGGCTCCCACGTGCACTGGGACAGGCGCCTGGACGCGCGGCTGGCGTGCGCCCTGATGGGCATCCAGGCGATCAAGGGTGTCGAGGTCGGGGACGGCTTCGGGCTGGCCCGTACGCCGGGGTCGAGGGCGCACGACGAGATCGTGCCGACGAGCGAGGGCGTCAGGCGGACCTCGGGCCGCTCCGGCGGGACCGAGGGCGGTCTGAGCACGGGCGAACCGCTGCGGGTGCGTGCGGCGATGAAGCCGATCGCGACCGTGCCCCGGGCCCTGGCCACCGTGGACGTCACCACCGGCGCCCCGGCGCGGGCCCACCACCAGCGCTCGGACGTGTGCGCGGTCCCGGCCGCCGGGATCGTGGCCGAGGCGATGGTCGCGCTGGTCCTGGCGGACGCGGTGGCGGAGAAGTTCGCCGGGGACTCGGTGACCGAGACCCGCCGCAACGTCCGGGGCTACCTCGACCACCTGCCCGTCGGCTGACGGGTCACCACCCGGAGGCGGGCCGACACGGGGCCGCCCGGTAGTGCTGGCTGTACCAGGAGGCTCCAGCTCGCGGGATCGAAGGGATGATCTCCCCGCGACATGCTTCAAAGGTCGGCAAACGACCTACGAACAAGGAGTCCCGGTGTTCGATCCCACCTCCCCCCGGTCCCGCCTCCTCGGCTACGGACTCGCCACGATGATCGCCGTCGGCACCGTCGCCGCGCCGGTCACGGCGTCGGCGTCGGCCACGGCGTCCTCCTCCGTGTCCGCCGGTTTCGACGACGGCGTGCAGAAGTCGCTCGACGAGCTGGTCGGCAAGGAGTTCCCGGGCGCGCTGGCCTCGGTACGCGACGCCGACGGGCGCGTCACCGGCTACACGGCGGGCGTCGGCGACCTGAAGACGCGGGAGGAGGTGCCGGCCGACGGGCGGGTGCGCACCGGCAGCAACACCAAGACGTTCGTCGCCACCGTCGTGCTGCAGCTCGTCGGCGAGGGGAAGGTCGAGCTGGACGCGCCGATCGAGAGATACCTGCCCGGCCTGGTCCGCGGCAAGGCCGGCGACGGACGCGAGATCACGGTCCGCCAGCTTCTCCAGCACACCAGCGGCCTCCCCAACTACACCCGCTACATGCACCGGGACTTCTTCGAGATCCGGCACCGCTACGTCGAGCCCAGGGACATGATCGACCTGGCGCTGCGGCACAGGGCGTCGTTCAAGCCCGGCAAGAGCTGGGAGTACAGCAACACCGGTTACCTGCTGCTCGGCCTGATCGTGCAGAAGGTCACCGGCCGGCCGATCGCCGAAGAGGTCACCAGGCGGGTCATCGACCGTGCCGGGTTGCGCGACACCTACTGGCCGGGCGTCGGCGACCAGGCCATCGAGGGCCCGCACCCCCGCGGCTACACGGCGAAGAAGCCCAAGGGCGAGCTCGTCGACATCACCGAGATGGACCCGTCATGGGGCGGCGCGGCCGGACAGCTCATCGGCACCCCGAACGACCTCAACACCTTCTTCCTCGCGCTGCTGGACGGCAAGCTGCTCAAGCCCGCGCAGCTCAGAGAGATGCAGAAGACGGTCAAGGCCCCCGGGTTCCCCGAGGGATGGCGGTACGGGCTCGGCGTGGTCAAGATGAAGCTGAGCTGCGGCGACACCGCGTGGGGCCACGGCGGCGACATCGACGGCTACGAGACCCGCGACGCCGCCACCACCGACGGCCGGGCGGCCGCGGTCGCGGTGACCGCCCTGCCCAGTAGCGAGGCCGGGGCCCTGAAGGTCATCGAGGTCGTCGACGACGCCATTTGCGGCGCCGGGTAGCGACCTCCCCGGCATGAGTGCCGGGGATCCGGCCCGTGCCGCCCGCGCGACATCTCCGCGGCCTCCCGCTTCACCGATCCGAACCACCGACGCGGTCCTGCCGGGTCTTCACCGGCTTTCGAATCTTCGCCGCCCAAGCGGTCCCACCGGGTCTTCACCGGGTCTCGTGTCCTCAAGGACTCCGTTTCCGCCCGGCGGTATCCCCTTTCGTTCTCTCCCCGAGGAGCATTCCCATGTCCGTGTTCACCGCGCACCGCCGCCCGCTGACCGCCTTCACCGCCCTGACGGCTCTGAGCGGCCTGGCCCTCGCCGGCGTCCTGACCGCTCCGGCGGCGAGCGCCGCGGCACCCGCCCGGACCGCCGCCGCCTCCGATGTCCCGCCCCTGCAGAAAGCGCTGAACGACCTCGTCAAGAAGGACGACTTCCCCGGCGCGCTCGCGACGGTGCACGAGAGCGACGGTGACGTGCGCTACTACACCGCGGGCGTCGGCAACCTGAGGACCAGGAGCGAGGTTCCCGTCGACGGGCGGGTCCGCATCGCCAGCAACACCAAGATGTACACCGCCACCGTCGTGCTGCAGCTCGTCGGCGAGGGAAAGGTCGAGCTGGACGCGCCGATCGAGAGATACCTGCCGAAGCTGGTCCGCGGCGAGGCCGGCGACGGCCGTAGGATCACGGTCCGCCAGATCCTCCAGCACACCAGCGGCCTGCCCGACTACGACGAGGCCCTCTTCGCCGACTTCGACCGCTTCCTGCGGAAGTACTGGAAGCCGCGGGAGATGGTGGACCTCGCCCTGAAGCGGAAGGCTCTGTTCGAGCCCGGCAAGGGCTGGGGTTACAGCAACGCCAACTACGTGCTGGCCGGCATGGTTGTGGAGAAGGTCACCGGCCGCCCGATCGGCCGCGAGATCACCGACCGGATCATCAAGCGCGTCGGGCTGCGCGACACCTACTGGCCCAAGGCTCGCGACAAGGGCATCCGCGGCCCCCACCCGCACGGCTACTTCGCGACCAAGCCCTCCGAACCGTGGGTCGACGTCACCAGGTTCGACCCCTCGTCCGGCTGGGCGGCCGGCCAGCTGATCGGCAGCCCCGGTGACCTCAACCGCTTCCTGCTCGCGCTGCTGGACGGCGAGCTGCTCGAACCGGCCCAGCTGGCCGAGATGAAGAAGACCGTCGCGGCACCCGGCTCCGACACCGTCGGCGGCGGCCGCTACGGCCTGGGCCTGGCCACCTTCAAGCTGAGCTGCGGCGGCTTCGCCTGGACCCACGGCGGGAACGCCCCCGGCTACACCACCCGCAACGCCGTGACCAAGGACGGCAAGGCGGCGGCCGTCGCCGTCACCGCCCTGCCCGTCACCCTGGAGGGCGCCAAGAACGTGGAAAAGGCCCTCGACACCGCCCTGTGCGAGTAACGGGGTGACCGGCCCGCTCGCCCCCGCACCGCCCCGGCGGCACGCGGGGGTGCCGCCGTACCGGGGAGCCGTCCGACCACCCGTGCGAGGACAACGGCCGGGCGGCTCCGTACGAGCGCATCGGGCCCGGACGACTGTGGGCCGTTCACATGTCCTCAGAACGGGGGCTCGTCGATGGGCGTGTCACCCCAGAAGGTCCTGTCCTCCAAGGGCTCGAGCTCGCGCTGCCGGAGGACCGCCACGGCGTCCTTGACGCGGCCGAGCTCTATGAGGTGACGGGCCAGGAGGCCGCTGTCGGCGTCCGGGTGCCGTTCGAGGAGGGCGACCGCCTCCTCGGTGCGTCCGGCGCCGGCCAACAGGCCGGCGATGGAGCGGACCGCCCACCAGGTGTCGCTCTCGGGGTGGGCACACGCCTGCTCGACGGCCTCCTCGCTCAGGCCGCACGCGGCCATCAGGGAGAGCCGCATCCCGAAGAAGTGCCACCCTTCCCCGCCACAGCGTGCCTTGAGGGTGTCGAGATATGCCAGGCCGTCCTCGGGACGGCCCTGGTCGGCGTACAGGGTGCACAGCGTGTGGACGATCCAGTCCTCGGCTCCGCCCGGCGAGTCCGCGAGCGCCCGCATCACCTCCGTCGCCTCCTCGACCCGGCCGTGTCTCGCCAGGAGTTCCGCGAGAAGGACCGTCCCGTGGCAGCGGCAGAACTCCGACCCCCTCGGCCGCCGGTACGCGGCGATCGCGCCCTCCACGTCACCGCGCTCCTCCAGGAGTTCCGCGAGACACTGCGCGGCGTGCCAGTGGGAATCGGCCACCGCGTACGCCCGCAGCTCCGCGATTCGATCGTGCCTGGCCAGCAGATCGGCCAGCTGGTCACGGTTGTTGACCGAGGTGTCCTCCCGGGTACGGAGCAGCGCGATCGCCTCGTCGACCCGCCCCTGGCGCTCACGGATCTCGGCGAGCAACCCGACGGTGTTGAAGGGTTCGACGCGGCGACGGCACGACGGGTCATCGCCTCGCCCCGCCTCGACGCGGGCGGCCAGCAGTGCGGCGGCCTCCTCGTCCCGGCCCGTGATCCCGGCGACGTCGACCAGGGCGGCAGCGAGGAAGAAGTCCTCCACGTACGGGCGGAGCATGACGAACGCCTCGTCGCCTCGACCGTGCCGGGCGAGCAGCCGCGCGTAGAACTTCAGCGCCATCCTGTCTCCGGCCTCCGCGCCCGGACGGGCGAGCGCGATCGCCTCCTCCGCTCTCCCCCACTCCTCCAGCAGCCCGGCCACGGTTTCGGATGCCGTCCGCCAGCCCGTGGCGAGGTACGGGGCGAGCACCTCCAGCGCCTCCGCGCGCCGGCCTCGCTCCGCGAGCAGCCGGGCCCACTCCCGGGCGCAGAACCACTCCCCGCGCCCGGCCTGGAACTCGACCTCCGCCACATGGCCGAGTTCGACCAGCCGGGAGACCAGGTCCGGGGGAATGCAACCGGAGAGTGTCCGGACCCGGTAGTCAAGATCGACGGCATCCATGACATCGCACCCTAGACCCGCCTCCGGCACGACCGGACGCTTCACGATGGTTGCCGATGATCGTTTTGTCGGCGTGGCGGCGTTGGCCGACACGGGGGACGAGCCCATGCGAAAACGAGACGTCGGAAACGCCGACAGCGCACCGGCGAAAATCGCCGGTGCGCTGGTCGGACGTGCTGTGCGCCGCCAGGGACTCGAACCCCGGACCCGCTGATTAAGAGTCAATGGCTCTCATGTCGGGCGCTTACGCGATGTGCCCGACGCGTCACTCCGCACAGAAATGCCGGTTTCAACAATGTCCGAAAATGTCGCTTGGTGTTTCAGGGTGCCGTTAGGGCCTGTTTCAGAAGTCGGCTGAGGGCTGGTTTCGGTTGAGAGCTCTGTGTGCTCGGGCGGTTGCAGCGGTCCAGCAGGTCACGTCGTTGGCGATGCGGCTGGGGTCGGTCTCGACGCTGAGGTGGTGACGGCTGCGGACGGCATTGCGGTATTCGACCTCGTAGGTGCTGTTATCAAGGCGGGAGACCGAGGCGAACCAGAGCGGGTCGTCCTCGTCGGGCTCAACGATGACGAAGGTGTTGTCGGGCGCGGACAACTCAAGGACCATCTCGTGGAGAGCGTCCTCGGACGGTTCCACGATGAGTTCGCCGCCCTCGGTCTCGGCTTTCAGCTGGATGTCGTCGCTCTTCATCGCTTCGTCCTTTCTGTCGCATCCTGCGCCTGCCGCAACGGCCGGTTTTAGGATCCCAGCCTGGGTCGTGGGCGTGGTCACAGCCACTCACCGATCGCGGCGATCTGGACGGTGGCCTTGAAGCGGACGGCGAGCTTGTCATAGCGGGTGGCCACCGCCCGGTGGCGCTTGAGCCGGTTGATGCCGCACTCCGCCGCGTGCCGGGCTTTGTAGTCCTCGGCGTCGAAGGCGGGCGGGCGGCCACCGGCCGAGCCGCGCTTTTTGCGGTGAGCGATCTGGTCGGCGGGCTCGGGGATGGTGGCTCGGATCCCTCGGCGGCGCAGGTAGGCGCGGTTGGCCCGGGAGGAGTAGGCCTTGTCGCCGCGCACCCGCTCGGCCCGGCTGGGGCCGGCCCGGCCCCAGCCGGGCCACCTTGATGGCCTCCAGTACCGCCGCGAACTGCGGAGAGTCTCCACGCTGACCACCGGTGAGGAGGATGGACAAGGGCTTTTGCCGCTGCTCGCAGGCCAGGTGGATCTTCGTGGTGAACCCGCCGCGAGAACGGCCGAGCGCGTGATCAGCAGGCTCCGGCCCGCTGATACCACCCGGCGGCTGCTTTTGCGCGTTGCCATCGCGGCGGGCGCCGGCTGCGTGCTGATGCGCGCGGCAGATGGTGGAATCCACGTTGACCTGCCAGCAGATCAACCCTGCGGCATCCGCCCTGGCCTGCAGCCTGGACAGGATCTACTCCCAGACTCCTTCGCGCTGCCAGCGGCGAAACAGGCCGTAGACGGTTTGCCAGGGCCCGTAGATGGCGGGCATGTCCCGCCATGGGGCGCCGGTCCGCACCCGCCATCTGATCCCGTTGATGAGCTGGCGTTTCGGCCATACAACCGGGCGACCACGCTTGGCTGTGCCCGGCAGCACCGGCTCCAACACCTGCCATTGCTCATCGGTCAGATCCCCACGCACGCAGCGATCATCTCGACGAGAAGTAACACAAAGATCAACTTATGAAACAGGTCCTAACCGTCCATTCGATGGCACACACTTGACCTTCGTGACTGAGGACAGCCGCGCTGGTGGACAGAGAATGGGCAGCGTGTGGGCTGGCGAGCGGGCAACTGCGGGCCCGATCGTGATCAGCGTGACCGGGGATGTCGTCTGATCGGAGCGGCCCCTGGCCGCCGGGATCCACTCCGTCATCAGCAAGGAGTACGCACATGGACACATTGCCGGCCACCCTCGCCGAAGGCACCGAGGCAGAGGTCATGTACCAGTTCGTGTCGATGGCGCCACCGTCGATCAAGTCCAGGCTGCAGATCGCCACCACGCGTATCGGCGGCGGGGTGGCGTTGTCGGTGAGAAACGACGCCACGGGTTTCTGGAGCAAGGCGCTCGGATTCGGCTTCGCCGAGCCGATCACGCACGATCTCATCGGCCGCGTGGTGGATTTCTACCGGGCGCAGGACAGCAAGGGCGCCGTCTTCCAGATCGCCCCGTCGGTCCTGCCTCCGAACTGGAACGAAATCTCCGCAGAATACGGCCTGCGTCCTGATTCGTACTGGGTGAAGCTGGCGGCCCCGGTCGAGGACTTCTGGGCTGGCCGGAGCACGCTGAGTGTCTCGCCGGTCGATCCCGGCAACGTCCGGGACTGGGCGACGGTTACGTTCCGCGGATTCGGGATGCCCGAGGACGGGTTCACCGAGATGGTGGCCGGCAGCGTCGCCAACCCGGACGTCCGCCCGTTCGCCGCGTGGGACGGCGACACGATGGTCGCCACCGGCACCCTGTTCGTCCGGGGCGAGATCGGCTCTCTCAACGCCGGCGCGACGCTGCCCAGCCACCGTAACCAGGGCGCGCAGTCAGCCCTGCTGGCGGCACGCGCCGAGGCGGCCGCGAAGGCGGGCTGCCGCTGGCTGATCGCGGAGACCGGCCTGCCCGCCAAGGGAGGTTCCAACCCGTCGCTGAACAACCTGCTCCGCGCCGGGTTCCGCCCCCTCTACAGCCGGCGGAACTGGAACTGGCAGCCGGACGCCGCCTGACACGCGGACGTGGCCTCGAAGGCAGGGATGCCAAGAGGCGCTGTCCTCACCGCTCGGTCACTCCTTTGCCACCCTCTCCCGAAGGAGATCACGATGATCTCTCCCCCGCACGGCCATGTCGCACCGGTACGGGTTCATTTCGATGAACTCGACCCCATGGGCATGCTTCATCACTCCCGCTATATCTTGCTGTTCGACCGCGTGATCAGTGCCTACTGGAACGAGCAGGGCTGGGACACCGACCCGGCGAAGTCAGTGTTCAAGGAGGTGATCCTGGTCGTCCGCGACCTCAACATCACCTATCACGTGCCGATCACGGGGATCTCGGAGCCGCTTGTGCACTTCTGGCTGGAGAAGATCGGACGCAGCAGCGTGATCTACGGATTCCGGATGCTCTCGTCCGATCAGACGGTCGTGCACGCCGAAGGGCGCCGCGTCAACGTCAACCTCGATCCGGCGACCCTAACCCCGGCGCCCATCAGCGCCGAAGCCCGCGAGGCGGCCATCACTCTGCTCGGAGTACCGGTACAGGCCTGAGACGGGCTCCTTCATGGCGTCATGAGGCCAGGCGGGCGGGCTCGTCCTCCTGCGCGGCCAGCCAGAAGGCATGAGTGTCGAAGACGTTCTCGAACCGATGCACGACACCCTCCCTCAGATACCAGACGTGCACGAACTTGCCCGCCCCCTCTTACCGGTGACCGCATGCGTCCCCGAACCCTCACCAACGACGTACACCCGATCACCCACAGGCACCAACTCGAAGGGGACGAACTCAAAACCGTCCCACTCCCGCACAAGCGGGACAATCGCCTTCTCCCACACCCGCCCACCGCCATAGAAGGTACCGCCCGCCGACCCGCCGACCACCACCGTCCACTTGACATCAGCCGCCAACCGGCCCAGAAAACGATCCCTGCCACCCAACACCAGATCCGAATAGACAGCCGCAACCACCGCCCGATTCCGAGCCTCCTCAACAGTGAACCGCCGGACAGAACTCTCGTTGTCGAACATGAATGACTCCTGACGACGAAGGAACGTGCACATGCAGGCAACCGCTCCCCACTGACCACTCATCAGGCCACTTCACCGCCCTCTTTCCATCCACCCTGCCCACCGAACCGACAGCGGCGGCTGCCCCCGCCATGTCCCCATCGACATCCACAGCTTGAGGAGCTTGCGTGACTGACCTCGCAGACTCGATCGAATCCATGGAGCAGCTCGCCGTCGCCTGGCGTGCCTTCGTACAGGACCGGGATCCGGACGCGGACGTGCGGGACCTTCCGGGTATCGCCATCCGCTGGGCAGACCACCGGTTCACGTTCTGGAATTGCGTCACGCTGACCGATACCGGAGCGGACGCGGTTCTCTTGGAGCGGCGTCTGCACGAGGCGGTGGACATCATGCGCTCGAAGACGCATCCGGGCCTCCTGTGGCTCTTCGAGGACCTCGTCGACGACAACGCACGCGCCGCGCTCCCGGCGGCGGCCGAGCGAGCGGGCCTCGAGTACGCCTTCTCCGGCACCGGCATGGCTGGCGACCTGCTGCCCATCCCCGAGCCTGCGCACCCTGACCTGACTTTCGTGCGCGTGACCACGGATGAGCAGCTGTGCTCTTTTGCGGACCTCAACTCGCGCGCTTACGGCTTCCCCCTGGAAGACGGCCGCGACGGACTCGTCGGCTCCACCCTGTGGACCAGCAAGGTGTACGCCTACCTGGGCATGCGGGACGACGTTCCGGTGACATGTGCCGCGACGGTAGAGGCGGAAGGGCGGCTCTTCGTCGCGCTCGTCGCCACGGACCCGGAGTGGCAGCGCAGGGGCTATGCCGAGGCGGTGACGCGGAAGGCGCTGTACGAAGGGGCCCAGGCTACCGGGCTGACTCGCGCCACTCTGCACGCGACCATCGCGGGAGCGCCGGTGTACCCGCGTATCGGTTTCAAGCCGAATTCACCGATGCACTTCTTCGGCCTGAAGAGCTGATCCTCCAGCAAGGCGGCCGATCGGCCATGTATTGGGCAGCGGATGGTCTGTGAGACGGGCACCCGAACCCGGCAGCTTGGCACTCATCACCGCAGTCCCACATCAGGAGTCGTGCCATGCGCGTCAATGTCAACGGAATCGGTCTTGAGGTCCAGGTCAGCGGGGAGGGCCCAGCGGTCCTGCTCGTGCATGGTTATCCCGACACCCACGCGCTCTGGCGCCATCAGGTCGCCGCGCTCAACGCCGCCGGGTACCGCACGATCGCCCCCGATCTGCGCGGCTTCGGATCTTCCGACAAGCCCGAGGGCCTGGCGGCGTACGACATCAGCGAGCATATCGCCGACCTGCTGGGCATCCTCGACCACTTCGAGGTCGGACAGGCCCATCTGGTGGGCCACGACTGGGGAGCGACACTCGCCCAACTGGTCGCGGGCACCGCGCCCGAGAGGGTCTCCAGCCTCTCCCTGCTGTCGGTCGGCCATCTCAGCGCTAGTGGACCGGCGGCGGGCATCGACCAGCTCGCGAAGTTCTGGTACATGTTGCTGTTCCAGTTCCCGGACGTCGCCGAACAGTGGCTGAGTCACGACGACTTCACCGGCCTGCGCATGTGGGCGACCACGCATCCGGATCTCGAGGACGTGGTGAGCCGCATGCGCCACCCCGAGAGCCTCACCGCCGGACTCGCCATCTACCGCCAGAACATCACGCCGCAGGCGTTCATCCCCGGAACCCTGCAGGCGCCGCCCATCAAAGTACGCACCATGGGCGTGTGGAGCAGCGGGGACGTCTACCTCACCGAGAAGGCGATGATCGGCAGCGCACCGTACATCACCGCGTCCTGGCGCTACGAGCGACTGGAGGACGCAGGCCACTGGATGCAACTCGACCAGCCGCAGAAGGTCAACGAGTTGCTGCTCGACTTCCTCTCATCGGTGCGCTGAATTTCTTTGCGACAAGGGCCGAGCCTGCGCGGCGCTGGAGGTGCGGCTCGCGGTCGCGGAACGCATCCGGATCGTCTCCTGAGAGCGGGCGAACGCGCTGCCGGCGGTGGATAACGACCGGGTAGGAAACGGTCATGATTCTGGCCATCGTGCCGTGTGACGCTCGTTCGAGGCCCGGCCGCCGGTCGTACAACCGCCCGGCCGCCAGGCGTACATCCGATGCGAAGCGAACACCAAGGGGAAGAGCGTGTGCGGCGAGGCCAGTGCTGGAGAGCAGCAGGAGTGGACACAGGAATGTGAAGCCCGCTTCGGCAGGGTCCCGGCGCAGATTTGCGGGGACGACCGCGCGGCCGGCCGTCTCGCCGGACCTGGGCGGCGCCCGATGACACGCGAGGAGCTCCAGCGCTTCCTCGACTACGCCGACGACCAGGTGGAGGAGGCCGTGCGTCGGGGGCGGAAGGGGGCGCTGGCCCACTACCGGAACGCCACCCTGTTCAAGGTCGTCTACGCCTGGGAGTTGAGCGGCTCCGAGGCGTCTGGGCTGGACATCAGTGATTTCCAGCCGCACGCCGACGTGCCCGAGCTGGGCGGCTTCGGAGCTCTGAGCGTGCTGACGGGCCGACGGGCCAAGGGACGGCCGCCGGGGCGTCGGACGGTCGTCAGCATGATGCCGTGGGCGGTGGACGCGGTACGGGAGTACCTCATCGAGGTACGGCCCCGCTACCGCACCGGCCTGTCGCGGGCGCTGTGGCCCACCGAGCGGGGCGGGCGGCTGCTGACCAGGGGGATCGAGGACCGGTTCGCGACGTATCGGGACGCACTCGGGCTGGACCGGACGCTGACGCCGCACTGCATGCGCAGCGCGTACATGGCCCATCTGCTGATGGGCGGCGCGGGCCTGGAGTTCGTGCAGGAGCAGGTCGGGCATCGCTGTCCTGCCACGACCGCGAGCTGTGCCCGCCTGGAGAACAAGGAATCGATATGAGCCTGAAGTTGGATTACCGATGGCATCTGCGGAGGGTCATGGCCAATCGCGGCATGTATGCCACCACGGATCTGAGGCCCCTGCTGGCCGAGCGTGGGTTCAGACTGTCGCAGAGCCAGGTCTACCGGCTGGTGGCCGAACGGCCCGCGCGGCTGAACCTGCGGGTGCTGATGGCCTTGATCGACATCCTCGACTGCACGATGACAGACCTCATCGAGCCGGTCCCGGCCTCCGGCGGCCGTCGCCCGGCCGCCGGGAATCGTATGTCGGCCGGGCGGGACCCGGCCGAGGGCGAGCGCACAGCCGGCCCGCCCCGGCCGAAGCGGGCGAACGTGCTGCCGGAATAGCCGGATCTGCTGGGGAGGCAGAATGCCCCGGCCGGAAGAACGCGGGTCCCGGCGTACGGGCGCAGGTCTCAGCGGGACAGCGCGGCCAGGAAGTCCGCCCGCGTCAGCGCTGGGGCCGGGCTCTCGGCTGCCAGGGCCAGCGCCTTGCCGACCACCCCGGGCCGGGACATCGCTTCCTCCGGTGAGGCCAGCATCGAGCCGATGTCCCCCATCGCGGTCAGCACATCGGGATCCGCCAGTTTGGCCGTCTCCATGGCCTTGGCAGCGGTCCAGTTCGGGCTGCCGTAGAAGCGCCGGCCGCGGATCGCGGCGTAGATCTCCGCGAGGCGGTTGTGCTCCCAGAAAAGCGAGGTGTCGTAGAACGGGCCGAGGGCGGCGTGCGCGGCCTCCTCGTACGCCAGCATCATCTTGTCCGGCTCGCCGTGCGCCCGGACGGCCTCACGCAGCAGTTCGGCCTGTACCAGCGCCATCGACAGGCCTTGGCAGAACGCCGGATTGGTGGTCCCCCACGCGTCGCCCACACTGACCAGCCCGGTCACCGAGGGTCGGCCGTCGCTGACCGGGCTGCGCCGGCGGGTGCACCGCCCGGGCGCTGTGAGCACCCCGGTGACCGGCCGGCCGTACTCCAGCCACTCGCGCAGCCCGGGGAAAAGGGCGGCCGTGCGATCCCAGAGGCGCTCCTCGTACAGCGAGCGCATGACCCAGTCCCTGCGCGAGACGACGAGCGTCAGCGACCACGTGCCGTTGTCGCCGGGCAGGGCGAGCGTGGAGACGCTGTCGTGGTGGTCGAGGGGCCAGGCGGGCGGGGACGGGATGGTGCCGTCGGAGCTGCGGAAATAGCGTGAGTAGAGGTCGAAGCCGAAGTCGGGCGGCGCGGCTGCCCTGCTGAGGTGCTGAAGGTCGCCCAGCATGGCGGCGACCGGCGAGTCACCGCCGCCCGCGTCCACGACGAGCCCTGCTTCCAGCGTCCGGCCCTCGTCGGTCACCACCCCGCGCACGTGAGGGACGCCGGTCGTCCCTCCTGACCACACCGTCAGCAGCTTGGAGACGCCGACGCCGCGCCGGATCTCCAGGTTCGGCACCCGGGAGGCGACATGCGCCAGCGCGCTCTCCAGCACCGGCTGTCCGGCAGACAGGGACTCATACCGGCGATCAGGCGTGATGCCGCCCAACAGGTCCCAACGCCGGCCGCCTGCGACCTCGATCGCGGCGATGGCCTCGGGCAGTTGCCGGTTCAGCACGGCGAGCCCGCGGGGCAGGACCACATCGGGCTGCCGGAACTGGGACCCGCCACGGCGCTCGCCGAGGCTCGGCTCGGCACGGTCACGCTCGAGCACGGTCACGCGATGCCCGTCAGTGGAGAGGAGAAGAGCCGCTGCGAGCCCCGCGGGCCCGGCTCCCAATACCACAACGTCCATCGTCATTCCGGCATCGTCCGCGGAAGCTCTACCCATTTACCAGACCAGACAGATGATCAATAGTTGTCCATTTCGCTGGCGGATGATGAACCAAGCGCCACGGAAACGTGCACGATTTACGCATCAGACGAACTCCGCCGCTGCTCAACAGCCGAAAAGCTCCTACATATCGCGCTTTACAAGGCAAGGACAATGTGTATAAAGACTCATTTATTTGGCCGAGTTGCGAGATCGTCACAGGCTAGAGTTATGCGCATGTCGTTGGGGAGTAGCGGAAAGTCCGAGCTGCTGGGCCAGCGTTTGCAAGCGGCACGCGAATCGGCGTTCGTGGGGCGTGAGGAGGAGCTCGCGCTTTTCGGCTCCGCGCTCTACGGGGGCCGGTGCAGCGTCTTGTACGTGCACGGCCCAGGTGGAGTCGGTAAGTCGGCGCTGCTGCGGCGCTTCGCGCAGGAGGCGGCGTTGGCCGGCCGGTCGGTCGCCCGCGTGGACGGGCGCACGCTCGACCCGTCGCCCGCGGCCTTCGAGGCCGAGGCCGAGCCGGTGCTGCGCGACGAGCGGGCGGTGCTGCTGGTGGACACCTTCGAGCGGATCCAGGGACTGGAGGGCTGGCTGCGCGAGCGATTCCTGCCCAGGCTCCCGGTGGGGGCGCTCGTGGTGATCGCGGGGCGGTTCCCGCCCGACATGCAGTGGCAGGCCGACCCGGGCTGGGCGGGAGCGCTGGAGGTGCTCTCACTGCGCGATCTGCCGCCGCATGACGCCGAGACGCTGATGGGTTGCTGCGGGGTGGCCGACGAGCTACGCGAGCCGCTGCTGGCCTTCGCGGGCGGGCATCCGCTGGCGCTGCTGCTGGGGGCGGCGGTCGCGATGAAGGACGGCGGCGCGAGCAAGCGGTGGACCCCCCACCATGACGTGGTCGCGACCCTGCTGGACCAGCTCGTCGGCGAGGTGCCGAGCCCGGCGCACCGGCACGCGCTGGAGATCTGCGCGCACGCGTACATGACGACCGAGGATCTCCTGCGCTCGGCCCTGCCCGACGAAGCCGCGTCGCTGTTCCGCTGGCTGCGGCGGCTGCCGTTCGTGGAGTCGAGCAGCCTCGGCCTGTATCCGCACGATGTGGTGCGGGAGGTGCTGGAGACAGATCTGCGCTGGCGTGATCCCCAGGGCTACGCGGACATGCACGACCGTATCCACGCCTACCTCGCGGAGAAGGTCCGTACGGCCGCCGATCCCAACGTGCTCGGCGCGGTGACGGCGCTGTTCTACCTGCATCGCGACGACAACGCGATGGTCGAGCCGCACAGCTGGTACGAGGAGGGCGAGGTCCAGGAGAGTGTCCTGCGGCCCGGGGACGTCCAGCAGCTGCTGCGGCTGGCCGAGGTGGCCGAAGGCGCGCAGTCGGCCGCGTGCGCCGCGTTCTGGCTGGCCAGGCGGCCGTCAGAGTTTCGCGTCTACTGGCGGACCGAGACCGGCGAGCCGGTCGCCTTCTACGCGTGGCTGCGCCTGGGAGAGCCGGACGAGGAGGAGTGCGCGGCCGATCCGGTCGTGGCCGCCGCCTGGGAACACGCCCGCGCCACCGCACCGCTGCGGGCCGGCGAGCACCTGGCCGTGGGCCGGTCGTGGGTGCTGCCCACGTATCGGGGCAATTCGCCGGTCATCGATCTGCTTCAGTGGCGGGTGATCGGGAACTGCCTGCGGGCCGGCCATGCGGCCTGGTCGTACGTCGCGGTACGCCGGCCTAGCAAGGACAGAATCGAGTGCTTCAGACAGCACGACATGCGTGACATCCCAGATGCCGCCCGGGTGGGCGACGACTCGTACACGCTGTTCGCGCACGACTGGCGAGCCGTGCCGGCGCGAGTGTGGCTGGAGCGGTTGAACCGGGCCCTGGCGCCGGACCCGTACGTGCGGGCGGAGCGGCTGGCGGTGTTGTCCAAGGCGGAGTTCGACGAGGCGATTCGCAAGGCGCTGCGCGCCCTGTCACGGCCCGACGAACTGGCCCGCTCGCCCCTGACGCGCACCCGGCTCATCGCTGAACACGACGGCAGAGATCCGGCCAAGGTGCTGCGCGAGCTCCTGGAGCGGGAGATCGAGACGTTGGGCGATGATCCGCGCTCGGTCAAGTTCCACCGCGCACTCGCCGCCACGTATGTCAAGGGCGCCCCGACCCAGGAGCTGGCCGCGGAGCGGATCGGCCTGCCCTTCACCACCTACCGCCGCCACCTGGTCTCGGGCATCGACCGCGTCTGCGAGAGCATGTGGCAGCGGGAACTGTACGGCGCGACGGAAACCTGACCGGGGACGCGGGCAGGCGCCACCCGACTGGGCACGGCCGGCTACCCGTTGATGGCGGACAGCAGTTCCCGGCGCAGCAGGGCCGGGTCGGGCACAGGTGGCAGCTTGGCGCTCTCGGCGGTGATCAGCTCGACGATCCCGGGCCTGGCCAGGACCTGACCGGCGGGTTCCAGCATCGATCCCATGTCGGCGAAGGCCCTCAGCAGGTCGGGGTGGTTGAGCTTGGTGGCGTTCAGGGCGCTGACGACGTGCCAGGCGGGGTCGTCGGTCTCATACGGCTCGCCCTTGATGTGCGCGTCGATCTCGGCGATCCGATGGTCGTCCCAGCCACGCAGCCCAAGGTAGAAGGGCGCGGCGTCGCTCTCCAGAAGCTCGGCGTAGACCAGGGCGAGCTTGTACGGGTCCGGCGTGGGAACGGTCTCGACGGCGTCCCGCAGCAGGGTGGCCTGCAGCACGCCCATCGCCAGCCCGTGGCCGAAGGTGGGATTGGTGCTGGCCCAGGCGTCACCCAGCGCGAGCAGGCCGGTCACCACGGGCTGCCCGTCGGCGACCAGGTCGCGCCGCCGGGCCGGGCCGGACGACATGACCTGCACGTCCGTGAGCGCCTCACCGTGCCGCGCCCAGTGCGTGTACTCGAGGAACAGCTCGATCACCCGATCCCAGGCGTCGGCCTCGCGCAGGCCGCGCGCCTGCTGGTCGCGGCTGGAGGCCACCAGGAACAGCGACCAGGTGCCGTTGTCGCTGGGCAGCGACCCCGCAGTGAGCGTGCCCCGGTGCACCAGCGGCCATAGCGGCGCCTCGGGGCGTCCCATGCCGCGGTCGCGAAAGTGCCTGGCGTAGTAGACGAACCCGGCCTCCGCCCGGTCCTCGGTGTCGCGGACCGGTCCGAGGTCGGTGAGCAGCTTGAACAACTGCGACTTGCGTCCGGTCGCGTCCACGACGAGGTCGGCCTTCAGCACCTCGCCGTCGCGGGTCTCCACCCCGGCCACGTGCGGCACACCTGGCAGGTACGCCTGTCCGGGCAGCAGCCGGGTCACGGCCTCGCCCCGCCGTACGGTGACACCAGCGGTGCGGGCGGCCACGGCGAACAGGGCGGACTCCACGACCGGCCGCCGGGCGGCCAAGGTCTCGTAGCGCTCGTCCCCGTCCCGTCTGCCGCCACCCGCGGGCAGGGCCGCCGCCGCGGCGACCATTTCGTGCCGCATGGCTCCCGCCGTCTCCAGCTCAGCCACCACCTCGGGCAGCTCCGCCTCCAGCACGGCCCGCGCCCGGGGCATCATGAGATGCGGCAGCCGGAACTGGCTCACACCCGGCCGCTCCCAGGACGTCCACGCCTTCTCTCCCGGCGCGGGCGGCAGGGCGGCATCGCGTTCCAGAACGGTGACCCGATGGCCACGCGCGGCCAGCAGAATCGCGGCGGTAAGGCCCGCGGGCCCCGAACCGATAATGATCACTTTCATCCTCATACCGGCACCGTCCACGCGACGGCCGATCGATCACCAGGCCATGCGATGACCACTTTCTGACCACCACCGGCCACCCGAGCCCGCGTGGTAACCGGACGGCACCTGATGGGTGAACAAGGCCAGGGCTGTGGCGACCGGCGGCGCGCCCGCCGTCTCCCGGGTGGCCAGAGATCGGCCGGTCAATGACCTGCGAAACGATCAGCCGGACCCTGCATGCTGCCCGGATACCGATGAAAGGGGCTGATCGACCATGACCGAACGCCTGCGTGTGGCCCGTCACCCGAGCATGAGGTGTCACTGCAATCGGCGCAGGCCGTGCTCGACGCGTTGCCGAAAGACCGGTACGAGCCCCTGCTGATCATCATCGACCGGCAGGGCCGCTGGCCGCTGGAGCTGAGCCGCGCCGTGGCGGACGTGGTCTTCCCCGTGCTGCACGGCCCGTACGGCGAGGACGGCGTCCTTCAAGGACACCTGGCGACGCTGGGCCTGCCGTACGTCGGCTGCGGTGTCTTGGCCTCGGCCGTAGCCATGGACAAGGCCGCGACGCGGCGCGCGTTCCTGGCGGAGGACATCCCGGTCACCCCACACGTGTGGTTCACCCAGCACGAATGGCGGACCACGACCGACCCTTGGAGCATGGTGAAGCCGCTCGACCGGCCGATGTTCGTCAAACCGGCCAATCTGGGCTCCTCCATCGTGAAGCGGGTGCCCAGCAGCCCCACTCTGCGCCATCCTCTGGCGCGCACCTCTGCGCCCACGGCGTCGGCGATGTGCAGGACGGGTACGCTCGCGGCCCGCGCGACGTCGTCGGCCACCCGGTTGAAGGTGTTACTGCAGACGAGCAGCATCTCGGCGCCCATGCCTTCGAGCTTGCCGCCGGCGTCGGCCAGCAGCGCGCTCACTTCGTCCCACCGGCCGGCGAAGATAAGCTCCTCGACCCTCGTGTAGTCGACCGACCAGATCAGGCTGTTGGCGGAATGACTGCCGCCGAGCCGTTCGCGTACCCGCTGATTGATGATCTGGTAGTAGATGACCGTCGATTCCCAGCTCAAGCCGCCGATGAGGCCAATGGTGTGCATGGCGGCAGGTTAGGTGGCGCCGCTGACCATTCCACAGACCGATAAATGCCCAATCTCCGCAGGTCAGCGCCGCTGCCGCGGACAGGTTTCGGTCGGAGATCGGGCTGTCGGATGGATAGCCGCGAACTTTAGCTTGTCTCCCGATCCGTTGTGGAACGTGACTATGGGGAGATCGCAGTGACAAGGAAGAGCACCGGCCTGCTGGCCGCGCTCGTGGCGACGGGCGTGGCGCTGGGCACCGGCGCATGCGGGGCCGGCAAGACCGAGGCCACGGGTGGTACCGGCGGGTGCGACACGAGCAAGGGCACGCTGGTCGTCGGCGTCATCGCGCCGATGTCGGGCAAGCTGTCGGCGATCGGGCTGGGCATCCGCAACTCGGTGCAGCTCGCCATCGAGCAGGCCAACGCGGCCTGCGCGGTCAAGGGCTACCAGCTCGCGATGGACGCGCAGGACGACGAGGCCAACCCGGACAAGGGCGCGGCGGCGGCCCAGCGCTTCGCCGACGACCCGAACGTCGTCGGGATCGTCGGGTCCTACAACTCGGGGGTGGCCCGCGCCATCCAGCCGAAGATCGCCACGGCCAAGCTGCTGCAGATCTCGCCCGGCAATACCGACCCGGCGCTGTCCAGAGGCGCGGACTTCGCCACCGCGCCGAAGCGCCAGTACGACAACTACTTCCGCGTCGTCGGCACCGACGACCTGCAGGGCCCCTTCAACGCCCGCTACCTGGTGGAGAAGGAGGGTAAGAAGAAACTGGCGATCATCACCGATGGCAAGGCCGTGGGCGAGAGCAGCGCGACCGAGTTCGCCAAGGAGGCTGAGCGGCTCGGCGCCCAGGTCGTCATCCGGGAAAAGGTCAACGAGAACGACAGCGACTTCTCCAGCGTGCTCACGAAGGTCAAGGCCGTCGGCCCCGACGCGATCTTCGTCGGGTCGGAGTACCACGTGGCCGGGCCGCTCAGCAAGCAGGCCAAGGACGTGGGCCTGGACGTGCCGATCTCGGGGAGTGATGGCCTGTTCGACCCGCAGTTCATCGCGCTCGGTGGCAAGGAGGGCGACGTCGCCACCTCGGTGGGCGCACCGATCGAGAAGCTGGACAGCGGCAAGGCGTTCATCGAGGCGTACAAGAGGAAGGGCTTCGCTGAGGAGATCGGAGGCTTCGGCTCCTTCGCCTTCGACGCGGCCAACGTGATCGTCCCCTCCGTCGCCAAGGTGACCGCGAGCGGTGACTGGACGGGCGCCGTCGAGCAGCGCACTGAGCTGATCAAGCAGGTACAGGAGTACAAGACCGACGCCGGCGCCAATGGCACCATCGGGTTCGACCAGTACGGGGACAGCGTCAACAAGATGTTCACCGTCTACAAGGTCACGTCCGGCGCGTGGAAGGACGTGCTCAGCGACCAGTTCGAGGCGAAGTGAGCCGTGGCGACACTGGCCCAACAGATCGTCAACGGTCTGGTGCTGGGCGCGTTGATCGGCTTGATCGCGCTCGGCTACACCATGGTCTACGGCATCGTCCAGTTGATCAACTTCGCGCACGGTGAGGTGTTCATGGTGGGCGCGTTCGGCGCCCACTTCGCCTTCCTGTACCTGCTGCCCGCGGGAACACCCTGGTATCTGGCCCTGCCGGTCATGGTCGTCGCGGCGGTGGCGGTCTCCGTCGCCGTCGCGGTGGCGATGGAGCGGTGGGCGTACCGGCCCCTGCGCGGCGCGCACAAGCTGGCGCCGCTGATCACCGCGCTCGGTGTGTCGATCCTGCTGCAGGAGGTCGTGCGGGTCTTCTACCCGGGGGCGACCGCGCCGCTGGCCTTCCCGCGCGCGTTCGCCGAGAGCAGCCTCACGCTCGGTCCCGTGATGATCCTGTGGACCGGGGTCCTGGCCATCGCCGTGGCGCCGCTGCTCGCCGCGGGCCTGCACCTGTACGTGGAGCGCTCGCGGCTGGGCCGCGCCATGCGCGCCACCGCTCAGGACCCGGACACCGCCCGCCTCATGGGCATCGACCCGGACCGGGTGATCCTGGCGACGTTCGTGATCGGCGGGGTCCTTGCCGGAGTGGGTGCCGTCCTGTACGGCGTCCACTACACGCAGATCGACACCGCGATCGGCTTCCAGAACGGCATCTTCGCCTTCACCGCCGCCGTGCTCGGCGGCATCGGCAGCATCCGCGGCGCCATGCTCGGCGCCCTGTGCCTCGGGCTGGTGAAGTCGCTGGCCGGCCAGTACGCCTGGGGCGGCGCCCAGTACGACTATGTCTGGGTCTTCGTGCTGCTGATCCTGGTGCTGATGTTCCGGCCGCAGGGCCTCCTCGGCCGACCGGAAGGAGAGCGGGCATGACGGCACTGAAGACTCGACCGGCTCCGGACGTGCGCGCACCGGTGACAGGCCTGTGGCGTTCTGTGCCGGGCGCCGTGCTCGTACTGGTGGGGGCGCTGTCGCCGTGGGCCTCCGCCGTGCTGCCCGGCGGGGCGTACCCCGACCTGGCCACGCTGCAGTTCTTCGATGCCCCGTACCTGGCCACCGGGTTCCGCCTGCACCTGGTCCTTCTCGGTCTGGCCGCGTTCGCGCCGCGGGCGAGCAGGCCGGCCGGCGTAAGCGTGATCATCGTCGCGCTCGTCCACACCGGCTTCCTGACCGCTCTCGGCGCCCTGTCGTTCGGCGGCCCGGTCGCGCTGGCCGGAGGCGCCCTCCTCGCGTGGCTGGGCCGCGGACAAGCGGCGCCGGAGTGGAAGCCGCCCGTTCGTGCGGTTGCCTGGCCGGTCCTGGTCGTCGCGTTCGTGGCCCTGCTGTGGCTGGTGTCGGCGACGCTGACGGCGGGCGGGCAGAGCCGGGCGACCAATCCCCACGGCGGGGCCGAGTTTCTGGCCTTCCTCGGGTTCGCCGTCGGCCTGGTCGGTATCCTGTCCGCCTACGGGGTGCTCGCATGGCTCTCCGCGTTGGCCGAGCGGCATCGGCTCTTCAGCATCACGGTCCTGCTGGCCTGCGCGATGCTGTTGCCGCTCACCGAGGCGGGCACGGGCTACTGGATGACGGTGGCCTCCACCATCGGTGTCTACGCGGCCACCGCGATCGGGCTCAACATCGTCGTGGGCTTGGCGGGGCTGCTCGACCTCGGCTACGTGGCCTTCCTCGGTATCGGGGCGTTCACCGCGGCGAATCTGGCCCACACGGTCCCCTTCCCGATCGCCGCGCTCGCGGGGGCGGCGACAGCCGGACTGCTCGGCGTGGTGGTGGGCGCGCCCACCCTGCGCGTGCGGGGTGACTATCTGGCGATCGTGACACTCGCGTTCGGGGAGATCTTCTTCCGTGCGGCGCAGAACGACCTCGGCGGGCTGACCGGCGGCGCCAACTCCATGCCGGGAATCCCGCCGATCACCATGTTCGGCCTGGCGTTCGACCGGCCGGTCGGCGGGCTGCCCGCGGGTTTCCTCTACTACGCGGTGACCGTGCTGATGGTGGCCGGGGCGATGGCGGTGCTGACCAACCTGAAGCACAGCCGTACCGGCCGGGCCTGGCTGGCGATCAGGGAGGACGAGGACGTCGCCAGGGCCATGGGCGTGCGCACCGGCCGGGCCAAGATCCTGGCATTCCTCGTCGGCGCCACGCTGGCGGGCCTGGCCGGCGCGGTCTTCGCCCACAAGCTGGGGACCGTCGGGTACGAGAGCTTCGACTTCAGCGAGTCCGTCACCTTGCTGGCAGCGGTGATCCTCGGTGGGATGGGCACCGTGCCCGGCGCGGTCGTGGGCGCCTCGCTGCTGTTCGTGCTGCCAGAGAAGCTGCGCGAGTTCAGCGACTACCGGCTGATGCTCTTCGGGCTCGCTCTCATCCTCATCATGCGTTTCCGTCCGAAGGGGTTGGTGTCCTCATGACGTTGACCGCGCAGAACCTGTCCATGACCTTCGGCGGGCTCGTCGCCCTGGACAGGGTGTCGCTCACCGTGCCGGACCGCCGAGTCATCGGTCTGATCGGCCCGAACGGCGCAGGCAAGACCACCCTGTTCAACTGCCTGACCGGCCTGTACGCTCCCACGTCTGGGCAGGTGCTGCTGAACGGGCGCCCGCTCGCCGCGGATCCCGCCGAGGCGGCCCGCAGCGGGATCGCGCGCACCTTCCAGAACATCCGCCTGTTCACCGAGATGTCGGCCCTCGACAACGTGCTCGTCGGCCGGCACACCCGGATTAGGCAAGGGCTGCTGGCGGCTCTCCTGCACGGCCCAGGCTTTCGCAGGAGTGAGGCCGAGGCGGTTGAACGAGCCCGCGCCGAGCTGACTTTCGTCGGCCTTGACCCCGCCGGCCGCATCCCTGCCCGCAGCCTGGCCTACGGCGACCAGAGACGCCTGGAGATCGCCAGGGCGCTGGCGAGCGACCCGTCGGTGCTCATGCTCGACGAGCCGACCGCCGGCATGAACGCCACCGAGACGGCCGCCATCCGCGAGCTGATCCTCGCCATCCGCGAGCGCGGCACCGCCGTGGTGGTGATCGAACACGACACCAAGTTCATTTTCTCCCTCTGTGACCACGTGCACGTGCTGATGCGTGGGCAACTACTCGTCGACGGGCCGCCCGAGGCCGTACGCGCCGACCCGCGGGTCATCGAGGCCTACCTCGGAGCCGCCTGATGCTCGAAGTGAACGCACTCGCCGTCGCGTACGGTGCGATCGAGGCCGTGCAGGACGTCGGCTTCACCGTCGAGGAGGGGCAGATCGCCTGCCTGGTCGGCACGAACGGCGCGGGCAAGACCACCACGCTCAGGACCATCTCCGGCCTCCTCCGCCCACACCGTGGCGAGATCCGCTTCCGTGGCCGCCCGATCCATCACCTGCCCGCGCACACCGTGCTCGCCCTCGGTATCGCCCACTGCCCCGAGGGCCGCAGGCTGTTCACCGGGATGACGGTCGAGGAGAACCTGATGCTCGGCGGGCACCTCCGCCGGGACGGCGAGGTCACCAAGGACATGAACCGGGTGTACGAGCTGTTCCCTGTCCTCGGCGAGCGGCGGACTCAGCGGGCCGGGCTGTTCTCCGGCGGCGAGCAGCAGATGCTGGCGATCGGACGGTCCATGATGGCCAGGCCAAAGCTGCTCATGTTCGACGAGCCCACCATGGGGCTGTCGCCGATCATGAGCCAGCGCATCCTCGGCGCCATCGCGCTGCTACGGGACCAGGGAACGACGATCCTCATGGTCGAGCAGAACGCCCTCGCCGCGCTCACCCTGGCCGACCGGGGTTACGTGATCGACCTCGGCCGCACCACCCTCTCCGGCCCAGGCCGTGAACTGCTCGCCGATCCTCGGGTACGCGCCGCCTACCTCGGCTAGCCCGGTTTCCGCGCACGGCACGACCGGCGTCGGTTGGAGCAGAAGTGGGCACCTGGTTGGCCTGGTGAATGAGCAGTCTTCGCGAACATCCTGACCGTTCGGAGACACGCTTCTGGAGGTTCAAGATGTCGCTCATCGTGGTGGTGGGAGCTGGGCCCGCCAGTCTGGTCACCGCCCTGCTGCTCGCCAAGGACGGGCATCAGGTGACGCTGCTCGACCGGGACCCCGCCGGGCCCGGGATCATCCATCGGGCCTGGGAGCTGTGGGAGCGGCCGAGCGTCAGCCAGTTCCGCCTGCCGCATCGCCTCACGGCGTCCGGCTGGCAACGGCTGCGGGTGGACTTCCCGCAGGTGGCCGCCAGGCTGAAGGAGGCCGGGGCCGTCCCCGGCAATGCGATCGCCGGCTCCTGGCGGGCTCTGGACGGTCATCGCGAGGGCGACCAGCGGTTCGAGACGATCGCCGTACGTCGTCCCGTCCTGGAGGCGGCCCTGGCCGACACGGTGCGAAGCATGCCCGGCGTCACCGTCCGCCGTGGTGTGGAGGTGACCGGGCTGCTCATCGGGGGCGGCTCGCTGCCTCGCCTGCGCGGAGTCGAGACTCGCGCGAAGGAGACCATTCGGGCCGACCTGGTGGTGGACGCGAGCGGGCGCAGGAGCCCGATCCCCGGGCTGCTCGACCGGTCGGGCATCGCCCGGCCGGTCGAGGAGCTGGCCAAGGATGGTTTCGCCTACTATGCCCGGCATTTCGCGGGCCCCATGCCGCCCTCGCCCATCTGGCCGCTGGAGCATCACGACGGCCTGTCCGCCCTCGTACTCCCCGGAGACGTCGGCACCTGGTCGGTGACCTTCGCCGTGCCGGCCGAGGATCTGCCGCTGCGCGACCTGCGGCACGCCGCCGTCTGGCAGCGGGTCGCGGCCCTGTTCCCGTCCCTCGCTCCGTGGGCCGACGGCATCCCGGTCAGCGACGTGCTGTGGACGGCCGACGAGACCACCAGCCGCCGCCCGCTCGTCGTGGATCGACGGGCGGCGGTCCACGGCCTGCTCAGCGTCGGTGACGCCTGGGCGGTCACCAACCCGATGTTCGGGCTCGGCCTTTCCCTGGCGTTCACGCAGGCGCACCTCCTGCGCGACGCGGTGCAGGTGCACGGGCTGGACGACCCGGGAAAGCTCGCGCTGCGGTTCGACGAGGCCGTCCAGAATGCTCTCACCCCGGTGTACGAGAGAATCAGCCGGTGGGAACGGCACCGGCTCGCCGAACTCGACGCGACGCGCCGCGGGCGAACGTACGAGAGCGGTGACGCCGAATGGACGCTGAGCAAGGCGCTCGACGCGGCCGCGTACGTGGACGGCGACGTGCTGCGCGGCGTGGCGGACGTCGCTCACCTGCTCGCCACGCCGGAGAAGGCGATCCTCGCCACCGGGCTGGCGAACAGGGCCCGTGACCTGGCCGCAGATGCCCCGCGGGTGCCCGCGCCCGGCCCTTCCCGCGCCCGGCTGCTGCGAGCCATCGACGAGGCCCGGCCGTAGCGCTCGTGCCCGCCGTCTATCGGGCCTGGTTCGTCCCGCCTTCATGGCGTCATGAGACCAGGCGGGCGGGCTCGTCCTCCTGCGCGGCCAGCCAGAAGGCATGAGTGTCGAAGACGTTCTCGAACCGATGCACGACATTCACTTTTCCGAGAACGACCGCCGTGGCCGCCGCCTCGGTCCTGGCCGCCGGCGTGCTCGCGGCACCCGCCGCGGCTCGCGCGGACGTCTACCTGGCCGCGACCCTGGTCGGTGCGAACGAGGTGGGCGAGGGCGACGACAACGGCAAGGCCGTCGCCTACTTCCACATCAGCGGTAGCAAGATCGAGTACGCCGTCCGCTGGCAGGGCGTGGGGGCTCCCACCGCCTTCCACATCCACCAGGGCAAGTCGGGCAGGAACGGGCCGGTCAAGATCCCGTTCTTCGGCCAGAAGCTGCCCACCGGGCTCAACGCCGTCGCCGGGATCAGTCGTGCCGGCGCGGACCTGCTCGCCGACATCGCCAAGTCGCCGAAGAAGTGGTACGCCAACCTGCACACCGGCGAGTTTCCTGGCGGCGCCGTACGGGCCCAGCTCAAGCGGGTGCCGAAGATCGATCTGGTCACGGTCCTGGACACGGATGCGAAGACCACCTTCACCGCCTTGGCCAACGCCACGCAGGAGGTGCGTGAGCCCGGGAAGAAGGTCGGCGACCAGCAGGGCGTGGCGGTCTGGCTCGTCTGGGTCAAGGGCAGGAAGGTGCACTGGGCCACGCTCTGGCACGGCCTGACCGCGCAGCCGGCCAACGGCCACCTCCATCGAGGCAAGAAGGGCGTGAACGGTCCTGTCGCGGTGGACTTCTTCGCCGCGCCCGGCGGCCTGCCCAAGGGGATCACCGGCGCGTCGGGCGTCGCGAGCGCCTCGTCCTCGGTCGCCGAGGGCATCAAGAAGAACCCGAAGAACTGGTACACCAACCTGCACACCGCGGACTTTCCCGACGGCGCGGTGCGCGGTCAGCTCAGCAAGGGTGGTTGGTGACGTCAGGCACCCGGCCGTCGCCCGGCCCATCTCGTCCAGGCACTGCGCGGCCCAGGCCGACACGTTCCTCCGGCTCGTGCGGGCGGCGGGGCCGCCGTACTGGGGTGCGGTTCTCATCCCCATCTCTGTGGGCCAGGTCCTCTCGAACCTGACGATGTTCCAGGCCATGGCGGATGTGCCCAACATCGACGTCGTCTACTGGACCTTCTGGGCCGAGACGCGGTTCTACATTCTCATCCTGGCCCTGACCTGGATCGGCGTCATCCGGTCGCGCGTCGTGCCCGCCTGTACGGCCTCGCTGCCCGGTCACCGCAACCGGGCTCCGTCCGCGAGAACACGGTGAGCGTTGCTCCGGGATCCCGGCGAGAAGTGGACACAAAGTGATCTTGTTTCTGAGCAGTCGATCGTTGGAGCATGTGGGCCTCCCATCCGAGCCGACATTCTGGAAACCAACCGAAGATGAGAAAACTACTCGGCCTGTGCGCTGGCCTGGCCGTCACCGCCACGCTGACCCTCAACGCCGCGCCGGCGTCTGCTGAGTCGGGCTGGTACCTGCTGAAGAACACCAAGTCGGGTCTGTGTCTGGAGGCACAGACCACAACCGGCCGTCTGATGATGATGAAGTGCAACAAGAACGTCGCCAACCAGCACTGGGAGAACTACAACGACTTCCAGTACACGTTCCTGAAGAACAGGGCCAGCCTGAGCGGCGGATGCCTCGCGGCCTTGACGCCGAAGGATGTCCGCGTCCAGGCACCGTGCGTAAAAGGCGACCTGCGGTTCATGTGGGAGTGGGGCGGTGTCACCGGCCCTGGCTTCTTCTACCGCTACTGGCGCAGCCACGGATTCCCCGGTAAGGACCTCACCGCCTGGAACGACGGCACGGTCAGCCTGTCGGTGAGCTGCCCGCCCTGCACTGAGGCGTCGAAGATGGACTGGGACAGGCTCTGGGTATGATCGCCGCTCGGCGGCGGCCCTCGACTGATCAATCGTTGCAGCTTATGGAGAAGACTGTGCCAAGAATGCGTACCCTCGCCGTCAGTGCCGTTCTGGCGGGTTCCATGGCCGTCGGCCTGGCCACCGCGCCCGCCCAGGCGTCCTCGACCGTGGTGGCCAAAAGCTTCACGTATGGGTCGCCTAACAAGGAGGGCTATTTCAAGGGCCGCGTCTACAAGCAGGGCGGCCACTACTACTTCAAGGGTTTTCTGTGGGACGGCAAGCCCAAGCCGCAGGATTACACCTATGTGAGGTTCCGGTATTACGACGAGCTCGGCGACAAGCGCCAGGAGACCCACAAGGTCGTCAGCGGTAAGAAGCACTTCGGGCCCTTCCGCATCACGAAGGACTTCGATCTGCGTGTGTGCGATGCCGGCAAGCTCGGCAAGGACTGCGGCAGCGGGCACGACGTCTTGTGAGGAGACGGGCAGCCGCCGGGGCGGATCAAGAGCGCCGGCCCCGGCGGCGCCCGGGCACGGCACTGCCGGGCGATCGTTAAGTGGTCACCCGATGGTCTGTCGGCTGGTCAGCCGATGCCGCGACAGTAGCGGCGAAGCCCGGCTGGGGCAGTGCGATCGCGCCTGTCCGAGGAGACCGGGCATGGTCGAGGGGAGAACGACTGTGATAGCCGTGGTGGTTGGCCGGCTCGCGAGCGCCGTTCAGTACGCAACGACATACGTCGTGCTGAAACTCACTTGCACGACGCCGGCGGGCAAGGCCGGACCGCCCGCCGGCCCCCGGCATTGAGCCGGTGTCCACCGGCCGCCGTCGCGGGACGGGCTCAGCGCCCCGAGGGCAGGAAGCCGAGCAACAGCTCGTTGACCTTCTCCGGCTGGTTGAGCTGCATCCGATGACCCGCGTCCTCCAGGCGCTCCTAACGCCAGGACGCGGTGATTTGGGGGGGCGCTACTGATCATCGCCTCCTCGGTGGGGTAGACGTCGTCGCTGCTCCACGTCGCGTGCTGGAAGTGTTGTCAAGGGGATATGCGCATGGCCAGGAAAGCCGAAGTGGTGCAGGCGAACCTACGCGGTCGTGCGGGCGAGACTCGGGGCCTCGGCTCGCCGGCACGGCAACGCCTGCTACAGACGGCCACTCGCCTGTTTTATGCGGAGGGCATCCACATGGTCGGCGTAGACCGTCTGGCAGCTGAGGCGAAAGTGACGAAAGCGACCTTCTATCGGCACTTCCCAGCCAAAGACGACTTGGTTCGCGCCTACCTTGAGGAGCATGACCAGAGGATCCGCGTCACGGTGGACGCCTTGGCCGGACGCGCGGGCAGCGCCTCAGAGGTGCTCACCGCCCTCGTCACGGGGATCGAACAGCGAATACAGAGCCCTGGTTTTCGCGGATGTGCATTCCTCAACGCCGCGGCCGAATATCCTGACCATGATCATCCGGTCCGGCTTGTTGTTGCGGCGCACCGACGTTGGTTCCGCTTGTTCCTGACGCAGTTGCTGCGGAATAGTCGTCATCCGCGCCCAGAGCCCGCCGCGGCGACGCTCATGTTGCTCCTCGACGGCGCCATGAGTGCCGGTCACGTTGATGACCCGCCTGCGCGTTGGACGGCTTCAAGAGCGGGGTCAACATGGTGCTCGCCGACCTCCTGATCTGATCGCCGCCCGTAGCCGGCCTGCTTGATGAGCGGAGCGATGGGGCGCTCGGCAAAGCGGCGGACGAACCAGGCCGTCATGCACGTGGCCACCGCCAGCGCGAGGCAGCCCTGCCTCGACCAGCGCCGTCAGGGTCAGCCACCCCCCATAGGACGGTGAACACAAGGTCGTCGGCGAACCCCGCCCTCTGACCAGCGTCTCAGCGGCTCACTCTCGTCAGAATTTGGACGTTTCATCTAGACTCTGTACATTCCGTCTAAACGATCTACTGCTGGAGGGCCTCCGATGTCTCCCACCGATGAGCATCCATATTCGACGGCGTTCCGAAGCGGCGACCTCGTGGCGATCTCAGGACGGCTCGGCGTGAGCGAGCCCGGTGTGCTGGTGCCTGGCGGGTTCGATGCCGAGTGCGCGCAGGCGTTCGCCAATCTGGACGAGGCGTTGCGATCTGTCGGGGCCGCGCGTGGTGACGTGATCAAGGTGGTGGCCTACCTGACCGACATCACCGACCGGTCCCGGCTCAACGCCGCCTATGAGAGCTTCTTCGCCCGACCCCGCCCCGCCCGCAGCTGCGTCGGTGCCGCGTCGCTGCCCTATGGGGGCCTCATCGAGATCGAAGCCCTCGCTCGTGTACGGGAGCCCGCCCGTGAAGGGTGAGCAGGACGGCTCGCCCCCGTCGTCGAGGGGATCGTGCGACGCTGGGCTCGTTCTGTGAAGTGGTGGTGCATGACTTCCGCCGCCCGGAGAACTCCGTGGTCGCCATCGCCGGCACCGTCACCGGGCGCAGCGTCGGCGGGTCGATGAGCGAGATCGGCATGAGCCTGCTGGCCCGCGGCGATCATTGGGCGTCCAGCGCGAGCTCGTCTTGCTGTCCCGGACCGCCACCGCGGCGCCCAGCGAGAGGGCCAGCGGGTGACCGCCGGCGAAGGCCAGCAGCGGCTCGCGCAACTCGTCGCTCACGCCGCGTTCGTCCAGCAGCGCCGCCGCCTCTGTCGGCCCGAGGTCGCGCAGCGGCAGTACGCGCAGCGCGCCGGCCCAGGCCGGGTCGGCCTGCCACATCAGGTCCGGCGGCACGCGCCCGGCCACCACGACCACCGCGCCGACCGGCAACCGGGGCAGGAACCGCTCGCGCAGCCAGCCCTCCAGACCCTGGACGCGCTCGAAGGTGTCGATGAGCAGCACCGCGCTCTCATCACCGAGCACCGCCTCGGCCTCGGCCCGAAGGACGCCGGCACCGGATCCAGCGTGTGCCCGTCCACCGTCGTGACCGCTCGCCCGATCGCCGCCGCGTGCTCGGCGAAGCGGCGGAGCAGCGCGGACTTGCCGACGCCGCCGGGGCCGTACACGTACACGACGCTCCAGCCGCCCCCCAGCGCCGCGTCGAAGACGGCGAGCTCCTCCTCCCGCCCCACGAAAGCCCGCTCCCGCGCAGCCTGCAGGCGCCGTCCGAGAACCAGATCATTCCCCCCATGCATGAAGTAACTGAAGCTTTCCCCCTTTGCCCGTCGTGCCGGGTGACCGACGACTGAACAGAAAACGAACTAGTGAATGAGCAGTGGCCACCGCCAAGGTGCGGCGGTGGGTTCCGGCCCGCCGCCGTCCTCCGAGCGCGCGGCGACGGGCCAGGGCCCGCAATCCCGGTCATTTTCGTGATGGAGGCCCTCATGTCCCGAACTTCCCGCCTACGACCCGCCCGTCGTGCGACCGTGACGGCCACCGCCGTGCTCGGTGCCTGCGCCGCGCTCGTCACCGCAGGCCAGGGAACCGCCACGGCCGCCGCGAGCAGCGCGCCCGCCGTGCGCTACGTCGCACTTGGCGACTCCTACGCCTCCGGATACGGCACCCTTCCGGTCGACAGTGAAGCGTGCGGTCGCGGCAAGGTGAACTACCCCGCCGTCCTACAAGCCGTGGCCAAGCCGGCGAGCTACAAGAACGTCGCATGCGCAGGCGCCACCACCCGCAGCATCTGGAACGCGCAGAAGGGCCAGCCCGCGCAGATCAAGGCGCTCAAGGCCGACACCAACCTGATCACGGTGTCCATCGGCGGCAACGACATCGGCTTCAGTAAGATTGTCATGAACTGCGCCCTGCTCGGCTTGCAGAAGGCCACCGGTGACCCGTGCCGCCAGAGCTACAACAAGTCCGGCAAGGATGAGATCCTGGCCGCCATCGACTCCGTCAAGTCCCGCATCGGTGACGTGGTGATCGACGCCAAGCGGCACAGCCCACACGCCTCCATCGCGCTGGTCGGCTACCCGTCGCTGCTGCCCGACAGTGGTAAGAGCTGCCGCTCGGCCCAAGTGCCGTTCGCCGAGGGAGACTTCGCCTACCTGCGCAACATCACGGTACGGCTCAACAAGGCGATCGCCGAGCAGGCCAAGAGGACCGGCGCGATCTACGTCGACACCTACAAGCCCTCGATCGGGCACGACATGTGCGCGAGCAAGGACAGGCGGTGGATCGAGCCGCTGCGCGCCGAGGGGTCGGACGAGATTCTCCCGGCCGCGGCCCACCCGAATGCCCGCGGGATCATCAGCCTGGGCGGCACGATCTCCCGGACGCTGTCCCAGCACGTCGGCGGCTGACGCGAGGTTGTCACTTCGGGCTCTGTCGCAGATTCTGCGACAGAGCCGAGTCGGCCTTGAGCGCGGTACCGGGATTTCTCCCGGTCCGTATCTCCAGACCGCTCGCCAAACCCTGCTCCTGCCGGAATTCCGTCCATGCAGGTCAAGCGGCATGTGAGTATTCGTGAAGAATGCCGCCGAGCCGGTCTCGTCGGCGGATGTTCAGGTCGATGATGCGCCCGGGATCGGTGATCGGGTCCGGGCGGGACGCAGCGGGGCGGCTTGGTCCAGGGCTTGATGGGCCCGGTGCTGGTTGTAGAAGCGTTCGTACTCGCGCAGGACGTGCCGCAGGTGGCGTTCGTTCCATACGAGGCAGCGGTCGAGAAGCTCACGGCGGCAGGACTGCACCCACCGCTCCATGATCGCGATCGTACGCGGCATCCGAATACCGGTGAGCACTGTCTCGATGCCGACCTCGGCGAGAATCTCGTCCATGAACGCCGGGAACTTACCATTCCGATCGCGGAGCAGAAAGCGTGCCCGGCAGCCCGCATCGTCCAGGTCCATCACCAGGTTCCTTATTGCCTGGACGACCCAGCTCGCGCTCGGGTGCGCGGTGGTGCCGAGCACGCGGATGCGCCTAATGGCGTGCCCGATGACGGCCAAGATGTAGACGGTGCGATCTCGATGCCGAGCGTGGTGAGCTCGCCGTGAACCCGCCGGTAGCCCCAGCTGGGGTTCTCCCGGACCAGGCGCAGGATGAGAGCGCGGATGGAGCGGACCGTGGGCCGGGCGTCCTGGCCGCTTCGGCCGGCAGATACGGGCGTGACGCCGTCGCATCAGATCGCGATGCCAACGCAGGACGGTGTCCGGCCGGACGAGGAGCCGTAGCCGGCGCAGGACCTCCGCGCGGCAGTGGCACTTTGGTGTCAGCACCGAGTTGGCGTTCAAGGACGGTGATCTGGTGACGCAGAGCAAGTATCTCCATGTCCTTGTCCCGATCACTCGTGAGCAGCAACCGCAGCGCGGCGAAGGCGCTCGTGACAGTCAGGTAGGCCAAGCGAAGGAGCACAGCGCATCATCCTGCCGTACGCGCCTCCGTCTCCCGGGTGACCGAAGCTCGCGTACGCCATGCGAAGCCCTCACAGAGTCATGACCTGGGCGGACGTAATCATCGGCAGGCGCAGAGCAGGCCAACATCAGGAGCGCGCGTTACGGCCGATTTGATCATGTCTTGAGCTGGGAGCAAAGATAACTCGCCCCAACGCGCAGCCAAAGCCTTGCAGGCTGCCCTTGCCTGGATGTCCGCATGGGCCGGTGTTGACGATCGGGTCCATGCCGGGTGCCAGGACATCCTGTCGCGTGCCGGAACCGTGCCGAAGAGCAACCAGCGAGCAACCAATGGCGCGCCTCGGTCTGTCCAGAGGCGGGTGGAGGCCCTCCAAGAACCGAGAAACCCCAGCTCAGCGCACTGAGCCAGGGTTTCTGTGCGGTGCGCCGCCAGGGACTCGAACCCCGGACCCGCTGATTAAGAGTCAGCTGCTCTAACCAACTGAGCTAGCGGCGCTTGAAGCCCTTGAAGAATAGCGCACATCGGGCGGCGTCTCGAAACCGGCCGACGGCCGCCGGCCGACGGCGACCGCGAGGCGGGGACGATCACCGGCTAAGCTAGAACAACATTTGGTCCTGTACTGGGAGCACATATGTGGTTCGCCTCACCGAGCGACGCCGGCGAGCGGCTCGACGCCGTCGACTACCTCCCCGACGACTCCATCTCGACCTCGGTCTTCCTGGCGGGCGCGCTCGGCAAACCACTGCTCACCGAGGGCCCAGCGGGGGTGGGCAAGACCCAGCTCGCCAAGGCCGTGGCGGCGGCGACCGGGGCGCGGCTGGTCAGGTTGCAGTGCTACGAGGGGCTGGACGAGGCCAGGGCGTTGTACGAGTGGAACTACAAGAAGCAGCTCCTGCGCATCCAGGCCGGGCAGGGCGAGGACTGGGACGCCACCCACGACGACATCTTCACCGAGGAGTTCCTGCTGGAGCGGCCACTGCTCGCCGCGATCCGGTCGGAGACGCCGGTGGTCCTGCTGATCGACGAGATCGACAAGGCCGACGTCGAGGTGGAGGGGCTGCTGCTGGAGATCCTGTCCGACTACCAGGTCACGATCCCCGAGCTCGGCACGATCGCCGCCGTGCGGAAGCCGTACGTGGTGCTGACCTCCAACGCGACCCGCGAGCTCTCCGAGGCGCTGAAGCGGCGCTGCCTCTACCTGCACCTGGAGTATCCGACGCCGGAGCGCGAGCGCGACATCGTGCTGGCCCAGGTGCCCGCGATCGAGGCGAGCCTGGCCGAGCAGCTGGCCCGCACGGTCGCCACCATGCGCACCCTGGAGCTGAAGAAGTCGCCCTCGATCGCCGAGACGATCGACTGGGCCAACACCCTGCTGGCGCTGGGCAGGACCGAGCTGGACGAGGCGGCGATCGGAGCCACCCTCGGCGTCGTCCTCAAGCACGCCTCCGACCAGACGCGGGCCCGCAAGGAACTGGCCCTGTGACCGGCCCCCTGGCCGGCCTCCCGATCGGCCCCGCGAAGAGCACCGCGAACGACACCGGGAGAAGCACCGCGGACGGCACCGCGATGAGCACCGCCCGCACGGCCCTGGGAACCGGGAGGACCACGACCGGCGTTCCGGGCAACCCGGACGGACCGGGGCGCGGGACGGGAGGCCGGAGGTGAGCCTGCTCGACCGGCACGTGGGGTTCGTGCACGCGCTGCGCGAGGCCGGGCTGCCGGTGTCGCTGGCCGAGGGGCTGGACGCGGCCAGGGCGCTGGAAGTGATCGACCTGGCCGAGCGGGAGTCGCTACGGGCCGCGTACGCCGCGACGCTTGTCAAGCGGCCCTCGCACCGGCCCGGCTTCGACACGCTGTTCGACCTGTGGTTCCCCGCCTCGACGACCGGCCTGCAGGCGCCGCGCGCGGCCGGACCCGACCTGCCGGACCTGCCGGACCTGGAGACCGCCGAGGTTCCCGAGCTGCGCGACCGGCTGGCCGAGCTGCTGCTGGGCGCCGAGGGGATGAACGAGTTCGCGCGGGCGATGGTGGAGCGCTTCGGCCGCCAGCCCGCCGGCCCCGGCAGGCAGAACTGGTTCTCCTACCCGGTGATGCGGGCTCTCTCCCCGGAGACGCTCATGGCGCGGCTGCTCGCCGAGGTCCTCGCTGGCCGGGAGCGCGGCGGGCTGGCGGAGAAGGTCGCCCGGCAGCGGATCGACGAGAACACCAGGCGCTTCGAGGACGCCGTCTCCGGCGACGTGCGCCGCCGGATCGCCGAGGACTCCGGGATCGAGCGGATCGCCCGCTCCGCCGTACGCCCGCCGCTCGAACAGCTCGACTTCCTGCGGATCACCAAGGCCGACCTGGCCAGGCTTCGCCGGGAGGTCCACCCGCTCGCCCGCCGCCTCGCCGCCCGGCTGACCGTCAAGCACCGGCTCGGCCACCGTGGCCGCCTCGACTTCCGCAGGACCGTACGGGCCTCGCTGTCCAGCGGCGGGGTGCCGCTGACCACCTTCAACAGACCGCGCCGCCCGCACAAACCCGAGCTGGTCATCCTCTGCGACACCAGCGACTCGGTCGCCTCCTTCGCCCACTTCACCCTGCTGCTGACGTACGCGCTGCGCGAGCAGTTCACCAAGGTCCGCGCGTTCGGGTTCGTGGACACCGTGGACGAGATCACCCGGTTCTTCGTGCCGGGCGCGGACGTGGTGGAGGCGATGACCCGGCTGGCGCGGGAGGCCGACATGGTGCGGTTCGGCCGGACCAACTACGGTCACGCGCTGGAGAGGTTCGCCGAGCGGTACGGCGACGCGATCGGGCCGAAGACGTCCCTGCTGATCCTGGGCGACGCCCGGTCCAACTACCAGCCGCCCGCGCTGGAGACACTGAGGCGCCTGGCCGCCGGCGCCCGGCACGCCTACTGGCTCAACCCGGAGCCGACCGCCCAGTGGGACAGCGGCGACTCGCTGGCGACGGCGTACGGCGGGATCGTGCCGATGCATGAGTGCCGGAACGTCGTGCAGCTGGCGGCCTTCATCGAGGAGCTCGTCTGACGAACCGAGGAACTCGCCCGACGAACCGAGGAACTCGTCTCACGAACCGTCGGACCTCCCGGATCCCGCCGGGTGCGAGTACCCGCCGCCCACGTGGATCGGCCCGCCCGGGGACACCCCGGGCGGTAGGAATCAGGCGAACGGGCCGGGCACCGGGCGCGGTCAGCTCATGCGGCGCAGCACCCGGGCGGCGGTCCTGACGAGGACCTCCACCTGAGCCTCGTCGAAGTCGGCCCGGGGACCCTGCTGGATCCAGCGCGCGACCAGGCGGGGCTTGAGGAGGGTGAGCCCCTCCGCGGTGACCGACCGCCTGATCTCGCCGCCGTGCACGGCGATCAGCGGTTCGATGGTGACGGGGATGCCCGACTCGCGGGAGAGCACCTCGGCCAGCGACTCGGAGACCTCGACGAGCGCCTTGGCCACCTTCGTGCCGTACTTCTCGCCCAGGAACAGCCGGTCGCCGTACCGGGCGATCTCGGTGTCGGGGTCCCACGCCTCGTTGTCGACCACCCAGACGCCACCGGGACCGATGACGAGGTGGTCGACCGAGGCCTTGCCCGGCATGGCCCGGCCTTCGAGGATGTGGTAGCCGGCCCTGCGCAGCTTGCGGCGGAGCAGCTTGCCGGTGATGGTCTCGCCCCGGCGCCTGCCGCGCCAGACGGCGGTGGCGTCGTACTCCCGCCAGGTCAGGAACGCGTCCCCGGCGGCGACGAGCAGGCCGCACAGCAGCCCGAGGATCGGCGGGGACAGGTTGAACCGGTAGGCGAGCGCGACGCCCACGGCCAGGCCGACCGCCGCCTTGACCGCGCGCATCTTCCTGCGCTGGGCGACTTCCTTGATCCAGAACTGCTCGTACATGACCTGCGGCGACAGGCCGTGGACCTGGTCGACTGGCGTCACGTAGATAGATCCGCCCGGCATAGCGAACCCCCATGGCTAGAACGGTCGGCAAGGAAGGGGGGATCTGCCACGCTGAAGATCCTCAGGCTATGAAATACCCAATCGGGGGCTCCAGCTATCCCTGGATCGCGAAGGTGACGCAAGTAACACGTATTCGCCAGCCGCCAGCGGCACAACCGACCAGTCGGTATGCTTTCCCTCACCACAGCATGGGGGACGCATGACTCAGGACCAGGAGCCGGTACGACAACGCCTGCTCAGCGAGGCCACCCGCCTGTTCGCCGAGCGAGGCTTCGAGAGTACGTCAGTGCAGGAGGTGGTCTCGGCAGCCGGTGTCACCAAGGGCGCGATGTACCACTACTTCGACTCCAAGGACGACCTGCTCCACGAGATCTACGGGCGCGTGCTGCGCATGCAGATGGAGCGGCTGACCCACTTCGCCGACGGCCCCGGGACGGTGTCCGAGCGCCTGCACTCCGCCGCGGCGGACGTCGTGACGACCACGGTGGACAACCTGGACGACTCCAAGATCTTCTTCCGCTCGATGCACCTGCTCGCGCCCGACACCCGCAAGGTCGTCCGCGCCGAGCGGCGCAACTATCACGAGCGCTTCCGCGACCTGGTCACCGAGGGACAGCGCGAGGGCACCTTCAGGAGCGACGTCCCCGCGGACATCGTCGTCGACTTCTTCTTCGGCTCCGTCCACCACCTGGGCACCTGGTACAGCGCCGAGGGCGCGCTCTCCGGCGCCGAGCTGGGGGCGCACTTCGCCGACCTGCTGCTCACCTCGCTGCGACCGGATCGGCCAGCACTCCCCGTGTGACCCTTCGCCCGAGCAGGGCGACGAGCCGGCGCGGCAGCTTGGACAAGAACCGGGTCGAGACGGAGTTGCCCAGCCCGGGGATCACGTAACCCCGGTCACGGTCGAGCGCGCGCAGAGCGCTTCCGACAACGGCCTCCGGCGTCAGCTCCTGCGCGCCGATCTTCGCGTTGTCCGTGCCGAGCGCGTCGAAGAACCCCGTCTGGACCGGCCCCGGGCAGAGTGCCAGCACCTTCACCCCCCTGCCCCGGAACTCGCTCCACAGGGCCAGGCTGAAGGTGAGCACGAACGCCTTGGACCCGCCGTAGGTCGCGAAGTAGGGCGTGGGCTGGAAGCCCGCGGTGGATCCCACGTTGACGACCGCGCCCCCGCCGCGCTCGACCATGCCCGGGATGAACGCGTGCGTCAGACCAACCATGGACACGACGTTGACCATCAGCTGGTCCCGATCCCGCTCGGCGGGGATCTCGGCGAACCGGCCGGCCGTGCCGAAGCCGGCGTTGTTGACGAGCAGGTCGACGGTCATCCCCCGGGCGGCCACCTCCTCCACCACCCGCGACGCGGCGTCCGGCGCCGCGAGGTCCTGGCCGACCACTTCGGCCCGCACGCCGTACGAACTTCGCAGCTCGCCGGCGAGCCTCTCCAACCTGTCGACCGAACGGGCGACCAGCACGAGGTCGTCCCCACGGGCGGCGAGCCGCCGGGCGAACTCCGCGCCGAGTCCCGAGGAGGCACCGGTCACCAAGGCTGTCTTACTCATCGTGATCTCCCTTTCGACGTCCCAACACTCCTAGAAAGTAGCAGCTTGCCAGTTATCTGCAACACGAAAGTTCCACTAAATCTTCGAGCGAGACCATTGCTGTAACATCTGACCATGGAAACAAAGGGCCGCCCGCTGCGAGCGGACGCCGAGCGCAGCATCCGGGCGATCATGGAGGCGGCCGAGCAGCTCCTCGGCGAGAATCCGGGCGCGACGATGGAGCAGATCGCGGAGGCGGCCGGGGTGGCCAGGACCACCATCCACCGGCGGTTCGCCAGCCGGGAGGCCCTCGTCGAGATCATGACGACCGCCGCGTGGCGGGAGATCAGCGCGGCCGTCGAGGCGGCCAGGCCGCACACCGCTCCCCCGCTGGTCGCGCTGCACCAGGCCACCACGAACGTGCTCCACATCAAGTCCCGCTGGCGGTTCGCCCTCAGCCACGTCAACCCGCTCGGCGAGGAGGCCGCGGGCATCCAGGCCGAGACCATGGACCGGTGCGACGCGTTGTTCCTGCGCGCACGGGAGACCGGGCTGCTTCCCCCCGGCACCGATCTTCTCTGGACCCGCCAGGTCTACCTGGCCCTGCTCAACGAGATCGCGTGCGGCCCCGCCTGGGACGAGCCCGGCGGGCCCGATCCCGACGCGCTCGCCGCCCGGATCATCGACACCCTGCTCTACGGCGTGACAGCGCGATGACCCCCGGCTCCGAGCCGGGGGTCATCGCGTCGGCGTGCGGTCAGGCCGGTCCGGGCAGGTCCGTGAGGGCCGCCACGGCCTCCCGGTGGGCGCCGGGGGTGCCGAGCGCGATCTCGGTGGCCTTGGCGCGCTTGAGATAGAGGTGCACCGGGTGCTCCCAGGTCATCCCGATCCCTCCGTGGAGCTGGACGCTCTCCTCGGCGACGTGCACCGCCACCTCCGAGCACCACGACGCGGCCACCGCCGCCGCCAGCTCGCGGTCCCGGACCGCCTCCTCGTCATAGGACGCGCCCGAGTCCGTGGCCAGCAGGTCGGCCGCGTTCCTCGCGGCGGCGCGGGCCCGCACCACGTCCAGCCAGAGGTCGGCCATCCGGTGCTTGATCGCCTGGAAGGAGCCGACCGGCCGGGCGAACTGGTGACGCTCCTTGATGTAGGAGAGCGTCGTGCTCAGGCACCACTCGGCGACCCCGAGCTGCTCGGAGGCGAGCAGGCCGGCGCCGAAGTTCAGCACCCTCCGCACGTCGAGCCTGCCGATCGCCTCACCGGCGGGGGTGTCGGAGAAGGTGACGGTGGCGACCGGCCGCGTCAGGTCGAGCGACGGCACCACGTCGATCCGGACGTTTGCGACCTCCACCTGGTGGAGCGCCGTTCCGACAGGAACGAGCAGCACGTCCGCCACGTCCGCGCCCGCCACCGCCCGGATCTCCCCGTTCAGGACCCCGTCCGTGACGGTGACGGTCTCCGGCAGCGGACGGTACGGCGAGGCCGCCAGCGACACCGCGAGCGCCGCCGTCGTCTCCCCCGAGGCGAGTTCCTGGATCAGGTCCTCCTCGCCGACCTGCAGCAGGGCCTTGGTGGCGAGCACCGAGCTGGTGAAGAACGGCAGCGGCGCCACCGCCCGTCCCAGCTCCTCCAGCACCACCGCGACCTCCCGCGCCGACGCCCCCGCCCCGCCGTACGCCTCCGGCACGAGCAGGCCCGCCACCCCGATGTCCCGGGACAGCGTCTTCCACAGGTCCATGTCGTACGGCACCCCGGACTCGACACGCCTCAACACGGCGTCGGCCCCGCAGCGGTCCGAGAGAAGATCCCGCACGGAGGCGCGCAGCTCCTCCTCGACCTCGGTATACAACAGTGTCATCAGTCGCTCACCACTCCTCGCTCGCTACGCGGACCGCTCGTCCCTCGCGACCCACTCCGCTCACTGCGTCGGGTTCGCTCCGTGTCATCGCGGAAGGTCCTTCCAGGGCACGTCCTTGTCGACGCGGGGTTCCGAGGGGAGGCCGAGCACGCGCTCGGCGATGATGTTGCGCAGGATCTCCGAGGTGCCGCCCTCGATGGAGTTGCCCTTGGCTCGGAGGTAGCGATATCCGGGGCCCCGGCCGAAGAAGTCGACGGTGTCGGAGCGGCGGAAGGTCCAGTCGTCGTAGACCAGGCCCTCCTCGCCGCGCAGCTCCACGTCCAGCCCCGACAGGGCCTGGTTGAGGTCGGCGAAGGCGAGCTTCATACCGGAACCCTCGGGTCCCGGCTGCCCGGCGGAGAGCTGCTCGCGCAGGCGGGTCCCGGCCAGGCGGGTCACCTCCGCCTCCACCCACAGGCGCAGCAGCCGCTGGTGCAGGTCGTGGGTGCGCAGCTCGGGCCGGGAGCGCCAGGTGTCGGTAACCAGGCCGACCACGCCGCCGCCCCGCCGGACCGGCGCGCCGCCGATGGCGACCCGCTCGTTCATGAGCGTGGTCTGCGCGACCCGCCAGCCGTCGCCGACCTCCCCCAGCCGCAGGTCGTCACCGAGCCGTACGCCGGTGAGGAAGACCTCGTTGAACTCGGCCTCGCCGGTGATCTGCCGCAGCGGCCTGACCTCGACCCCGGGGGCGTGCATGTCGCAGACGAAGTACGTGAGCCCCCGGTGCTTGGGCACGTCCGCGTCGGTCCTGGCGACCAGGATCGCCCACCGGGAGTGGTGGGCGCCGGAGGTCCACACCTTCTGCCCGTCCACCACCCACTCGTCGCCGTCCCTCACCGCGCGGGTGCCGAGCGTGGCCAGGTCGGAACCGGCACCGGGCTCACTGAAGAGCTGGCACCAGATCTCCTCGCCGGTCCACAGCGGGCGCAGGAACCGCTTCCGCTGCTCGTCGGTGCCGAACGTCAGGATCGTGGGCGCCGCCATCCCCAGCCCGATCGTCTGCACCCCGAGGTTGATCTGCGGCGTCCCCTCCAGCTCGCGCTCCACGACGTTCTGCAGCTCGCGCGCCGCTCCGAGCCCGCCGAGCCCCTCGGGGAAGTGCACCCAGGCCAGCCCGGCGTCGAACCTGGCCCGCAGGAACTCCAGCCGGTCCCCGGCGGGGTCGTGCCCGGCCAGGAACGCGGCAGCCCGCTCCCTGACCGCCTTCTCGTCCAGCGCCACGAACGCTCCCTTCGTCGATCTCCATCGACACTCGTCGGCCTTCGCCGATCCTCATCGGTTCGTGCGCCCCGCGCCTGCGGGACGACCCCGGCGTCGCTCTCGCCGTCCCGGGTGTGCGGGACGGCGACAGCGGCGCCGGATCACATGTGTTTCTTGAGCTCCCGGTAGGCCAGGGAGCGCTTGTGGACCTCGTCGGGCCCGTCGGCCAGCCTCAGCGAGCGGGCTCCCGCCCACAGACCGGCCAGCGGGAAGTCCTGGCTGACGCCTCCGGCGCCGTGGGACTGGATGGCCTTGTCGAGGATCCACTCCACATCGCGCGGTGTGGCGATCTTGATGGCCTGGATCTCGGCGTGGGCGCCCCGGTTGCCGACGGTGTCCATCAGCCAGGCGGTCTTCAGCACGAGCAGGCGGAGCTGCTCGATCCTCACCCGCGACTCGGCGATCCAGTCCTGGACGACACCCTGCTGGGCGATCGGCTTGCCGAACGCGTTCCGCGACAGGGTGCGGACGCACATCATCTCGACGGCCCGCTCGGCCATCCCGATCAGCCGCATGCAGTGGTGGATGCGGCCGGGCCCGAGGCGGGCCTGGGCGATCGCGAAGCCGCCGCCCTCCTCGCCGATCAGGTTGTCGACCGGCACCCTGGCGTCCTCGAACACGATCTCGGCGTGCCCGCCGTGGTCGGAGTCGGAGTAGCCGAAGACGTGCATGCCCCGCTTGACGTGCATGCCGGGCGTGTCGCGCGGTATCAGGATCATCGACTGCTGCCGGTGCGAGGACGCCTCGGGGTCGGTCTTGCCCATCACGATGAAAATCCTGCAGTTGGGGTTCATCGCGCCCGAGGCGAACCACTTGCGGCCGTTGACGACGTACTCGGATCCGTCCCTGACGATCGACAGCGCGATGTTCGTGGCGTCGGAGGACGCGGTGTCCGGCTCGGTCATCGCGAACGCCGACCGGATCTCACCGCGCAGCAGCGGCTCCAGCCACTCCTTGCGCTGCCACTCGCTGCCGAACATGGAGAGGACCTCCATGTTGCCGGTGTCGGGGGCGGCGCAGTTGGTGGCGGTCGGGGCGATCCTCGGCGAGCGGCCCATGATCTCGGCCAGCGGCGCGTACCTCAGGTTGGTCAGGCCCGCGCCGTGCTCGCCCGGCAGGAACAGGTTCCACAGGCCGCGCCTGCGCGCCTCCTCCTTGAGATCCTCCATCAGTGGCGGAGTGGCCCACCCGCTCTCGGCGGCCTGCGCCTCGAAAGCCTCCTCCGCCGGGTACACACACTCGTCCATGAAGCCGAGCAGCCGTCCCCGCAGCTCCTCGGTCTCGGCGTCGAACGCGAAATCCATGGCCCTCCTCACGGTCTTCCGTGAGGGTACCGACCGGACGGTATGACTGTCGACACGCCTCCTATGCTGAACCCCATGGACCCCGTCTTCTTCGCCACCCCCGAGGAGTTCCGCGCCTGGCTGGAGGCGCATCACGAGACCGAGACGGAGTTGCTGGTGGGCTTCTTCAAGAAGGGAACCGGCCGCCCCAGCATCACCTGGCCCCAGTCCGTCGAGCAGGCCCTGTGCTTCGGCTGGATCGACGGCGTCCGCAAAACCATCGACGCCGAGAGCTACAGCAACCGCTTCACGCCGCGCAAGGCGCGCAGCACGTGGAGCGCGGTCAACATCGCCAAGGTCGCCGAACTGACCGAGCGCGGCCTCATGCGCCCCGCCGGCCTGCGGGCCTTCGAGCAGCGAACCGAGGACAACTCGGCCATCTACTCCCACGAGCGGGACGGTGACCCCGCGCTGGACGAGGAGCAGGAGCGCCGCTTCCGGACGGAGACGGCGGCGTGGGAGTGGTTCCAGAGCCAGCCGCCCGGCTACCGCAAGACGGCGCTGCACTGGGTGACCACCGCGAAGCGGCCCGAAACGAGGGAGAAGCGGCTCACGCGGCTGATCGAGGATTCGGCGGCGGGACGCAGGCTCGGGCAGTTCGAGCGCCGAGTGGTCCCCGGGAACCCCCCGTGAGTGGACCTTCGAACAGGTCCACCTCGGGCCCTAGGGTCGCCCCATGACCGCGAAAATGCCCGCTCCCGCCATTCTCGAAGGCGAGACCGTACGGCTGGAGCCGCTGACCGACGGCCACGTCCCGGACCTGTTCCTGGCCGGTGGCGACGACGACGAGGTGTGGCGCTGGATGCCCGCCCCGACCCCGCGCACCGAGACGGAACTCGCGAAGATCGCGGCAGGACTGATCGAGGCCCCGGACCACGTGCCGTTCGCGGTGATCCTGAAGGAGACCGGCCGCGCGGTCGGCTGGACCACCTACATCGACACCCCGGGGTACGCCGACAGCATCGAGATCGGCTGGACCTGGTACGGCAGGTCCGTGTGGCGCTCCGCGGTGAACACCGAGTGCAAGGTCCTGCTGATCGACCACGCCTTCGACAAGCTGGGGGTGAACCGGGTCCAGCTCAAGACCGACAACCTGAACGTCCGCTCGCAGAACGCGATCAGGCGCGTCGGCGGCGTTCCCGAGGGCACCCTGCGCCGCCAGCGCCGCCGCGCCGACGGCACCTGGCGCGACACGGCCTATTTCAGCATCCTCGACGACGAGTGGCCCGCCCACCGCGCCCGCCTCACCGGCCTGTCCCGCTGAACCGTCACGCCGGCGCCCGGCCGGACCGTCACGCCCGCCTGCCCGGCCTGCCCCGCCGAACCCGCCCACCCCGGAACTCGCGAACGCCCGCGAACCCCCACGGCACACGGCTCGTGACCCACGACCCGTGACCCGCGACCCATGAACCTCGGCCCTTGACCTACGGGGTTTCGCGGCCGAGCATGCCCCGCAGGATTTCCCTGATCCCCAGGCGGAGGTCGTCCAGGGTCGGTTCCACTCCGGCGCCGATGACGGCGTCGAACATCACCCCCTCGCCGAAGGCGACGAACTGGCGCCCGTGCCGTACCGGGTCGGACGACCCCGCGGCGGAGAGGATCGCGACCGCGAGGCCACGGAAGCGCTCACCGGCCCTGTCGTAGATCGTGCGCAGCTCTGGGCGGCGGGTGGCCTCGAAGGCCAGCTCGTAGCGGGCGATCGTCCGTCGGCGGCCGACGGTCAGCTGCACCCAGAACGCCTGGGCCGTCATCTCGGCGAGGGCTTCGACCACGTCCGGCCCCGGCGGGCCGAGGATCGGCGCGAACGCGGCGGACTCCAGCTGGGTGAGCCGCGCGAGGGTCAGCTCCAGGAGCGCGGACCGGGTGCGGGCCAGGTTGGAGGTCGACCCCGGCGGCAGTCCCGCCGCCTCGTCCACGGCTCGATGGGTCAGGCCGCGCATTCCCCGATCCGCCAGCAGGTCGATGGCGGCGTCGGCGACGAGCTCGGCGCGCTGGGACTTCACCCTTCGATACTACATTTGTAGTTCCACTACAGGAGTAGTAATATCCACTACATCTGTAGTAAAGGAGAAGGTCATGACACGTGCGGTGGTCATCGGAGCGGGCATCGGCGGGCTCGCGGCGGCGGTGGCGCTACAGCGGCGAGGCTGGGACGTGACGGTCTTCGAGCGGGCGGCGTCCCTGGAGCCGGTCGGCTCCGGGCTGGCCGTCGCCGCCAACGCGATCAAAGCACTCGACACGCTCGGGGCCGGTGACGAGATCCGCGAGCTGTCGGCGGTCCAGGGCACGAGCGGCATCCGGCGCTCCGACGGCAGATGGCTGGTGAGGACCAGCGTCGAGGCCGCCTCGGCGCGCGGCGGCGGCGACTCCGTGGTGCTGGTGCGCCGCGCGGACCTGGTCGACATGCTCTCCTCCCGCCTCGCACCCGGTACGGTCCGGCTGAACGCCAAGGTCTCGGAGGTCGACGCGGAGAACGGCCTGGTGACCCTCGCCGACGGGCGGACGAAGGCGGACCTGGTGGTGGCGGCCGACGGCATCCACTCCTCCGTCAGGTCGGCGCTGTTCCCCGGCCACCCCGGCCCCCGCTACGCGGGCGTCACCAGCTGGCAGATGCTCATCCCCGCCGAGGGCGTCCCGGGCCAGGCGTACGAGAGCTGGGGGCGCGGCAGGGTCTTCGGCGTCATGCCGCTGGCCGGGGGCACGTCCTACTGCTACGCCACCGACACCGTCCCGGCGGGCGCCGGTGGCGGGGACCAGCTGGCCGAGCTGCGCCGGCTGTTCGGGGACTGGCACTCCCCGATCCCGGAGCTGCTCGCCGCGGCCTCACCGGAGAAGGTCCTGAGGAACGACATCCGCTACCTCGCCACCCCGCTGCCCGCCATGCACCGGGGCAGGGTCGCCATGCTGGGCGACGCCGCGCACGCCATGACCCCCAACATGGGCCAGGGCGCCTGCCAGGCGATCGAGGACGCGGTGGTGCTGGCCCACGTGGTCGGCGACGGCCGCGGGTTCACCGGCGGCACCGGAGCGGACGGCGGAGGCGACGGGCTGGCCGGCTACACCGCCGCACGGCTGGAGCGTACGTCCAAAATCGTGGCCCGGTCCGCCATGATCTGCCGCGTCACCCGGATGCGCGACCCGCTGGCCGTGCGGCTGCGCGACGCGATGACGGCACTCGGCTGGCGGCTCGCCCCCTCGCGCGTGAACGGCTCGATGGACGAGGTGTTCGGCTGGACACCGCCCTCCGCGTGACGGCCTCCCACGGGGAGTCTGCGGCGGGGTATCAGGGCCCGGCGACCCCGGGGCGTGGAGAAGGAAAGCGGCCCGGCGGGACCCGTGCGGGCACGCCCGCTAGGAGACGCCCGCCTTCTCCCGCGCCGGGGCGTTGATCCCCTGGTCGGGGGAGAGACGTCCCAGGGTGATCGTCCCCCAGACGAGCAGCGCGGCGGCGAGGAGGGCGGGGATCACGTTCAGCCAGCCGCTGGGCACCGCCTCGTCGAGCAGGAGCGCGCCCGCGAGGATCGAGGTGATCGGGTCGACGATCTGGACGGCGGCGTAGGAGATGCCGAAGTAACCCACCTCGTAGGTCTTCTGCAGCAGCACGACCGCGCAGATGAGCAGCACGGGGATGGCGAACGTGAACCAGTTGAGCAGCGCGCCCAGGTCGCCGTCGAAGTTGCCGCCCACCACCCGGACGAAGGTGGAGACGCTGGCCGTCACCGCACCCGCGGCGACCGACAGCACCAGCGCGTGGGCCGAGCCGGTCATCTTCCGCGCCAGCAGGTGGCTCACCAGCACGACCAGCCCGACGCAGCCGAGGAAGCCCAGGGCCTCCTGGTTCGTCATGTGGGGTCTCACGGGGTGCGCGGGGACCAACAGCAGCAGGCCGAGCAGCCCGACGGCCACCGCGGCCGAACCGATGATCTCCGCCTTGTGCGGGCGCCTGCCGTGCAGCATCGCCGCCAGCGGTACCGCGAACACCAGCGTCGCCACACTGATCGGCTGCACCGCGATCAGCGGCGCGAAGCTGAGGGCGACGGCGTGCAGGGACGCCCCGGTGAACCCGATGACGCCGCCGAGCCACCAGCGGGGCCGCTTCATCAGCTTCAGCGAGGCGCCCTCGGAGACCGCCTCGAACTGCTGGAGCGCGGCTCCCAGGGCGTAGCCCAGCGCGCCGACCAGGGCGATGGATATCCCGACCCAGGTCATCGCCACCCCACATAGCGGACGGGGCATCCGGAAAGAAGCGATTCACGGGTCATCCCGCAAGCTTAGGGCGCACGACGAACGGGTAGGGACCTTCCCCGGCCGTACGACATGCGCCGAGGCACCGCCCAGCCGGTGCCGGCGAGGGTGCCACGCCCCACCGGGCGGAAAACACTCTCACGAACCGGCACTCCGGGCATGCCCGGCGTCCTGGTCATCGGCCTGGGCCTGATCGGCACCCGAACCGCCGTCGCCGGTCCGGGTGCCGTCGGGTTCGTCGGCCGGGGAGTCCTTCGGGACGAGACGCGCGGCGCCGTCATCGCGGCCGGGAGGCGCGGTGCCGGAGCCGTCGTCACGGACGAGACGCACGACGCCGGAGCCGTCGTCACGACCGGCCTCCCGCCAGCCGGTGGACCAGGACCGCCGGACACCGGGAGCCTCCCCCACCGTCGCCTCCCAGAAGGCGGGCGCGGTGGCGAACACGGCCCCGGTGAAGGACGCCCCTCCCCCGAAGGTGACCTGGCGGAAGACGGCCTCGTTCTCGAACGCCGCGTCGCCGAAGAGCGCGTCCCCCGCGAAGGTGGCCCCGCGGAAAAGGGCCCGGTCTTTGAAGACGGCCCGGTTGAAGAGCCCCGCCCGCTCGAACGTGGCCTCCCTGAAATCCGCCCGGAGCGCGAACACGGTCTCCCGGAACATGACGTCACCCCTGAACACGGCCCCCTCGAAGCCCGCCTTGTAGTTGGCCTCCCCCCAGGCGGCCCTGCCGGTGAAGACGGCTCCCCCGAACACCGCCACGTCCTCGAAGGTGGCCCTGTCGAAGCGGGCGAACCCCTCGAACCTGGCCCCGCCGAACCGGGCCCGCCGCATCCGGCAGTCGACGAACCCCAGCTTCACGAGCCGCGCGCCCGTGAGGTCGAGGTCGATGTCCGGCCAGAACGTGACGGGCCGTACCGGCTCGGATCTGCTCCAGCGCAGGTGGTTCCTGAGGATTCCCTGGGCCGTGGCGCGCACCTGGAGTTCCTGCGGGTCGATCGACTCCTCCTGGCCCGCGGACTCCCCCTCCCCCGGCTCGGCCGGGACGGGAGGCATGCGGAGATAGGCGCAGATCACGTCGACGATCGTCTGGCGGTGCTCGGGATTGTCCTGCGCGACGCGTTCCAGGGCGTGCAGGCCGGCCAGGCGCACGGCGGCCTTGTCGTGCCCGAGCTGGTCGGTCGCCTTGGTGTAGAGCTCGGTCACGCGCCGCTCTCCGGCGTCGTACTCCTGGTAGGCCTGCGTGCGCTCCCCGAGCCACTGGCGGCGCACGCCCAGAAGGAGTGCCACCAGTCCCACGGCCCCGGCGCCCACGGTCAGGCCGGTCTTCACCGCGTCCAGGCGCATCTCGACGCGCTTGGACGCGTCCGGCGCCGTGTCCGCGAGGAACAGCAGGACGGCCGTGGCGCTCCACATGGACACGACGATGAGCACGACGCCGGTGAGGACCCACCACCAGGACAGAACGCGCAGTGCCTCGCGGTCGTCCCGCCGGGGACGCGCCAGGGTCAGCCCGGCGCCCACCCCCGCGAGCACCGCGGCCACCAGAGCGAGCAGGCCGGGCAGGGGCACGTAGGCCGCCAGGTCCGGCGCCCCGGCGCGGCTCGCCACCAGCGCGGCCGCCGCCACCGCCCCCGCCGCGACGAGTGAGATCACGCCGATCGTCCGGCGCCCGGGGTGCCGCCTCATCAGTCCTCCTCGGGGGTGGGGACCTCCGCCTTCGGGCACGCCTCGGGCGAGGGAGAACGGGCCCTCCCCTCCCTCCGGGAGGAGGAGAACCCGGAAGGCAACTCCAGCGCATCCCTCCCGGATCGTCCAATCGTCCGGAGCGACGCCCCGCCCCCGAGCCACGGGACCTCGGACGGTCACCCGGTCCCGGGGTCCGGCCGGCCGGTGATCACCCCCGGAAGGTCTCCGGGTCCAGGAGGTTCGCGCGGTCGGCGATCAACCGGCGATCGACCTCGGAGCGGGTCACGAACGGTCACCCGGCCCGAAGGTGTCCGTACGGCCGGCGGTCACTGGCCGCTGGGCGGGCAGACGCAGAACAGGTGCCCCTCGGGGTCGGCGAGCACGACCCACTTCCCCTCGCCGGGCTGGAAGTCGGGCCGGGTGGCTCCGAGCTCCAGGTAGTCCCGGACGGCCCCCTCCAGGTCGGGGACGCGGACGTCCAGGTGGAACTGCTTGTCGGGCCCCGGCCACGTGGACGGCTTGCGGTCGAGGTTCTGCTGGAAGTAGATGCTCATCGTGCCGTCGCCGATACCGGCGTAGGTGTCCTCCGCGTATTGGACCTCGTAGCCGAGGACGGCCGCGTAGAACTCGGCCAGCCGCCTGGGCTCGGCACAGTCGATGTTCACGGCGAGAAGTTGCGCTTTCGTGGTCATAGAACGATCGTCTCGCCCATACCTGTCAGCTGCTGTCAGGCTTGCCGAAACACTTCCCGGAGCGGGTGCCGGTACGGATGTCGGAGCGGGTGTCGGCACGGCTCCCGTGCCGGGCACCGGGGCATGGGCCGGGGTAAAGCGGGCACCGGGGCACGGGCCGGGATAAGTGGTGGCCGCCGCTATGGGCGTCTGGCTAGGGTGATTCCGTGTTCCTGATCGTTTCCCCGCCGACCGCCCACTAGCGGGCGGCCCTCTCTCCTGACGACCGGACCCGAGCGGTCCGGTGGGTGCTTGCCGTCCGCATACGTGCGACCTGACGACGACCACCTCATCTGGAGAGATCTCCATGACGCATGTCTCCGTGCGGCGGGGCCTGCTGTACGTGTCCATCGCGGCGACCGCCTGGGGTACCGGCGGCGCGGCCGCCGCGCTGCTCCACCAGACGGGCGGGCTCGGCCCCGTCGCCGTCTCCTTCTGGCGGTTCGCCGCCGGAGCGGCCGTGCTCCTGCTGGCCAGGCTCCTGTTCGGCCTCGGAAAGCCCCGGCCCGCCGAACCGATCACCACCGACCGGCAGGCCCGTCCCGCCGAACGCGGCCCGGCCCTCGAAAAGACCCGTCCTACCGAATACGGCCCGGCCCCCGAAAAGCTTCGGCACACCGAACGCGGCCCGGCTCACGAAAAGCTTCGGCACACCGAATGCGGCCCCACCCTCGAAAAGCCCCGGCCCGCCGCGCAGCTCGCCGCCCTCCGGCGGGCCCGTCTCGTCCGGCGGGGCCCGGTGTTCGGGCGGGTCCTGGTCACCGGCGTGGCGATGGCCGTCTACCAGACGGCCTACTTCGCGGCGATCGCGGAATCGGGCCTGGCCATGGCGACCGTGGTCACGATGGGCGCCACCCCCGTGCTCGTGGCCGCCGGCGGGCGGCTGCTGGGCGAGCGCCTGAGCTCGGCCGGGCTGGGCGCGGTCGCGATCGCCCTGACCGGCCTGGCCATGCTGACGCTCGACGACGGGTCGGCGACCTTCTCGGTGACCGGCATCGGGTGGGCGCTGCTGTCGGCGGCCGGGTACGCGGGCGTGACCCTGCTCAACCGGGCCTCGGGCGATGAGCCGTACGCCACCGCGATGGGCGGCTTCGTCGTCGGCGGTCTCTGCCTGCTCCCCGTCGCGCCGGCCGAGGGCCTGCTGCCCTCCGGTGATCCGCTCGTCTCCTGGGCGGTCGTCGCCTATCTGGGCACGGTCCCGACGGCCCTGGCCTACGGGCTCTTCTTCACCGGTCTCGCCGCGATACGGGCCACGACGGCCGCCGTGATCTCCCTCGTGGAGCCGGTCGGCGCGGCGATCCTGGGAATCCTGCTGTTCGGCGAACGGCTCACCCCGGCGGCGGTGTGCGGGAGCGTCCTGCTGCTCGGCGCGGTCGCCCTGCTCGCCCTGAAGGAGAGGGGACAGGCGACCGCCCCGGTGTAGCCGCGCGAGGGGCCCCCGGGACGGAACGCGAGCCGCACGCCCCCGCGAAGGGCGTGCGGCTCGCGGTGCCGTGACCGTGGCCGTGCCCCGGAGCCGCCGGCCGGGCGGAAACCGTACGGCTCGCGGGTCATCGGCCGGACGTCCGTGCGCCCCGCGGGACGTCAGTCGAACATGTCCGGTTCGGTGGCGGTGATCTGGTCGTGCAGGGGCTGGAAGTTGATCCAGCCGACCGTGTCGTTGCCGATCTGGCCGTGGGTGAGCTTGGCGTTCTCGTGGGTGATCCGGACGGTGGGCCCCGCGGCCTTGGCCAGGAGCTGGGCCTGGCACGAACGCTCCATCGTGATGAACCACCACGCGGCGGCGTCCACGCTGTCGCCCACCGTCAGAAGCCCGTGGTTGCGCAGGATGACGGCCTTGTGGGAGCCCAGGGCCTGGGCGATGCGGCGGCCCTCCTCGGTCTCCACGACGACGCCGGTGTAGTCGTCGAACAGGGCGTGGTCCTCGTAGAAGGCGCAGGCGTCCTGGGTGAGCGGTTCCAGGAGCGTGCCGAGCGACGACAGCGCCTTGCCGTGCACCGAGTGGCTGTGGGCGGCGGCGACCACGTCCGGTCTGGCCTGGTGAACCATCGAGTGGATCGCGAACGCGGCCTGGTTGACGTGGTAGCGGCCGTCGACCACCTGGCCCTCGTGGTTGACGAGGATCAGGTCGCTGACCTTGATGTGCTTGAACGACATGCCGAACGGGTTCACCCAGAAGTGGTCGGTGTGCTCGGGGTCGCGGACGGTGATGTGGCCTGCCACCCCCTCCTCGAAGCCGAACCTGCCGAACAGCCGCAGTGCCGCGACCAGGCGTTCCCGGCGGTGGCGGCGCTCCTCCTCCACGGTCTCGAACTTCCGCGGCAGCCGGAAGACGAGCTGGTCGGCGGGAACGGGCCGCAGGTCGGACAGGCTCATGGCGCCTCCAGGGCGGAAGGGTCGAGGTCGGCGGGACCGCTGTAGCCCGCCAGGCCGAGGGTGAGGTCGAGCTCGGCGAGCAGGCCGCGCACCACGTGGCGCACGCCATCCTCGCCTCCCGCCGCCAGGCCCCAGACGTACGGCCTGCCGAGGAGCACGGCCCGCGCGCCGAGGGCGAGGGCCTTGAAGATGTCGGAACCGGTGCGGATGCCCGAGTCGAACAGCACGGTCAGCCGGTCGCCCACGGCCGCCGCGATCGCGGGGAGCGCGTCGAGCGAGGCCGTGGCGCCGTCGATCTGGCGGCCCCCGTGGTTGGAGACGACCACACCGTCCATGCCCGCGTCCGCGGCGCGCAGGGCGTCGTCCACGTGCTGGATCCCCTTGAGGACGATCGGCCCGTCCCAGTTGTCGCGGAGCAGGGACAGCTGGTCCCACGTGTGGGAGCGGCCGTTGAACATCGGCGCCCACTGCATGATCGCCGCGTTGAGGTCCTCCTCGACCGGGCGGGCCAGCTTGGAGCGGAACACCGGGTCCGACAGCGGGATCGCCAGGCCGGTCCCGCGCAGGAACGGCAGGTAGGCGTGGTCGAGGTCGTGCGGGCGCCAGGCCAGGGTCCAGGTGTCGAGGGTGACGACCAGGGTGTCGTAGCCGTTCTTGGCGGCCCGGTCGAGCAGGCTGAGCGTGACGTCGTCGTCGTGCGGCCAGTAGAGCTGGTACCACCGGGGGCCGTCGGCCTCGGCGACCTCCTCCAGCGTGTGGGACGCGGCGGTGCTGAGGATCATGGGAATGCCGAGCGAGGCGGCGGCCCTGGCGGTGGCCAGCTCGCCGTCCGGGTGCACGATCGACTGCACCCCGATCGGGGCGAGTGCCAGCGGCGCGGGATAGGCCCTGCCGAACAGCTCGACGCCGAGATCCCGCACCGAGACGTCGCGGAGCATCCTGGGCACGATCCTTCGGCGGTCGAACGCCTCGCGGTTGGCGCGCTCGGTCGCGCCGGTCCCCGCGGAACCGGCCACGTACCAGTACGGCTCCGGGTCGAGCCGCTCGCGCGCCACCCGCTCCAGCTCGGCGACGGACGTCGAGTACGGGGGCGGGCTCCCGGCCAGGCCGTTGAGGTAGATCTCGTACTGGTAATCGGAGAAGGCCATGTCCCAACCTTTGTTCCGATCATTGTGGATGTCCACGACTTGTTGGCTAAAATCGCGTCCGACTTATCGCGCTATGGCATGGCAAGTCACCGGTGCCCCAAAAACCTGATGGACGCACCCCGATCCTGAACGGCCGATCTTTGCACCACAATGTGCGGAGAGACGGAACGCGAGCCCGGGAACGGGCGTTGGAGGGAACGTGGCCTCGATTACCCAGCTCTTCAGGCGGTTCCTCGAACGCCCCGGCACCATCGACCTCTCGAAGTTCGAGCGGGTCGTCGCGGAGGCCGGGGCCCGCGAGGAGCGGATCCGCGCGCTCGACGAGCTGCCCGCGCCGTCGGCCGACGACCTCCCGGAGTTCTGCGCGATCATGCGGGAGGCCGCGCGCCGCACGCTCGACCTGCGGCCGTACGACGTACAGCTGGTCGGCATGCTGGCGATGCTGTCGGGAAACGTCGCGGAGATGGCCACCGGCGAGGGCAAGACCCTGTCCGGAGCGATGGCCGCCGCCGGATACGCCCTGCAGGGCAAGCGTGTCCACGTCATCTCGGTCAACGACTACCTGGCCCAGCGTGACGCCGAGTGGATGGGCCCCCTCTACGAGGCGCTCGGCGTCTCCAGCGGCTGGATCGGGCAGAATTCCACGCCCGACGAGCGCCGGGCGGCCTACGCGGCGGACGTGACGTACGGCTCGGTCAGCGAGATCGGCTTCGACGTGCTGCGCGACCGGCTGAGCACCCGCGTGGACGACCTGATCGTGCCCGCACCGGCCGTGGCGCTGGTCGACGAGGCCGACTCCGTGCTGGTCGACGAGGCCCGGGTGCCCCTGGTGCTGGCCGGTGCCGCCGACCCCGGCGACTCGGTGCCGGAGATGGCGGCGCTGGTCAGGCAGCTGGTCAAGGGCTACCACTACGAGCTCGACGACCAGGCGCGCAACGTCCACCTGACGGGCAAGGGCATCGACACCGTCGAGCAGGCGCTCGGTCTCGACCTCTACGACACCCCGGCCACCCTGACGGACGTCAACCTCGCGCTGCACGCGCACGCCCTGCTGACCAAGGACGTCGACTACATCGTCCGCGACGGCAAGGTGCACCTGATCAACCCGTCGCGGGGCCGGGTGGCGCTGCTGCAGCGCTGGCCCGACGGGCTGCAGGCGGCGGTGGAGGCCAAGGAGGCGCTCTCACCGTCGGAGACCGGCGAGATCCTCGACTCGATCACCGTCCAGGCGCTGATCACCCGCTATCCGGAGAAGTGCGGCATGACCGGCACCGCGGTGGCGGTCGGCGACCAGCTGCGGGAGTTCTACGACCTCAAGGTGGCCGTGGTCCAGCCCAACCGTCCGTGCGTGCGGATCGACGAGCCCGACCGCCTTTTCGAGTACCGCATGGAGAAGGATCTCGCGCTGGTCGAGGAGATCGTCGAGGTGCACGCCACCGGCCGGCCGATCCTGATCGGCACCCTGGACGTGGCCGAGTCCGAGCGCCTGGCGCTGACCCTGAGCGGGCGCGGGCTGGAGTGCGTGGTCCTCAACGCCAAGAACGACGCCGAGGAGGCGGCCATCATCTCCCGGGCCGGGGAGCGCGGCGCGCTCACGGTCTCCACCCAGATGGCCGGGCGCGGCACCGACATCCGCCTCGGCGAGGGCGTCGACGAGCTCGGCGGCCTGTACGTCATCGGCTCCGGCCGGCACACCAGCAGCCGCCTGGACGACCAGCTCCGCGGGCGCGCGGGCCGCCAGGGCGACCCGGGAGGCTCGATCTTCCTCGTCAGCGGCGAGGACGAGCTGATCACCCACTACGTCGCCGACGAGTACGCCAAGGGCGTGCCGGAGCACTCCCTCGTGGGTCACGCCCAGCGGGTGGCCGAGGGCGTCAACATGGAGATCCACCGCAACACCTGGCGCTACACCCGCCTGCTGGAGCGCCAGCGTGGCCAACTGCTGGAGCGCCGCGACCGGGTCCTGCGCGACAACGTGGCCGGTGACGCCCTGGCCGCCGCGGCCCCCGAGCGGTGGGCGGAGCTTCAGGAGAGCGTCGGCGAGGACGTGCTCCACGAGGCGGCCCGCCAGATCGTCCTGTTCCACCTCGACCGCGGCTGGGCCGACCACCTGGCGTACCTGGCGGAGCTGCGGGAGGGCATCCACCTGCGGGTCCTCGGCCGCCTCAACCCGATCGACGAGTTCCACAAGGACGCCGTCCCGGCCTACCAGCGCCTGCTGGCCGAGATCGAGGCACGCTCGGTCGAGACCTTCGAGAGCGCCTCCGTCACCGACGAGGGCCTCGACCTCGAAGGCGCGGGCCTCAAGCGCCCCACCGCCACCTGGACCTACCTCGTCCAGGACAACCCCTTCGGCACCGAGTGGGACCGCATCCTCAACCGCCTCGCCACCAAGGTCCGCCGCCGCTGACCGGGATCACCTCTCACCGCGATCGGTAGGCGTCCGACCGATGCTGGATGGTGATCACTTGGACCACGATCGTGTCGTCGTCGATCAGATAGAGCACCCGGTAGTCGCCCCGGCGCGCCGACCACTGCGGGGCGAGGGGCTCGTCGAGAGGCTTGCCCACCCGGTGAGGGTTGTCCAGAAGCGGGCCGGTGATGAACTCCCAGACCGCCGGCACGATCTTCGCCGGTAGTCGCTCGGCGAGATCCTGCCTGGCGCGGCGGGTGAGGCTGAGTTCATACCGCCTGCTCACAGGCGACCGGTCCGGCGGAGCTCGGCCTCCACCTCCTCCAGGGAGGAGACGCGCCCCGACTCCAGGTCGGCGAGCCCTTCGCGAATGGCCGCCACCGTTTCCGTCGAAGCGAGAATCTCGATCATCTCGCGCATCGTCTCGTAGTCGTCGGCGGCCAGCAGAACAGCGGCGGGCAGGCCGTTACGAGTGATCTCAAATCGCTCATGGGTGCTGACGGCGGACTCGACGATGCCGGAGAGCCGGTTTCGCGCGTCCGCGAGAGGAAGGACAGTCATGTACATAATTCTAGCCAACATGGATCGCGGTGGCCAGCGATTCAGATTCTCGGCGAAACGTGAGACACCGGCTCGCGTACGACATCATGACGTGCGTTACGTGCGTGGTAATGGTTTCGCCGAGGAGCCCCGATTATCGTGGCGTACGTGACCACCACCAGCGCGTCCCGGCCGGTAGGCGAGCTTCTGCGCCAGTGGCGGGAACGACGGCGGATGAGCCAGATGGACCTCGCGATCCAGGCCGACATCTCCACCCGGCACCTGAGCTTCGTGGAGACGGGCCGGTCCAAACCGAGCAGGGACATGATCCTGCACCTCGCCGAGGAGCTGGAGCTTCCGCTGCGCGAGCGCAACCACCTGCTGCTGTCCGGCGGGTTCGCGCCCCTCTACGCGGAGACGCCGCTCAACTCACCGCACATGGCGTCGGTACGGGAGGCGCTGGGGCAGGTGCTCAGCGGGCACGAACCGTACCCGGCGATCGTCGTCGACCAGCGCTGGAACCTCATCGACCGCAACGCCGCGACCGGGGTGCTGCTGCGCGGGGTCGCGCCGGAGCTGCTCGTCCCCCCGGTCAACGTGCTGCGGCTGAGCCTGCACCCCAAGGGCATGGCCCAGCGGATCATCAACCTGGGCGAGTGGCGGGCCCACCTGCTGCACCGGCTCCGCCGCCAGATGAGCCTCACAGCCGACCCCGACCTGGCGGCGCTCTGGCAGGAGCTCGACGACTACCCCTGCGACCAGCCGGAGCCGGAGATAGACCGGCCGGGCCCGGGTGACATCGTGATCCCCCTCCGGCTCCGCCGCGGCTACCGGGAGCTGGCCTTCTTCAGCACCATGGCCACCTTCGGCACCCCGCTGGACATCACCGTCGCCGAGCTGGCCATCGAGGCGTACTTCCCGGCGAACCCCGAGACCGCCGCCTACCTGCAGCACCAGCACCACCCCGACTGAGCGGGGGGCGGGGATGCGGCGTGCGCCCCACGCCGCACCCCCGCCGTCTCGGCCGGACCGGCCGATGTCACTCGTCATCGGCCGGTCCTGATCCTGGAAGGTCTTCAGTCGCCGTCGGCGGGTCTCAGCCGGAGACCCCGGCCTCGGACTCGCTGGTCTTGCCGGACCTGGCGGACTCACCGGGCTCGTCCGACCCGCCGGGCTCGCCGGTCTCCGGCTTCCTCGCGCGCGACGCCGCGACCCTGGCGAGGACGACGTCGACCACGAGGAAGGCGAGCAGCGAGACGCCCAGCAGCGGGAGGAACACGCCCACCGCGATCGCCACTGCCGCCAGGGGCAGGACCACGGCCAGGGGCAGCCGCCGCAGGCCGCCGCGCTCGTAGGGGACGCCGAACCCGCGGGTCGGGCGGCGCAGCCACCACATGCGGTAGCCCCACACGATGACCGAGATCAGCGCCACGGCCAGCACGGCCAGCAGGATCTGGTTGACCAGGCCGAACAGCACGCCCATGTGCCCGTCGATGCCCCACCGGGTCAGCTTGGCGCCGATGGGGAAGTCGTCGAAGCGCAGCTCGGCGACCGCCTGGCCGGTGGCGGCGTCGACCGCCACCTGGTCGTTGCGCTGCGGCCAGAGGCGGTCCGTCTCCTTGACGACGTACGGGTCGCCGGCCTCGGCCGGCCAGACGATCTCCATGGGTCCTGACAGGCCCTTGCCCGCCGCCGCCCGGACGACCTGGTCGGGGTCGGCGGCCGGGGCCGCGCCCGCGTCCCCTCCGGCGTGGCCACCGTGGTCACCGTGACCGCCGGAGACGGGCATCGACGGGGTGCCCCAGCCGATCGCCCTCTGGATCACGTCGACGTTGGCTCCCGCGTACTTCGACCAGGTCAGGCCGGTGGCCGACAGGGCGAGCAGGCCGACCAGCGCCCACAGGCCGACCGAGCCGTGCCAGGAGAGGGTCTTGCGCAGGCCGCGGGCACCGCGCTCGGGGGCGACGACGCCGCGCAGCCGCTGACCGGCACGGCGGCGGCGGGTCAGCCACAGCACCAGGCCGCCGAGCCCGACCAGCCACAACCAGCTGGCGGCCATCTCGCTGTAGATGCGTCCCGGCTCGCCCAGGTGCAGGTGCCGGTGAAGCTGGGAGATCCAGGTCCGTACGGGCAGGGCGCCCGAGCCGCCGTAACTCTCCAGCGTCCCGCGGACCTGGGCGGTGTACGGGTCGACGAAGACCGCCATGCGGACGCTCTCCGCGAGGGCGGGATCGTTGAACAGTACCCGGGTCGTCGCGCCAGGCTCGTCGTAGGCCCATACGGCTCCGACCGTTCCCCCGGGATGCGCGGCGGTGGCGGCGGCGACCTGCCGCGCCAGGGGCAGCTTCTGCTGCCCGGCCGGTACGGGGACGGTCAGCTCGTGGGAGTGGACCACCTTCTCCAGCTGGAAGGAGGCGGCGTACAGCAGGCCGGTCGTCGCGGCCACCAGCAGGAAGGGCGCGACGAGGATCCCGGCGTAGAAGTGCAGGCGAAGCAGGAGCGAGCGCAGCGTCGCCCAGGTGGAGGGCACCGGGGACACGGAGGACACGGGGGCCGGGGAGGAACCGGACGGCCCGGTCTCGGGCTGGATCTCGACGTCAGACGTCATGGGGGGAGTTCTCCGTTCACAGGGAACGCGCGCACCGTCAGGTACGCGCCACCGCGGTGTGAGGTTCAGTTCGGCGTCGCGGAAGGGCAGGCGGGATTCCGGCTCCCACCGGCCGGAGGCGTGGTGGGAGCCGGGCTCGCGGCCCGTTGACGTTTGGCGTTGGCAGGTGCTGCCGGTACTACCGGGAGCCGGTGAGAGCCGACATCGGGCTCACCAGCCGGGGGAGGACGCGACGGCGCGACGACCCGCGGCCTGGGAGGGTACGGCGCTCGGATGCGCGGGCCCGCGAGGGCACGGCGGCGTCCGGGCGCGACGGCCCGATGTCAGACGGCGTGCGAGAGCGCGGGCGGCCCGCGGCGCGAGACGGCGGCGGCGAGCAGCCGGGTCGTCGGTGGCACCCGGTCGTCGGGCGCGGCGGGGGGCGCGACGCGGCAGGCGACGGGCGCGCGCCACCGCAGCAGAGTGAGGACCGTGGCGAAGAGCAGGAACAGGAGCGCGGCCAGGCCGCACTCCCCCCGCTCCAGCCAGTGGGCCGACAGCAACGCCGTCACGGCGTGCACCAGCAGCATGAACAGGCCGGTGGACAGGTCACCGGCGCCGTGCTCGTGCCCGGTCGACGGTGGTACCGCGCCGGAGGTGAACCAGAGGTGCATGCCGTACTGCGCGGCGAAACCCGCGCCCAGCAGCATGCCGAAACCACGCTGCCGCCGGGCGAGCACGAACGCGCCCGCCGCGGTCGGCAGCACCGCCCAGACCAGCGCACCCGGTCCCACCGGGCTGCCTCCGGCCAGCACATGCATGGCCAGCGACACCGTCACGCACACGACCGCGAACACCGCGGCGCGAACAAAACGGAAGGCATGCATGGGGCAATGGTGACAGAGAATGGTGGATTCGCCAGCCCTTGAACTGTTGATAAGAGTGTGGATTAATACCACTCGACCCGTGCGTCGCAATTGCACGGTCCGTGCTAGTCGTGTGCTTCCCGTGCGCTGCCGGACGCGGGACCGTTCGCCTCGGGCGCGCCGTCGGTCACTCGGACGCGGGACCGGTCACCTCTGGCGCGCTGTCGGCCACCTCGACCTTCAGTTGCGCCGTCGAGGTCAGCAGGGTGCCCTCGGGCGCTCCCGCCGTGGCCGCGTCCGTCACGACGACGCGCTCGCCCAGGTACAGGTAGGTGACGGGGTCGAAGATGTACTCGTGCCGCACCCCGCCGAGCCTGTTGGCCATGGCCACCGCGACCCCGCCGCGCCCGGCGGCGTCCTCGGCCCCGTCGACGGTCTCGACGCCGGGGATCGTACCGGCCGCCCGGAACAGCGCGGCTCGCTGGGCGGACGGCAGGTACGCCTGCGTGATCATCGAGCCGACATTCCCCCACGCCTTGTAGTCGGCCAGGGGGTCCTGGGCCAGACCCCGGTAGAGGTGCTCGCGCATCTTCGCGGGATCGGCGGGCAACCGGCTCAGGTAGGCGTAGTCGGTGCGCCGGTGCTCGGCACGGATGTCGTAGCCGGTGAGCTTCGACGGTGCCCCGACGCCTCCCGCCCGCCGTTCCGCCTCGGCGGGCAGCGGCTCCCCGGGGAACGGCCTCGGCTCCAGATGCTCGCTCGACATGACCCCTCCGTCCAGGGGGGAACCCTCGACCGGCAGCCACACCTTGAACAGGCTGCGGTCAAGGTAGCGGACCTCCTTCCCGCCCTCCTTCAGCTTGACCGGGAACATGACCTGCAGCTCGTACGCGAGGAACTGGCCGGGCCTCGGACGCAACTCGTCCCGCTCGCTCGCGGTGTCGGCGGCCCGCTGGAGGACCGCCGACATCGCCACGGGCGTCACCCTGACGGCCGGCCCCGGCCGGGAGATCGGGTCGGTGCCGGTGAACCCGAGTCCCACGACCAGCGCGGCCCCGGCCCCCACCGCCAGGCTCGTCCCGAGGCTCAGCCGGAGGTTCCTCCGCGGGTTCACCGGGCGGCGGGCCCTACGGCCGGGCGCCGCGCCGAGGGCGGCGATCTCCGACAGCAACCGCCGCTCCTCCGCGCGCAGTTCCGCCCGGTCGGGCCTGGGCACCTCCGAGCGCAGCAGGTCCAGCTGGGTCATCTCATTCATGGAAGGGCTCCTCGCTGATGGACGTGGGGTCGACCCCGCCGAGTTCCTTGCGCACCTTGCTCCTGGCCCGGTTGACGCGCGAGCGGACCGTGCCCACCGGGACGCCCGTCGCCTGGGCGGCCTCCGGGTAGGTGAGGCCGCCCCACGTCACCAGCAGCAGCACGTCCCGGTGGCCCGCCGGCAGCCTCGCCAGGGCGGCCGCCAGTCTCCGCCGCGCGGCATCGGCGCTCAGCCGCTCGTCGCTGCGCTCGGTGAACGGGACGGTCACCGGGTCGACGCCGGTCCGTTCGAGAACGCGCAGCTGCCGCACCTCGACGCGCTTGTGCCGCCTGATCAGGTTGGTCGCGATGCCGTACAACCACGGACGCGCGCTGGGCTGCGCCGGGTCGTAGCCATCCCTCCCGCGGAACGCCGCGAGGAAGGTTTCCGCCACGACGTCCTCGGCCGCGTCGGTTCCCAGTCGCCGGGTGACGTAGCGCTTGATGTCCGGCGCGTGCCGGTGGAAGACCGCGGCGAACGCCTCCGGCTCCCGGCGTGACAGCACGATGAGGGAGGCGTCGTCGGCCTCCGTCTCGTCGACGAGGGAACCGGCGGGAGAGCGGTCGCGCGCCCCACCGGCGGGAAGGGCGTCGTGACGCCCCGCCCCGCCGGTGGGGAGGGCGTCACGGTCCCCCGTCTCGTCGACGGGGAGGGTGCCGCCCGCCCTCGTCCGGGTCCGGCTCGTTTCGCTCATATCCGGCCTCTCGGCTCTCGGTCAGGACATCCGTTGTTGCCCTCCCGCGTGCCCGCGGTTCCCGAAAGCGACGCGACGATCCCGCCGGAAGCGCGATCGGCCGAGCCCCGCCCCGGCCCGCGCCCCCCGGCACGTGAAAAGGCGGAGCACACGACCCCTCACCGGCGGCTCGTGGACGCGCCCGTCAGGCCGGGGTGAACTCCAGGTAGGAGACGGCGGGCATGGGCAGGGTGAACTCCAGCCGCAGGGTCCCGGCCTCCGCGCGGACGGTACGGGCCGGTTCCAGCTCGTCCAGCCCGTTCGCGGCGTGGAGCCGTTCCCACTGCTCGCCCTCGGGCCAGTCGGCGCCCCCGCCGATCTCCGCCCAGACCGCCCGTATGTTGGAGTGCCGCTCGTCGATCCGGTGGTGGCCGACCGTGTACTCCCCCGCCAGACCCTCGACGGTGAGGGTGACCTCGCGCGACAGGATCTCCTCGCCGTCGGCCCTGTCCTGGTCGAGGGTGCCGTTCCACACCAGCACCCCGACGGCGCCGGTGGCCGAGCGCGCCGCCCACGCCTCGACTCCCGCGACGTCGCCGGTGGCCGAGCAGGCGAGCTCGTCCGCGCCGAGCCTGTCGGCCAGGGTGAGCGCGAGATAACGGGGCTTGCGCAGGTTTCCGACCGTGAGCAGGCCGAACCCGCCGTGGAAGAGCGCCGGTGGGCGGCCCAGCTCCTCGAAGTGGTCCGAGGCCACCCAGTGGGCCAGCGCGTCCACCCGTCCGGCCGCCGACCTCATCCCGTGCAGCAGGAACGCCGCCCCGAACGGTCCGTCGCCGATGCCGTGGAAGTGGGTGGGGGTCGGCCCCCACTCCGTCCACCAGATCGGCGTGCCCGCGCGGCCGTGCCGTTCCAGGGTGGGCCGCCAGTCGAGCGGGGCGTTGCCGTAGGTGTGGGTGGAGACGAAGTCGAGCGCCGCGCCCGAGGCGTCCACGTGGTCGATCAGTTCCTGGACCCAGCCGTTGGCCGCCGACGACGGGCCGCCGACGCGGAGGTCCGGGTGGACGTCCTTGACCGCCGCCGCCGACACGTCGTACAGGCGGAAGAACTCCTGCGGCGTACCGCTCCAGAAGACCTCCAGGTTGGCCTCGTTCCACACCTCGAAGGCCCAGTTGTCGATCACCTCGCGCAGGCCGTACCGGTCGACGAGGTGCTGCGTGAGGTCGCGGACCAGGTCGCCCCACCGGTCGTAGTCCCTGGGCGGTGAGATGATCGCCCCGTAGCCGAAGACCGTCTTCGACGGGTCGGAGGCCAGGTCGCGCGGCATGAACGACAGCTCCACGATCGGCCGCATGCCGAACGCGGTGATCGTGTCGTAGACCTCGTCCACCCGGCTGAAGTCGTGCACGGGCTTGCCGCCCTCCTCCCGGTAGACGCCGAGGTCGTCGCAGAGGATCGCGTGGGCGCGCACGGTCTCGACGCCGAGTTCCTCCCGCATCGTCCGCAGCGCCTCGGTCAGCTCCGGACCGATCGGGCGCCCGCCCACGGTGTCGGCGGACAGCATGTACGACAGGTGCTCGGAGCCGATCATGTACTTCCACGGCCTGGGCAGCGGCCGCGTGGTCGCGGAGGCGTCGACCCGCAGAACCGTCGCGCCCGGCTCGGCGAGCGGAGCGGCGAACACCGGCCCCGTGAAGGGGCCGGTCCGCTCCATGGTGGTGACGGCGGCGACCCGGTACCAGGCCGGCTCCCCGCGCGTGTCGACGTAGCGCGGATCCGGCACGGCCGGTACGTCGACGTCACGCTGCTTGGTCGAGGTGTAGGGCCCCTCCTCGGCGGGCGCGCGGTGGACGGTGTAGCCGATGGCCCCGGCCACCGGTTCCCAGGTCAGCGTGACGTGCCCGCCTCCGCTGTCGGCGCGCAGGCCGCGGGGGGCGGCGACCTCGACCTGTCCGGCCGCGGTCACCTCCCCCGACGTCCGGTAGATGCGGGCCTGCCAGTCTCGGCGTGCGTCGTCGGCCGTGCTCATGGATACGTCTCCCCGATGGTCGGTTGCTGGGTGTGCGCGTTGGGGTGCGGCCTACTTGGCGGGCACGACGGCCCATTCCTCCTGGCGCAGGACGGGGGCGAGTTTGGCCGTGACGTCGCGGGTCGCGAAGTGGCGGCGCATGCCGTCGTCCGTGAGCGCGTTGCCGAGCGCGATCATGATCATTCCCTGGTCGAGGGCGAGATACTGCTTGGCGACCTTGCCGCTGCGCACGGCGACCGCGTCGTAGAAACCGCCGGGCCCGTAGGCGTCGAAGTTCGCCCTGATCCTGGCGAGGTTGCCGAGGGCCGCGTCCGGCGCGTGGCGCAGCGCGAGGAACGACGCGTGCGGGGTGACCACGCCGTCCCCGTAGGACTGCGGCTCGGGCTGCCCCTCGCGACATCCCTCGAACCCGTAGTCGACGGAGGTGCGCTCCTGGTCGGAGGTGTAGCCGGGGGTGTCCATCCCGATCGCGTCCACGCCGTACTCGCGGTAGCCCCCGGCGGGGTCGTTGGACGGGGAGAAGCCCCAGTATCCGTACTTCGCGTCGTTCATGCCGTGCTCGATCTGGGCGGCCACGTAGACCGGCTGGTTGCGGCCCCAGCTCTTGGCGCCCCAGACGTCCTCCGGCACGAGCTGGGTCACCATCAGCTCCTCGAACATGCTGCCGCCCCAGGTGGGCACCAGGCGCATGCCGCGGTAGCCGTAGGTGCCCTCGAAGACGTTGACGCCCATGTACGTGCGCCAGGTGCCGACCGGCTTCTGCTCGGCCCACGACCAGTCGCAGGTGTCGGGGAAGGTCCGCCACATGCCGTAGTAGTGCTCGGGCGGGAGCTGGCCGAGGGCGATGCCGACGTAGCTGGCGATCCTGGCCTCGGTGAGCGCGCCGTAGTGGTGGCAGGTGGAGTGGACCGTCGTCCCCGAGCCGTTGTAGTCGCTCTCGACCGAGCAGCCCGTGGGCTTCTCCGGCCAGAACCCGCCGCGCAGCAGGCCGGTGCCCGCGTCGGGCCGCGCCTGCCGGTCGTAGTAGGACTCGAAGTCCATGCCTTTCAGCAGCGCCCCGGCCTGCCGGGACACCTCGGGCACGGCGCCGCGGACCATCATGAGGGCCGCCGCGAGCCAGCCGTTGTCGACGCTGGACAGGAACGGCTGGACGGTGGAACCGTTCTCCGGCCAGATGCGCACGACCTGCAGCGTGCGCGGGTCGTACCAGTTGTAGAACTGGCCGGTCGGGGCGTGGCGCTCCAGCTTCGCCGTCGAGCCGAGCGTTCTGACCACGCGGCGCAGGGCCTCACCTCGGGAGATGAGGTGGGTGTCGCGGGCGGCCACCGTGCTCCACAGGTAGGTGGCGATGTTGGTCGGCGAGGTCACCTTGGCGCGGGTCGCGGGATCGAGCGAGCCCTCGATCTTGTCGGAGGGCAGCCCGGTCGCCGGGTCGACCATCGCGTCCATGGACTTCCAGGTGTCCGCGGCGTAGCGGCGCAGCAGTTCCCGCCGCCCCGCTGCCGAAGCCGTCGAAGCCGTCAAGGGGACAGCGGGGGAGACGAGGGGAGACGCGGAGAGGGAGGGGGCTGGGGAGGGGGCGGCCGAGGCGGGAGAGGGGGCGGCCGAGGCGGGAGAGGGGGCGGCCGTGATCAGGGCGAGACAGGCCGCCAGGGCGGCCACGTGACGACGACGCACGGGGGGCTCCTTACGTGGGTTCACTTGAGTCCGGTGGAGGCGATGCCCTGGGTGAAGAAGCGCTGCAGGAAGACGAAGAGGACCAGGACCGGCAGCACGACGACCACCGCCCCGGCGATGAGCAGGCCGTACTGGGTCCCCTGGTAGCCGTTGAAGATCGCCAGGGCGACGGGCAGCGTGTACTTGTCCTCGCTCTGGGCCACCACCGCGGGCCAGAGAAAGTTGTTCCACGAGCCGAGGAACGTGATCAGGCCGAGCGTGGCCAGGGCGGGCCTGCACAGCGGCATGACGATCCGAAAGAAGATCCGGAACTCCTTGGCGCCGTCGACCCGCGCGGCGTGGATCAGCTCGTCGGGGATGTCCGCGATGAACTGGCGCATCAGGAAGATGCCCAGCGGGGTGACCAGGCCGGGCAGGATGATCCCGAGGAAGGTGTTGACCAGGCCGAGCTTCGCGATGAGCACGAACTGCGGGATCATCACCACGATGGCCGGCAGCGCCATCTGCGTCAGGACCAGCGCGAAGAGCACGTTCTTGCCGCGGAAGGCCATCTTGGCGAAGGCGTATCCGACCATCGAGCAGAACAGCAGGTTGCCCGCGACGGTGGCGAGGGCCACCACCGCGCTGTTGACGAACACCTGCGTGATGTTCATCTTCTCCAGCAGCTCGCCGTAGTTGCCGAGCGTCCACTGCGTCGGCAGGAAATCCGGCGGAGACCGCCTGATCTCGGTCTCCGGCTTGAACGAGGTGAGCAGCGTCCAGACGAACGGGAGCACGACGAGCACGAGTCCCGCGCTGAGCAGCGCGTACGTGGAGAGGCGGCGTTTCACGAGGGCCCTTTGGCCCGGCATCGGCCCCACACGGGCCGCCCGGCCCGAAGCCGGTTTCGCGGGAGTCTCCCGGCCCTGAACCGGTCTCATCTGGACCTCCCGACCCGGAACTGCAGGACCGCCAAGGCCACGATCACGGTGAACAGGACGCTCGCCGCCGCGGCGGCGTAGCCGTAGTTGCCGGAGCCGAACTGGTTGTAGATGGCGAGCGACGCCGAGGTGGTCGCTCCCGCCGGGCCTCCCCTGGTCATCACCAGCGGCTCCTCCATGAACTGGGCGAACCCGATGGAGCTGTAGACGGTGCAGAACAGCAGCGCCGGGCGGAGCATCGGCAGCGTGACGGAGCGGAAACGCTCCCAGCGTCCGGCGCCGTCGACCTCCGCCGCCTCGTACAGCTCCCTGGGAATGCCCTGCAGGGCGGCCAGCAGGACGACCATGTCGAAGCCGAAGCTCCGCCAGGCGGTCATGACGATGATCACGGGAAGCGCCAGGTTCTCGTCGGCGAGCCAGCGGGGGCCCTCCACGCCCACCGCCGCGAGCATCTGGTTGACCAGCCCCGCGTCGGGTTCGAGCAGGAACCTCCAGGCCACCGCGACGCCGATGATGCTGGTGACGTACGGCAGGTAGTAGCCGAGCCGGAAGAACGCGGCGGGCAGCCGGGCGATCCCCGAGTTCAGCGCCACGGCCGCGCCCAGGCCGAGGGCGATGGTGAGCGGGAGCGCGGTCACCACGAAGATCAGCGTGTTGACCGCCGCCTTGCGCATGAGCTCGTCGTCGAACAGTCGCAGATAGTTGTCGACCCCGACGAGGTTCACCCCGAGGGGGTCGCGCACGTCGGTGCTGCGCATGTCGGTGAAGCTCATGCCGAGTTCGACGAGGAGCGGCCCCGCCCAGAACACCGCGAACATCACGACGAAGGGCGTCACGAAGATCCAGGCCAGGCCGGTACGGCGGAATCCGCCCCGGGATCGCCGCTCCCTGGCGGGGGCCGGTGCGGTGGGCTCGCGCGAGCCCACCCGCTCGCTGACCACCACGGTCAGACCCCGGTCCCGATGGTCTCGGCCTGTCCCTGGATGCTCTTGGCCGTCTCCTCGGCCGTCTGCTTGCCCAGGGCCATCTTCTCGATCTCGGCCTCCATCACCTTGGCCACCTGCTCCCAGGTCGGGACGGCGGGGACGGCCTTGGCGTCCTTGAGCTGCTCGCCGAAGACGGTGACGCGCTCGTCGGCGGTCAGCGCCGGGTCCTGCCAGGCGGCCTCGACGCTGGGCAGCGCGTTGACCTTGGTGTACCAGGTGGCCTGGACCTTGGGGTCGACGAGCCAGCGCAGGAACTTCCAGGCGGCCTCGCGGTTCTTCGCGTCCTTGAAGACCACCATGTCGCTGCCGCCGACCAGGCTGGGGCCTCCCGCGCTCCCCTTCGGGTAGGGCGCGACGGCGAACTTGTCCCCGAAGCCGTCGCCGCCCTCCTTCTCCAGGCCCGCGATCATCCACGGCCCCGAGTAGAAGGCGCCGACCTTCCCCTTGACGAACGTCTGCGGGAAGGCGCCGGTCGGCTGGTCGGTGCTGGAGAGCCCGCTCTCGAAGAACGAGCCGTACTGCTTGAGCGCCTGAACCATCTGGGGCGTGTCCAGCGTCCACTTCCCGCCCGAGATGATCTCACCCCCCGCCTGCCACACCAGCGGCAGCAGCTCCTGCCAGGAGCCCTGCCGGAAGTTCTGCTCGACGCCGAGCGAGGCGCCGCCCTTCTCCTTGAGCGCCTTCACGAAGGCGGTGGTCTCCTCCCAGGTGACGGGCGGCTTCACCGACGCCTTCTCGGCGATGTCCTTGCGGTAGTACAGGGCGCGGGTCTCCACGTACCAGGGCACGCCGTACGCGGTCCCCTCCACCTCGACCGTGCCCCACGCGCCGGGGAAGAACGCCGACTTGTCGATCAGGTTGGCCGGGGTGGGGTCGAGGGCGCCGGTCTTGGCCATCTCGCCCATCCAGGTGCTGCCCAGCATGGTGACGTCGGGGGTGGCGTTCCCCGCGATGGCCGCCGTGATCTTGTCGTGGGCCACGTCCCAGCCGAGCGCGGTCACCTTGACCGTGATGCCGGGGTTGGCCGTCTCGAAGTCCTTGGCGAAGGCACCCAGAGCCTCCCCCTCGGCCCCGATCGCCCAGATCGTGATCTCTCCGGTGGCCTTGCCGGTGTCGACGTCCCTCGCCTGCTCCGCGGCCCCTCCGGTGCTCCGGCCGCACCCGGCGAGCACCAGTCCCAGCGCGAGAATCCCGACGGCGTACTTCTTCACTTTTCCTCCAGGGGGTGAGGACCGCAGCTGGATCGGACGATCAGCTGGGTGGGGAGAATCTCGGAGTTCGGGACGGTACGAGTGCCCCTGATGAGCTCGTCCAGCGCGCGGGCGGCGCGGGCGCCGAGCAGGCGCATGGGCTGGCGCACCGTGGTGAGGGCGGGCCTGGCGTGGCGGGCGGCCATGATGTCGTCCCAGCCGGTGATCGCCACGTCGCCCGGCACGTCGAGGCCGAGTTCCTCGGCCGCCAGGATGACGCCGAGGGCCACCTGGTCGTCGGCGCAGATCACCGCCTCGGGGCGCTGTGCCCCGCCGGATCTCCCGCCTGGTTTCCCGCCTGGTTTTCCGCCGAGCAGCGTCCGCCCCGCCGCGTACCCCCCCTCCACGGTGAGCTCGCAGGGCAACGGCTCCGGGGGCCGGATCCCGCGGCCGGACAGGACCCGCCTGACCCCCGTCCAGCGCTGGGTGACGTCACCCCGGTCGTCGTCCCCGGCCAGGGCGAAGGTGGAGTAGCCGTGGCCGAGCAGGTGGGTGGCGAGCGCCTCGGCCGACGCGGTGTTCTCGCTGGAGACCGCGTCGGCCCGCTCGACGGGATCGCGCGCCAGCAGGACCAGCGGGGTCCTGCTCCTGACGATCTCGTCCACCACCGCGTCCTCGACGGTCCTGCCGAAGATCACCATGCCGTCCACCCGGCCGACGAGGTCCCTGACCAGGTCCTGCACGGGGGCCCGCCCGCGTGTGGACAGGATGAGCACGGAGCGGCCGAGCTCGGAGGCCACCTCCTCGTACCCGAGGAGGACCTCGGCGAAGTAGGGGCCCGACAGGTCGGGGAAGACGATCCCGTTGGCCGCGTGGCGGCCCTGGGCCAGGGAGACGCCGAGGCGGCTCGGGGTGAAGCTGAGCTCCTCGACCGCCCTCAGCACCTTCTCGCGCGTCCCGGCCGCGACGGGGCCGGTGTTGCGCAGGGCCCGGGAGACGGTGGCGATGGAGACGCCCGCCCGCTGCGCGACCTCGTAGATGGTCGCACCCTGACCTTCGTCACTGTTTGACACCTGTCGTCCGACCTCCCCGCGAGTGGAAGCGCTTACACTCAACCGCGACAGGGAGTGGAAGCGCTTACAGTGGATGACCGGAGTCAATCACCGGACGGAATCATCGGTAAAGGCTTGTTACGTCACCGTTACCAAATGAGCACGGCGTCGCCCCGGGCTTCGTGAGGCGCGGCCGGGAGATTCGCCGGGGAATTCGTGAGGCGCGGCCGAGGGGATTCGCGAGGCGCGGCCGTGGGGATCCGTGAGGCGCGGACGGGAAGAAAGGCCCCTTTCCCCTCCCGCCGGGAACGAATACCGGCGAGCTACCGTTAAAAGATCATCCGAGCTATTCTCGCCGGAATCGGGCAGTCCATAACCTCCGGGCGCGGCGCCGTTCACCTCGCCCCCTGAGATCCGTGAGCCGTTCGGGGAGCTTGATGAGATTCCAGGTACTCGGCGATGTGACGATCATCAACGACGGGCGTCCCGTACCGCTGTCCTCACGCAGGCAGGAACAGTTGCTGGCGCTCCTCGTCTGCGCGCGGGGGCGCATCGTGGCGGCGGAAACCCTGATCGACGCGCTGTGGGGGGAGCATCTCGGACCGCGCGCCGGAAAGAACCTGCAGGTGCTCGTGCACCGGCTGCGTAAGACACTCGACGCCCCCGAGCGGATCCGGCACGACCGCTCGGGCTACATGCTGTCCGCGCGGCCGGAGGAGGTCGACGCCTGGCACTTCGCCGACCTGGCCGAGCGCGCCAGGTGGACGCTGGAGCAGGGAGAGCTGGAGGCGGCGTCCCTCCTGCAGAGGGAGGCGCTCGCGCTGTGGAACGGCCGGGCCTTCTCGGGGCTGGACCGCGTGGCCCAGCTGGCGGAGGCGGCCGAACGCCTGGAGCAGGACCGCAGGCGGGTGCTGACCGAGCGCATCGACACCGACCTGGCGCTGGGCAGGCACGCGGAGGTCATCCCCGAGCTGCTCTCGATGGTCGCCGAGGATCCGCTGGTGGAGTCCACGACCGCGCGGCTGATGGTGGCGATGCACCGGGCCGGGCTGCGTACGGAGGCGCTGGACGCCTACCGGCGCGTCCGCATCGTCCTGGCCGAGGAGCTGGGCCTGGAACCCGGACCGCAGCTGCGCTCGCTGGAACAGGCCATCCTGCGCGGGGACACCCAGGTCGGCCTGGACCCCCGGCCGGAGGCGGCACCGGCGAAGAACCCGGACTCCACCGCCCCTCCCGATCCGGCCCCGTTCCTGCTCCCCGCCGGGGTGAGCGACCTCACCGGGCGCGACACCGAGCTGCGCTGGCTCGTCTCGGTCCTGCGCGACCGCCTCGCCACCGGACCGGTGATCTGCGCCGTCTCCGGCATGCCGGGGGTGGGCAAGAGCGCGCTGGCCCTGCAGGCCGCCCACGACCTGCGAGACGACTTCCCCGACGGGCAGCTGTACGTGAACCTGCGGGGCGCCGGGGCCGAACCGGTCGAGCCGTCGCACGCGCTCAGCCGGTTCCTGCGCGCCCTCGGCACGCCGGGGACGGCCGTCCCCGACAGCCTGGACGAGCGCGCCGAGGTGTTCCGCGCCCGCCTGTCCGACCGGCGCGTGCTGGTGCTCCTGGACGACGCCGCGGACGAGGCGCAGATCGAGCCGCTCATCCCCGCGGGAAACGGCTGCGCGGTGGTGGTGACGAGCCGCGGCGCGCTGACCGCCCTGCCCGGCGCGCAGCGGCTCGCCCTGGGGGTCCTCGGCAACGCCGCCGCCGTCCGGCTGCTGGGCACGATCACCGGCCGGGTCGAGCTGGCCGCCGACACCGCCACCGCCGGGCGGCTGGCCGAGCTGTGCGGGCACCTCCCCCTGGCGCTCAGGATCGCCGGGGCGCGGCTGGCCGCCCGGCCGCACTGGAGCGTCGACCGGCTGATCTCCCGGCTCGCCGCCGAACACGACCGGCTCGACGAGCTCACCCACGGCACCCTGTCGGTACGGGCCAGCCTCGCCCTCGGGTACTCCGGCCTCGGCGAGCCCGGCCGTACCCTGTTCCGCCGCCTCGGCCTGGTCGAGACGCCCGACTTCGCCGGCTGGGTCGCCGCGGCCCTGCTCGGCGCCGACTCGATCGAAGCCGGAACGCATGAAGCCGGACCGTACGGCACCGGGCCGCGTGAAGCCGAACGGCGTGAAGCCGGACCGCTCGACGCCCGATCGCGTGAAGCCGAGGAGATACTCGAGGGGCTGATGGAGGCGCAGCTCGTCGAGTACGCGGGCCAGGACGGCGCCGGCGAGCCCCGCTACCGCGTCCACGACCTGGTGCGGCTGCACGCCAGGGAGCGCGGCGCGACCGACGACCCTCCCTGCGCCACCGACGCCGCGCTGACCCGGCTGGCAGGAGGCTACCTCGCGCTCGCCGAACAGGCGCACCGGCGGCAGTACGGCGGCGACTACACCGTGCTGCACGGCCGCGGGACGCGCTGGGACTGCGGGGAGGCCACCTCCGACCGCCTGCTCGCCGATCCGTCCGGCTGGCTGCGCGGCGAGCGGCTCGGCCTGGTGGCGGCGGTGGAACAGGCCGCCCGGCTCGGCCTGAGCGAGATGTGCTGGGACCTGGCGATGACGGCGATCACCCTGTTCGAGGCGCAGGGCCACTTCGACGACTGGCGGCACACCTCGGAGACCGCGCTGGCCGTCGCCCTGCGCGCGGGCGACCGGCGCGGCGAGGCGGCGATGCGCTACTCACTGGGCACGCTCGCCCTGTTCCGGCAGCGCTACACCGACGCGCGACCGTACCTGGAGGCCGCGCTGCCGCTCTTCGAGGCGGTGGGCGACCGGCACGGCCAGGCCCTCACCCTGCGCAACGCGGCGCTGATCGATCGGGTGGAGGGACGGGCGGAGACCGCGCTCGACAGCTACCGGCGGGCGCTGCGGATGCTCCGCGAGGTCGGTGACCGGCACGCCGAGGCCCACGTGCTCGGCAGCATGGCCCAGATCCACATCGAGCACGACCGCCCCTACGCGGCGGCCCCGCTCCTGGAGACGGCGCTGGCCGTCTACCGCGACCTGGGCAACGCGCGGGGGGTCGCGCAGATCCTCAACAGGCTGGGGCTGCTGCACCTGCGCCAGAACGACCCGGCACGGGCGAAGGACGCCTTCGGGCAGGTGCTGGTGGCCACCAGGTCGACCGGAGACCGCATCGGCGAGGCGTACGGCCTGCTCGGGATGGGCGAGGCCGAGCTGCTGGCGGGCGAACTCGACCACGCGGCCAACCGGCTCGACGCGGCGCTGCTGCTGGCCGAGGGGCTCGGGGAGCCCTTCGTCGCGGCCCGCGCCCGCCTGGCGTGCGGGCGGCTCGCCACCGAGCGCGGTGAGCACGAGCTGGCCGCGACCATGCTGGACCGGGCGGTGCGGGAGTTCGCCGACATCGGCCTGCCGGTCTGGCACGAGCGGGCCCTCGAGGCCCGGCGCGCCCTCGACGACATGATCTCCTCACCGCCCACCCCCTGCTGACCGATCACGGCGGCCCCTCACCCGCCCGATCCCGACGCCGCCTCCCCTGCCCGGTCACCCGCTCACTCTCAACGCCATCCACCTCGCGCCGACCGATCACGGCGACGCCGCACACCCCGCGCCAACCGCTCCCGACGCCACCCCACGCCGGCCGACCACGGTGACCCCTTACTCCACGTTCCCCCACCCCACCCCGTGGCGGCCGGGCGGGAGCGCCGCGGCCCCTCGCCCGGCCGCCTCAGGCGGTGCCGGTTCCCGCCGGTGTGCTACTCGCCCGGGTCCATCCAGTGACTGTCGTAGTCGGGCTTGGTGACCTGGTCATGCAGAACGATCGCCGAGGCGGGCGTGGCGCTCGCGCCCAGCAACCCGGCCACCATCAGCGCCAGCAACCCCGTTTTGATCTTCTTCATCTCTCTCCTTGATCGTCAACAGATCGGTGCCATACCCCCGCGGGCGTTGGTGATCGATAGCAAACCACGACCATCAGGTGCCGCGTATGGGATCTCGCTGTTGAACTTCCTCCCCTTCGATCCGTTATCGCCCTGCTCCCGCCGAGTGCCGGCGGCCGCGTAACGGGCCGGTTCGGTCCACCTGGTCACCGGCCCCCGTGCCGACCTGCCACTCAGCGCCGAGCGGCCGGTACCCGCCGTTGGACGATGAGTACTCGGCGCCTGGCCGTTGGTGCCGGACGTCCGGCGAGAGCGGGCCCGCGGAGAAGTGACCGACACCCCTCGGCGGAGCCGCGGTGACCGCGTACGACCCGGTTTCCGGCGTCACCGCCGTGACAGCCCCCGTGACCGCCGCGGCGATGACTCCGGCGGTCGACGCTGACCGCCTGACGTCGTTCTCGGCCGGTGTACCACCCGAGCCCGGACCGAGCGAGAGGCGAGGCGATGGACATGGGTACGGTCGGCCGGCCGGCCGCACCCATGTCGCCCCGGTGTCGTGTCGTTGAGCCCCGAATAACGAACGACCACCTTCACCTCAAGCACAGCACCGACGCCGCCTGCGGACGGCGTCGGCGCTGGTCAAGGTCAAAATAGACGGAGCCGGTTTCACGCCGGTTTCACCTCGTTCCCCGCGCCGGGCCCGGACGGCGCGGGTCCGGGAACCATGGGGCCGGCGTCACGGAACGGTGATCACGATCTTGCCGAGGAGGTGTCCCTCCTCGCTGAGGCGGTGGGCGTCGGCGGTCCTTTCCAGCGGGAAGGTCCTCTCGATCGGCACGCGCAGCGCACCGCGCTCCAGCAGGGGGAGCACCTCGGCGAAGACATCCGCCAGGGGGACCCCGTCGGCACCGGTGGAGAAGCTCACACCGTATTCGGCGGCCCGCCCGTCGGCGATGGTGACCACCCTGTCCGGGCCGCCGGCCAGTTCGACCGACACGGCGAGCACGTCGCGGCCGGAGGCGTCCAGGACCGCGTCGACACCTTCGGGTGCCGCGGCGCGTACCCGCTCGGCCAGACCGTCGCCGTACTCGACCGGCCGCACGCCCAGCTCGCGCAGGAAGTCATGACGGGCCGGGCTCGCCGTGCCGACCACCCGTACGCCCCTGTCCCGGGCGAGCTGCGCGGCGACCAGCCCGACGCCACCGGCGACCGCGTGGACCAGCAACGTGTGCCCCTCCTTCAGGTCGAGCCGCCGCAGGGTACGCCAGGCGGTCTCGACGGCCACCGGCAGCGCGGCGGCCTGCTCGAAGGACAGCCAGGCGGGCATGGCCAGCAGGTCTTCGGTGTCGGCAGGCACGTGGGTGGCCGCGGCGCCGGAGAGAACCCTGCCGAAGACGGCCTGCCCCACACTCCAGCCCCCGTTCCCACCTCCATCCCCGGCAGCGGCATCCGCGGTGACACCGGCACCGGCACCGATGGCGTCGATCGTTCCGGCGAACTCGACACCGACGCCCGCGGGCCCGGCCGGCGGTCCGCCACGGCCCATGAACCCTCGGCGGAGTTTCCAGTCGATGCCGTTCACCCCGGCGGCCCGTACCGCGACCCGCACCTGCCCGGGACCGGGCTCGGGAATGGGAACGTCGTCGAGGGTGAGCACCTCGGGACCGCCGTGGCGGACGTAGCGGATGGCCTGGGACATGGTCTTCTCCCTCTGGGCGTGTACGTGATCGGTTGATGAGCCGGAGTGCCGGGCGCGCCACGACGAAGGCGTGGGGAGCGCCCGGATCGGCCGGCGAAGGGCCGACGGACCCTCAGATCAGCAGCAAGGTCTTCCCCACCGTGTCGCGGGCCTCGATCGCGGCGTGCGCGTCGGCGGCCCGTTCGAGCGGGAAGGTCTGTCCGATGACCGGCCTGATCCGGCCCGCCGCCGCCTCGGCCAGCGCCAGCCCGGCCAGCCGCCTGCCCTCCTCGGGGGCGAACTGCACCTGCTCCATCCCGCGCACGGTCACCCCCCGCCGTCCGGCCTCCCCGGGGTCGATCTGCGCGAAGCTCCCGCCGGGCACGCCGTACGTGAAGAACCTGCCGCCGCGCGCCGTGATCCCGAACGCGTCCTGACCGATCCGCCCGCCGGCGCCGTCGAAGACCACGTCCACCCCGTCACCGCCGGTCGCCCCGAGCGGTCCCCCGTCACCGGCGGCCTCCCGCACCCGCTCGGGCCAGCCCGGCTCGGAGTAGTCGACCACGGCGTCGGCTCCCAGCTCCCGGGCCAGGTCAAGCTTGCGCCCACCCCTGGCCGCCGCGACCACGTGGGCGCCGACCGCGTGGGCGAGCTGCACGAGCAGGCTGCCGAGCCCTCCGGCCGCCGCGGTGACCAGCACCCGCTCTCCCGGCTTGATCCCGGCCGCGCCCGCCAGGCTCAGCGCGGCCGGGCCGATCTGGAGAAGCGCCGTCGCCTCCCGTAGGCCCAGCCCGTCCGGTACGGGAACCAGGGCGTCCACCGGGACCACGGCCCCCTCGGCGTAACCTCCGTCGCCGGTCATGGCGATGACGTCGCGGCCGATCCAGCCGGGATCGACACCCTCACCCACCGAGACCACCCGCCCGCCCACCCCGCCCCCGGGCACGTACGGCGGGTTCTGGCCGAAGAATTCGGCACCCCAGCCGGTGCGGAGCTGTGTCTCAAGGGACAGGACGTCCACGGCGGACACCCCGACCACGACCTGCCCGGCCCCGGCGACCGGCTCCGGCGCCCGGTCCATCACCAGCACCTCTGGTCCCCCGAACGCGGTTACCTGGACAATGCGCATATCGATCACTCTCCCTCGACGCTTCGCGCACAGTCTCGGACCTCAAGTTATGTTGATGTCAAGCGACGACGAAAGGACCATGCCCATGCGCCCTCCCGTCCATGACCTGCCGGACCACCGCGACCGCGTGAGAGGCTGCCTGCTGGGCGGCGCCCTCGGCGACGCGCTGGGGGCTCCCGTCGAGTTCGAGTCGATCGGGAGAATCCGCAGGCAGCACGGCCCCGAGGGCCTGACCGGGCTGGTTCCCGACTGGCGCGGCGCGGTCGGCCTGATCACCGACGACACGCAGATGACGCTGTTCACCGTGGAGGGGCTGATCCGCGGCGGTGACGTCGCCGCGGTCCGGCGCGCCTACCTGCGCTGGCTGGACACCCAGCAGCACCGCTCCCCGCCCCCGCCCTCCCCCGCGAACGACCGCCCCACCGCCCGCCCGCCGCGCGTCTCCTCCCCGGCCGCGAACGACCGTCCTGCCCACGATCCCGTTCCGCCCCCGCCCGGGAACGACCTGATCCGCACCGGCCTGCTCCGCGAGCAGGAGTGGCTCTACTCCCAGCGCGCCCCCGGGAACGCCTGCCTGTCGGGCCTGCGCGGCTCCCGGGCCGTCGCCCCCGCGCCGTTCGGCGAGCCGGGACCGGTCAACCCCGATTCCAAGGGCTGCGGGACGGTCATGCGCTCGGCCCCCTTCGGCCTGGGCGCGCGGAGCCCCCGCCACGCCTTCGAGCTGGCCGCCGAGTGTGCCCAGATCACCCACGGCCACCCCACCGGCTACCTGGCCGCCGGCGCCTTCGCCGCCGTCGTCCACTTCCTGACGGAGGACGAGCCCATCGAGGCGGACGGGTCCCCGAAGCCGGACGAGACGCTCACGCGGGCCGTACGGAAGGCGATGGACCTGCTGGCGACGTACCCCTCACACGAGGAGACCGGCCTGGCGCTGCGCGGCGCCGTGTCCCTCGCGGCGGAGGGCGGCCCGAGCCCCGCGAAGGTCGAGTCACTGGGCGGCGCGTGGGTCGCCGAGGAGGCGCTCGCCATCGCGGTCTACTGCGCCCTGACGTATCCCGCGCCCGGCGACGTCGCGCGGGCGCTGCTGCTCGCGGTCAACCACTCCGGCGACAGCGACTCCACCGGCGCCGTCTGCGGCAACCTCCTGGGAACCCTCCACGGTGAGGCGGCGCTCCCCGCCGAGTGGCTCGCCCGCCTTGAGGGCCGTGACGCCATCACCGGACTGGCCGACGACTTCGCGGCCCGGCTCGCCGGGAACCACGAGATCACCGACGCCTGGCTCAGGAGGTACCCCGGCCCCTGACCTCTGGGCTTCCCCCGGTGGTGAACCCGCGTCCAGCCGATGACGAGGACGCCTACCGCGTCGCGGTGGACCTGGCCCGAGTGGCTGCGGTGCTGCGCCGCTCTCATAGCCGCGGCCAGGCGCAAACGAGTGTGTGGTTTCCCGCACGTGCCGGCGCCACTGATCGTTCCATTACTCTCCGAGGGCCAACTGGCCGGACCCGGCATCGACACCGGCGTGGACCTGGGCGAGCCGGTCGAGACGAGCGCCTGGCTCGTCGCGCGTCCGAACCGTCCGATCCCTTCGCGTACGGTCCAGGCCCTCACGCCGTCCGCGTGCTGAGCGGGAGACGGAGGACGAAGCGTGCTCCGCCCGAGGACGCGTCCTCGACGTGGAGGGTGCCGTGGTGGGCGCGGGCGATGTCACGGGCGACGGCCAGGCCGAGCCCGGTGCCGCCGCGGTCGCGGCTGCGGGCGGTATCCAGCCGGGCGAAGCGCTGGAAGATGTGCTCGCGCTCCGCTGGAGGCACACCCGTGCCGTCGTCGGTGACGCTGAGCTCGGCTATGCCTCCGGCGCGGCGCACTGTGACCACCACGTCGCGCGCGGCGTGCCGTTGCGCGTTGTCCAGCAGGTTGTCCAGCACCCGGCGGATCTGTTCCGGGACGGCGTCGGCCGTCATGCCGGCGGTGAGGTCGAGCCGTGCCGGGTGCGGATCGCCGGTGCGGCGCGCGGTTCCGGCCTCGGCCAGTACGGCCAGGTCGACGGGCTCCAGGGCGGCGGACGGTGCCGCTCCGATCCGGGCCAGCATGAGGAGGTCGCTGATGATGGCCTGCAGCCGGTCCACATCGCCCAGGGAGTGTTTCACCAGGTCGGCGAGGTCGGTCTCGTCGGGGTGAAGTTGCGCCTCCTCCAACTTGACCCGTAGCCCGGCCAGCGGAGTGCGCAGTTCGTGCGAGGCATCGGTGGTGAAGCACCGCTGGCGGTCGAGCGCCTGCTGCAACGACGCGGTGACGCGCTCCAGCTCTGCGGATATCGCGAGCTCGCGGGTGTAGTGGCGGGCGTTGTCGACGCACACCGCGGCGCGGCCGACCAGTTCCTCGGCCAGGGCGAGGTCGTCCTCCTCGAACGCGTCCTTGCCCGTGGCGCGATAGAAGCTCACCACCCCGAGCGTGACGCCCCGGGCCCGCACCGGCACCGTGATGAGCGAGTGGATGCCCTGCTCACAGATTCTCCGGCCGCGCTCGGGATCCTGTGCCAGCCACCCGAAGGTGGCGGACAACACCGGGCTGAGCACCGGCTGCTCGGTGGCGAGGCTGCGCCCCTGAGGCGTGGACGGGAGCGGGTGGATGAGCGCGCCAAGCTGGTACAGAGCGGTCCCCTCCCCGATGCCCGCGAAGGCGATCCGGCGCAACCCCGCGTCCATGCTGCCGGGCTCGTCACCCCGCAGGACGCAGTCGGTCAGGTCGACGGCGACGTAGTCGGCGAACCGGGGGACGGCGACCTGGGCCAGTTCCTCGGCGGTCCGGGTGACTTTCAGGGTGGTGCCGATGCGGGAGCCCGCGTCGCACAGCAGGCTGAGTCGCTCGCGCGCCCGCAGGGCGAGCCGGCCGATGCCCGGCTCGCTCATGGCGAGCAGCCACTCGTCGGTTCCGGTCACCTTCCACTCGTCGGTTCCGGTCACCTTCCTCCCCCGTTCGGCCGGGCCTCCTGGCCGTCGGTGAGCCTCGCCTTCACCGCGATGGCGGTGGAACCGATGATCGGCTGGGCGACAAGCGTGGCGGTGCGGCCGTCCGAGAGGACCATCTTCACCATCGCCGCCAGGCCCTGCGCGACCAGCCTCACGGCGGCGTCCTCCAGGGCGAGCCGATCACGGCGGCACAGGTCCAGGGGCGTGGAAGCCGTCGCGACGCCTCCATCGGGCGCCCGGAGGAACTCCTCCATCAGGGCTCGCTCGCGTTCGACCACCATTTCGAACAGTCGCCGCTCGACGGCGGCGGCCAATCGCCGGGCCAGGACCATCATCTCCGCGTTGGCCGTGTCGTTCAGGCAGACGACGCTGATGGCCCCGTCCACCCGCCCGCTGAGCGGGTGGCGTATCGGGGCGCCCACGCCGGTGAGCCCGCGCAGTTCCTCCGCGAAGTGCTCATTGCCGGTGACCTGGCAGATTCGCCGTTCCACCAGCGCCGAGCCGAAGGCGCTGGTGCCCATGTCCGCCTCGGCGAAGTGGAACCCGGGCGCGGCGCCGACCGCGTCCATAGTCCGGCGCAGGGCCGGTTCGCCCTCGTTGCGCAGGAACAAGACCCCACTCGCATCGCCCAGGAACATGGTCACGGGGGTGCCCCTGATGACGGTACGCAGCCGCTCGAACACGGGCAGGGCCGCGCGCACCACTCCGCAGTCGAAATCAAGATCATCGGACATGCGCGGCCGCACGGTGCCGGGCGTGAGTCCCGCCTCCTGGCACCGCCGCCACGAATGCAGGGTCGCGGCGCGTACCTCATCCCCCGTGAGCTTCCCATCCAGGAACCACTCCACGACCTTCTCGTCGGGCCCTCCCCCGTCGTCCCAGCCATCTACCATCCGGCTCACTCCAAAAACGTCCAAACGGTGAGCTTTGTGCACCTTTCATCCAGAATACGGAGGAAGCACCTCCCTAATCCCATACAGTGGCAAAGAAATGTCAGGTCCTGGCCTTCCCTGGCGGAGGTCGCCAGGGCGGGGAACGCCCGTCTCGCCCTCCTCCGGGCGGGGGCGGTCACAGAGAGGGCGTCCTCCCCTGTCAGCCAGGGTGATGCCGGGCCGTGGATGGGACGGGCGATACCAGGCTGTACCTCGGGAAACATCGCATACTGGGTAAATGACCGAAAGCGGAGAACTGGGCCCCGCGCTGCGGCACTGGCGTGACCGGATCAATCCGGCCGAGGTCGGGCTGCCCGGCGGCGGGCCGCGCCGCGCGGCGGGCCTGCGGCGCGAGGAGCTGGCGATGCTCGCGGGGGTGTCGGCCGACTACATCACCCGTCTCGAACAGAGCCGGGCGACCTCCCCCTCCGCCCAGATCCTCACCGCGCTGGCGCGGGCGCTGAGACTGTCCGATCAGGAACGCGAGCACCTGTTCCTCCTCGCGAGGCAGCCGCCACCCACCGCCGGGCACATGTCCACGCACCTCACCCCGAGTTTGCAGCGGCTGCTCGACCAGCTCGACGGCACACCCCTCAGCGTCAACGACGCCGCCTGGAACCTGATCAGATGGAACCGGCCGTGGGCCGCGCTCTTCGGGGACCCCACCCTGCTGGTCGGGCGCGACCGCAACGTGATCTGGCGCCACTTCACGGGCCGCCTGGAGCGCGTCAGCCATACCCCGGAGCAGGAGATCCGCTTCGAGACGACCGCGGTCGCCGATCTCCGGTCGGCGACCGCCCGCTACCCCTCCGACACCGGTCTGCGCTCGCTCGTCACCGACCTCCGGAGCGTCAGCCCCCGCTTCGCGGAACTGTGGGACACCCACGTCGTCGGCGCCCACGAGTCGGCCCGCAAGACCGTCCACCACCCCGAGGTCGGCCCGCTCACGCTCGACTGCGACGTGCTCACCGTGCCCGGCAGCGACCTCCGCATCATCGTCTACAGCGCCGCCCCCGGCACCGAGGCCGCCGACAAGCTGAAACTCCTCTCCGTCATCGGCACCCAGACCATGCGGCCGTCCTGACGCCCTCGGTGAAGACCTGGTCGATCGTCTCGTACGGCGAAGCCGGCGGACGCCCGCTCGCAAGGAACGGAGCATCACCGGGTCGCCTGCGTGACAGGCTTCGCGGCGGCGGGCTACCGCCGTTCTGGAACATGGCCGACACTGAACACATGTCGAGACGCGCACTGACCTGGTCGGGTGTAGCCGTGGCACTGGTGGCACTGGCCACGCTGGGGTGGTATTTCATTACGGTCGGCCTTGATCGCGCCGATAAGCTCGCCAGCATTCTCGGAGCGTTTGTCGGACTGCTGGGGCTGGGGCTGGCGGTTTATGGCGCTTTTTCCTCGCGCCCCGAAGAGGCCGCACCCGAACCCGAGGCCGGTGGTGTTCACAACGAGATCAGCGGCACCGTGCATGGTAATGCCGTGCAGGCCAGGGATATCGAGGGTGGGATCACCTTCGGCGCTCCGAAGCCGCACGGAGCACCGGACACGGACTGACCATCCTTCACGGAGCCGGCGTTCAGGTCCCACCGGCAGCCCCGATCCGCTGTTCTTGTCCGGACCGGCACTCCGGCAGCAGGGCGTGAGTCGTGCGTGTGTGAACCTGCCGTAATCGACCACCAGACGCCCCAGATGGGGTTGTGACCTGCCACGACACCAGCACTTCCGCTCCCTTTTCCGTTAATGTGCGAGCCCTTGAGCCAGGAAAGCCATGCGTGCACTGTTCGTACCATGGTGCTCTTGAAGTCTCCAGAGTCCACTGATCACTAGAATCGATCATCGATGAACTGGATGTCGGGATATGCGGCCATAGTGCGAATCCGGAAAAGTCTGTCACGGTCCATCTGATCGCCATCCCTCCACTCAAGGTCGACTCGGCGTAAGGCCACCGTAACCCTGCGCATCGACAATCAGCGAAGCGGTGCGATGCTACGAACACTTTTCACTCAGACCGCTTTACTCCTGATTTCGGACCGGCCGTTTGTTTTTCGGCTATTTTTGCGTGACAACTCACTCATTCCGTTGTCCCAGAGAACCGTCCAACATATGCTCCGCACAGGTGAAAACGTACAGCCAAGCCGAGTGGAGGCGGGCATGGCTCGTTCCTGGGAGGCGGACCCTTCCGCGTCGTTCGAGCGACGATTAGGAAAGTCCGCCAAAGAGTTAGACAGATCGGACGGCCGTGACGAATGCCCAGATATCTGGCAACTCAGCAACGGTGACATCGCGGTGATCGGCAGGGACCTCACGGCCGCCTACAGCCCTCACCTGCCAGAAGGTGTGTCTCTCGCCCCAGACGAGCGACTGGTCGTCATCCCGGGCATCATGCTCAGCACGGCCAAGGCGGACATCGCCGATGTTTGATCCCCACGCCCCTTTCGTCGTTCCCGCACAAGGCGTTCCACCACAGGGCGAAAAACTCGTCAGGGAGGCCTACAGACGCGACTTCCGGCAACGGGACGCGCAGATTCGCGACCATGACTCCTGGAAGTTCGAGCGACGACAGCATTTCGAGGAGCAGGGCAGTCCCAGCCGTGACGCGTTTCGCCGAGGCGACTGGGACGAGGCGCTACGGCTTCTCGACGAGAGACGAGACGACCTGCTCGCGCTCGCTCGGGAGGACGAACGCCGCGGCTCCTTCTTTCACCGGGTACGCGTGGTCGAGACGCCGCTCACACCGTATATGCGATGGGAGCTGCACTCGCTGCGGCTCCGCGCCGAATGCGGTGAGAGGATCCGTGTGATCGGTGTGGAAAAGGTGGCCGCCTCGGAGAGGACCGATCCGCTGCCCGAAGTGGTCATCCTCGGCGGCCGGACCCTTTACCACGTTCTCTACACCGCGACCGGTGTCCCGGACGGCGCGGTCCGCTACACCGATCCCAGCTTCATCGAAAGTTGGGAAAAATATATTAAAGACCTATATGAGGTCGGAGAAGATGTGATTTCCTACTTCGACCGCGAGTTGGCCCACCTCCACTCGCCCAGGACGAAGATGGAGTAGGCGTCAAAAAGCCCGGAGAAGGAGAGGAACGCTCCGGCGGTTCGCGTTCCGAACTGTCGGGCTCCTCGCGTGATGTCGTACAGGCCAGGGACGTCAGTGGCGGAGTTCACTTCCACGAGCATGGCAAACCGAGCCGGAGCGACCCCGCCGACCTCACCCCGCGGCAACTACCGGCCGATGTGCGCGGGTTCGTCAACCGCGTCGGCGAGTTCGAAGAGCTGAACACGGTTTTAGTCGGTAAGGACGGCGACCCGCGCGTCATCTCGGTGTACGTGATCGCCGGAACGGCGGGCGTGGGGAAGACATCGCTCGCGCTGCGCTGGGCCCACCAGGTCCAGGATCGCTTTCCCGATGGGCAGCTCTACGTCAATCTCCGTGGCTATGACCCGGGAGAGCCGGTCACCGCCTATGAGGCCCTGCACCGTTTCCTGGTCGCTCTCGGCGTCCGCGCCCGTTCCGTGCCGCAGGACCCCGACGCCGCCGCCGCGCTCTACCGCTCGCGGCTGGCCGGCCGCCGGATGCTCATCGTGCTGGACAACGCGGCGACGGCGAGCCAGGTCCGTCCGCTGCTGCCCGGCAGCGTGGGCTGCCTGATCGTCGTCACCAGCAGGAACCGCCTGTCGAGCCTCGCCGTACACGACGGAGCACACCGGCTGACGCTGGGCACGCTGCCCGAGCCGGAGGCCGTCGCCCTGCTGCGGGCCGTCACCGCCGGATACCGTCCGGAGGACGACGAGGAGAAGCTGACCGAACTGGCCCGGCTGTGCGCCCGGTTGCCGCTCGCCCTGCGCATCGCCGCCGAACGCGCCGTCAGCTACCCGCACATGCGGCTGGACGACCTGATCGCCGACCTGCGTGACGAGTCCGCCCTGTGGGACGCCCTGAGCACGGGGGACGACGAAGAGGCCGGAGCCGTCCGTACGGTGTTCGCGTGGTCCTACCGTGCCCTGCCCGAGCAGGCCGCCCGGCTGTTTTGCTTACTGGGCCTGCATCCAGGTCCCGAGTTCGGACTCCACGCCGCCGCGGCCCTGGCCGGATCGTCCCCCAGCCGGACCCGGCAGCTCCTTGACTCCCTGGTCGGCGCCCATCTCCTGGAACAGACGGCACCCGGCCGTTACCAGTTCCACGACCTGTTACGTGCCTACGCCGCCAACCAGGCACAGCAGGAGGAACCGCCCGAGGAACGCGAGGCCGCGCTGCGCCGGGTGCTGGAGTGGTACCTGCACACCGCCGACGCCGCCCAGAGCTGGATCAATCCCGCCGAAGCCCGGGTGGAACTCGCGCCGCCCGCGGACGGTGTGCATCCGCTGGCCTTCTCCGACTACAACGCCGCCGTGGACTGGTCCGAGCGTGACCACACGAACCTCCTGCGGGCGATCAGGAGCGCCGCCTCGACCGGGCAGGACCGGCTCACCTGGCAGCTGTCGGCCGTCCTGTCGAACGCGCAGGCTCCTTCGGCACCGGTCGCCGACTGGCTGGCCGTGGGCCGCCTGGGGTTGGCGGCGGCGGGACGGCTGGGTGACCGCGTCGCGGAGGGACAGTTGCTCACGGAGCTGGGCATGGGATACACCCGGATCAATCACCTGACCGAGAGCCTCGAATGCCACCGGAACGCGCTGGCGATCTGGCGCGAACTGGGTAACCGGCTCGGCGAGGCGCACTCGCTCAACCTGATCGGGCTGGCGCATCTCCGCACGAGACGGCTGGACGACGCCGCAGGGCACTTCGAGCAGGCCGCCGTCGCCTTCCAGGAGCAGGACTCCGCTCACTGGGAGGCCACCATGCTGTCCAACCTCGCCAGCACCCACTACCACGCGGGCCGCCTCCCGGAGGCCGCGGACGCCGTCCGGCGCGCGCTGGCGGCACACCGATCCCTGGACAACCAGCGAGGTGAGGGCAACGTCCTGCGCCTCATGAGCGAGCTCCAGCGTGAACGGGGAGAGGTGGAGGAAGCCCTGAAGTCGGCTCAGGCCGCACTGGACATCGCCCTTGCCCTCCGCCACAACCGGCTGGAGGGCTTCTGGCTCATCACCCTCGGCAACGCCCAGCAGGCCGGCGGCCGGTTCGCCGACGCACTGGGCTCCTACCACCGCTCCGCCACGCTCCATCGCCGCCTCGGTGACCGCAGCCGGGAGGCATTGGCCTGGCATGGCGTAGGCGAGACCTATCGCCACCTCGACCGTCACGCGGAGGCGGCCGACTTCCACCGCCAGGCCGCCGCGGTCCATCACGAGCTCGGCGACGCCTGGCATGAGGCCCTGGCCCTCGACGGCCTGGGGGCGGCCCTGCTCGACGAGGCCCCGGAGGCCGCTCACCGGCACTGGACGGAGGCACTGAGCCTCCTCGCCGACTACGACGATCCTCGGGCGGTGGCGGTACGCGACCGCATCGAGCTGCGGGTGACGGAGACGAGCTGAGCCGGCCGGAATGGCGGCGCGGTCAGCCAGATCGGCCCGGATAAGAGCTCCGTACCTGATTCCAAAAACCCCGTACCTCTGGCGGGTCCCACCCGCGAACATCTCCGCTCCCCGCGTTGTGGCCGGATTTTGTCGGAGCCGGTTGGTAGTCATGGCGGTACCCCCTACCGCTGGAGACGACCGTTGACCTCTGACATGGGCCTTCTCGGCGAGCTCTCCGCCGAGCAGCTCGGCTGGCTCGGCGACCTCGACCGGACTCGCGCGGACATGTTCGCCCGGCTCGACGAGCTCTACGTTCCGGAACAGTGCTGGCCCGCGCCGACGTTCGCCGAGACGGTCACCGCGGCGCTCGGGCCCGATCTCAGCGACGCGCAGTGGCGCGCGCTGGGAGTGTGGGCGCAGTTGCGGATGAGCGTGTCCCGCGACCACGAACACGACCACCGCCCCAACCCCGCACTGCTGGCCCTGCGGGTCGCCGAGCGGGAACCCGCCTGGACCGGCGACGAGATCGATCTGCTCTGGCGGGCGGCGGTCGAGCCCCTCCAGCACCGTTACAGCTACCAGGCCCCGCTGACCATCCCGTGGGCGGTCACCGGGAAGCTCACCCACGAGGAGCAACGCCGTCACCTCCCCCGGATGCGCCGGATCCAGGAGATCATGACCGGCGCCCCGTGGCACTCCTCCTCGTCGTTCAAGCGCGACCTGGACGTCTTCCTGGCCGGGCACGCCGAGAACGACCCCGTGGCGGTCACCACCTGCCTGGCCGGCGGCGGCGACGGTTTCGCCGTCCTGGTGGCCACCGAGTACGGCTCGCGCCTCGGCGACCCGCGGACGTCTCCCCTGATGCGCCACTGGATGACCGCCACCTCGGCGCGCCCCAGCCCCGCCTGGCTCAGGCAGGCCGCCGTCCTGCTCACGCCGGAGGCCGCCGTGCTCATCCGGGAGGTCCTGGATCGCCTCCCCGCCCACCGGGAGACGACGAACCGGCACAGAAACGGCGACCACACGTGGACCACGACGACATACCTCCACGAGCGCACCGCCACGCTGCTGCGCGGCATGGTGTGGACGTGTGAGCTGATCGACGAGCCGTGGACGGTCCCGCTGCTCGGGGAGGTGGCGCTGGCGGCGGGCATCGGGATCGGCGGTTCTGGACCCAACTCGCGCTGCGAGATGCTCGTCAACGCCGCCCTGCTCGTGCTGGCCGGGCGCGGCGGCCTGGAGGTGGTGGCCCCGCTCGCCCGGATGCAGGCCAAGGTCAGGAAGAAGTCGATCCTGGCGAGGGTGGCGCGGACGCTGGACGCGGTGGCCGCACAGGCCGGGCTGAACCGCGAGCAACTGCTCGACCGGACCGCGCCGGCGTTCGGGCTCGGTCCGGACGGCGTACGGGAGGAGAAGGCGGGTGAGCACGTCATCCGGCTGGCGCTGGACGAGGCGGGCACACCGCAGCTGACCTTTCTCAATCCGGCGGGCAAGCCGGTCAGATCAGCCCCGAAAGCGGTCAAGGAGAGCCACGGCGGGCTGCTCACCGAGTTCAGGAACACGCTCAAGGAGATCCGGAAGACCCTGCCCTCCGAGCGGTTCCGCGTCGAGCGGGCGCTCGCCGAGGACCGGCTCTGGCGCTGGAACCAGGTCGAGGAGTTCTTCCTCGACCATCCCGTCACCGGCGTCCACGGCAGGCGGCTGATCTGGCAGATCCTGCAGGGCCCCGCCGGGATACCGGTCAGGACCGCCGACGGCTGGGAGCTCACCGATCCGATCGGCCGCCGGATCCAGCCTCGTGCCGACACGCCGATGCGGCTCTGGCATCCCATCAGGGAACCCGTCGAGGAGGTTCGCGGCTGGCGCGACCACCTCCTGGAGATCGGGCTGCGGCAACCGTTCAAGCAGGCCTTCCGCGAGGTCTACCTGCTCACCCCGGCCGAGGAGCGATCCGGGACGCTCTCCAACCGCTTCGCCGGACACAGGCTGCGGTACGGCCAGGCCAAGGCGCTGCTGTCCGAACGCGGTTGGACCGGCCTCTCGCTCGGCCACTGGGACGCGGTGGGCGGCTCGGAGCAGGGTGAGGCCGTCAAGGAGGTCCCCGGCTGGCAGGCGCGCTGGGACATGCAGCTGCCCTGGGAGTCCTGGGAGACCGATCGCTACGGCGATCCGGCCGCGTTCTGCCTCAGCGGGCCGATCCGGTTCTATCGCACCGACGAGGAGTCGTCACAGGAGGAGCTCCGCAGACCGGCACCGCTGACCGAGGTGCCGTCGCCGGTGCTGTCGGAGGCCATGCGCGACGCCGACCTCGCCGTGGGCGTCTCCTCCGTCGGCCTCGACCCGCAGGGGCAGGGCGACTACTGGCACTCCTACAACTTCGGCGACCTCACCGAGACCGCCGAGATCCGCCGCGACGCCCTGACCCGCCTGCTCCCTCGCCTGCGTATCGCCGGCCGGGCCGAGCTCACCGACCGCTTCCTGCGGGTCCGCGGTGACCTGCGCACCTACCGGATCCATCTGGGGTCGGGCAACATCCTGATGGAACCCAACGACGCCTACCTGTGCATCGTCCCCGATGTCGCGCCCGACCAGGTCTTCCTGCCGTTCGAGGAGGAGGGCGGCATGCTGTCGGTCATCATCTCCAAGGCGCTCCTGCTGGCCGACGACGCCGCCATCACCGACCCGTCCATCACCCGCCAGATCAAGGGCTGACCCGATGTCCGCCAGGGGACACGGTAGGCTCGCCGGCTCTCGGGGGGGCGTCAGCGACTCCGCGGAACCCTGGGCGGTGCATCCGGTGCGGTCACCGACTACCGCGGCGGACCTGGGCGCGGTAGTGGTCAAGGACGTCCTGGCGAAGGAGGTGACCGAAGCCCGCCGCTTCGATGCGCAGGCCGAGTTCGGGCTCGGTCACGCCGAGCGTGACGGCGGTGTCGGCCACGTTCCAGTTGCCGGCGGCGAGCATGGTCAGCAGATGACCGCGCCGGACCTGGTTCTCCGACAGGCGGAACGTCTTGAGGTACGCGAGCCGACCGGCGCTATCGGTGATGAGCTCGCCGATGTGGTTCTCACGCTGCCGTTCGAAGGGCGGCAGGAAGCGGGACAGGCGATACCCGCCCATCTCGTAGACGCGCTGATAGGTGTAGTCCGCGCCCAGCAGCCCGCCCGCCATGACCTGGTCGTGGAAGGCCGCCCACTCGTCCTGCTGCCGACGGGCCTGCGCGCGCAGGTCGGCGAGCGACCGCACCGTCGCGTCCGCGATGCGGGCGCGGAAATCGGGCACCGGCCCGCCGAACGTCGCGTAGTGGTAGATCAGCTCGCCGTACAGATCGTGTACGAGGGTGGTGTGCAGGGCACGGTAGTCATCGGGATGCGGCACCACGAACACGGCGGCGAGCGCGTCCGCGACGTAGACGAGAATGCCGCACTGGCCGTGGTGGATCTCGAAGACGCGAAGGGCGTCCTCCAGACCTCTGACCGCGGCTCCCACGTACGCCTCCTCGACGCGGGGCGAGAGCCCGCGGCTGATCGCGCGGTGTGACCACTCCTCCCACACGATCTCCGGCCCGCCGAAGTGCAGCGCCAGATAACCTTCGAGCGCCAGGTGCAGGGGCAGGAAGCGCAGCCGGTCCTTGTCGGCTCGGCGAGCCATGCGGCGGTGAAAGCGCAGCGACATCCGGCTGGGCGGGCGGTCAGGCTCCTGCGGCCCCCGGAGCTGGGTTCCGTACGCCGCGGCGGGGGTGCCGTCGCGCGTCCAGCTCGCCACGAACCCGTGCGGAATGTAGGAGAAGTACTCGGTCCGCGAGTCCACCGCGACGACGCCGAACTCCGCGTCGTGGAGCCGGGCGTCGAGCCGCAGGTCCTCGATCGGCTCCTCGCGGACCAGCGGGACGAGCCGTACGCCACCCCACGCCTGGGCGGGGCGGCTGGAGAGCCCGGTGAGAGCGAGATCCGTCATGCGTCCTCCCGCAGGAACCCCTCGACGCGGCGCGCCAGGTGGGCGCGCAGCTCGACGATCCCGGTGCGCCCCTCCGCGAAATGGGCCAGCTCCACCAGGGCGACCAGGTTCTCGGCGTCGCGAATCCCGGCGGTCGGGACGGTGGGCGCCAGCCGCCGTACGTCGAAGTCGGCGGCGTCGTACACCGGATTGAGGTGCACGACGCCGCAGGTGTGGTCCGGGTCGAGCCGGGTGCGCCAGATCCGCAGCACCTCTCCCGCGAGCCCCGGCGGTGAGTTGTCCCATCCGTCGGAGACGATGACGAGGCGCCCGGGTCCACGTTCGAGGCCGTCGAGGATGCGCTCGCCGAGCGGTGTCGCCCCGTACGGATGGACGAGCAGCGCGTCCGAGCGGCCCGACAGCCACAGCGGCGTGTACTCGGAGGCCAGCGCCTCCAGGAGGAAATGGCAGGCGAGCGCGACGGCGAGCGGCCGGCGGCGCTTGTGCCCCGAGCCGTACGCGGAGAAGCTGTCGTCGAGGACGGCGACCACCGCGCCCCATCGCCCGGCCTGATCACCCGCTGTCCGGCGGGCGGCCGCGCGCAGCGCCGTCGTCAGCTCGGCGCGGCGGTGCACGCGATCGGCCGGCGAGAGGGCGAGCACGTACGACGCCAACCGGGTCAATGGCATCGTGGTGAGGTCGGCCCGCACCGCGCCGGCCCCCAGGCCGCGCGCCGACTCCTGCAGGCGCAGCCGCTCCAGCCGGGTGAGCCGGGGCGCGATGCGCTCCAGGAAGGCGGCGCGTGCGATGCGGTGTTTCGCCGCGAACCCCTCCGCGACCGTGTAGGGCAGCTGGTACAGCGCGGCCTGCTCGTAGTGGGCCCGCCGCCAGGTCTCCAGGATCGGCGTGGCGTAGGCGACCGGCCGGTGCGGGGTGAACAGGAACGGCCCCAGCTCCCCGCCCGGCCTCAGGTGGGCATGGCGGACGGCGTCCTTGACGGCGCCGCGGTACTTCACCGCGTCGAACGCGAGGTCGGGACGGGCGGCCAGCCAGTCGCGCATGATCGCCCTGGTCCGCCGGTTGTTGACCTTGGCCCGGCGCAGCTCGCGGAACAGCCCGTACACCCGGGGCGGCGGCAGCAGGGCCAGCCTCCGGGCGATCAGACGCCCCTCGGCCCGACGCTGCCCCGGGTCCGCCTCCCCCGTCGTGGCCAGCAGGTTTCGAGCGATCAGTACGGCGTTGTGGTCGTTGACGTCCAGGGCGAGGGTGGCCGCGTACAGGTCGCGATAGTTGCCCAGCAGGTAGCGGTGCAGGAAGTCCAGCGAGAGGCTCTGCTCGTCCGCGTCGGAGTGGAACTCGCGCTGGCCGGTGGAGGTGATCGCCGCGTTCACGAACAGCAGGACGTCCTCGGCGGCGATCAGATCCGCAACGGTCTCGATGTGAGCTTCGATCGCCGCCTCCGGGGTGATGTACGAGGTCGGCCGGGGAATGGGAGCACGAGCTGCGAATCATCGCTTCAAAGGCGGGTCCCGGAAGTCGCGCCGGAGTCCCGCGGCCGACCCCGGAAGAGTAACACCGATATATCGCCTTCTTCTGCCTTATTTCCCGTCGCTGTGGGAGCTGAGACCGGGAAAAGCATCCGCACCGTCATCAGGAACGAACGCGTCATCGGAACTGTCGTGTCTGCGCGGCGAGCACCGCGGCTCGAACCTCCGCGGGCAGTTCGACCACTACCACCTCCACGGCGAAGTTCCTCAAAGCCATCGCCGCCCACGACCTGGCGGCTGTGAAGTGATGCGCGGCGAGCGGGTCGGACAGGCACAGCACCAACCGTGGCGAAACCTCCAGCGTGGAGGCCACGTAGAGAAGCTTCAGCGTGTCGGAGAGCACCTTGTTCTTCTGGGCGGCCTTCGGCCGGCCCTGATGCGCCCACGCCTCCACCAGGATCGACAGGTCATCGCTCACACCGTCGATCTCCACACGCACTCCGTCGGACAGCGAGATCACCCTTGGCGCGAGAACCACACCGAAGCGCTCCCCCACCATCTCCAGCATGACGCGTTCGGCCCGTCGCTGCTCATCGCTGTTTCCCGGCGGAAGGTCCTTGGGCTGTCCTTCCAATTCCGGCTTCGGCCCATCGGCTGAGCACGGCTTCCGCGGACGTGAGGGCGCGACGGAACCAACATGCTCCAGATCGTTGACGATCTTTCCTTCCGGGCCGGTATAGCGTCGCAGACGCCCCGCCTGAGCCAGGCTCCGACACACCTGATTGATCGTTTGGCGAGGGGTGACGTCCAACCGGCGGGCGAGTTCGTCGTCGTCCAGGGGGCGACTCGAGTGCCGCAGCTCCTCCAGGACACGTGTCTCGAGCGTCAGGACGGCCATGAATCGAGTGTCCCTTCAGAAGAGGGGAACCTCTACCCGCCCTGGCATGGAAACACATTGGTATTTGAATTCAGGAGTTATTCAGAGAATTAATTCCCGCTTCTGTGTGCGTGGTGCCCGACGTCTGCCCGTCCTTCAGCCCTCCAGCCATTCATGCTCACCGACCGGGACGACCTCTACGTCCTCGTCGGCAGCGCCCGTATGCCGGTAGGACCAGGCGCGCTCCGACGATGTCGACCTCCGGCGACAAGAGCGTGACCGGTGAGCATGGAACAGGCTCGACTGGCTCACGGCGAGATAGGAAACCCTGCCGTGCGCTGTCCTGGTCCCGTTCCGGTGACCTCTGTACGGTCCTCGCATGGGCGCTACGCGCTGGACCTGGGTCAACGGCCATTACCGGAATCAGAACGGCAAGAGGGTCTGGGTGCGCGGGCATCCACGCCGGTTGTCCGGCGGTCCGGGTGCCGACGAGGTCGGTGCGGGTCTGGTGGCGGTCATCGGGTTCGTCCTCGTGCTCGGAGCCATGATTCCGACGAGCGGCAGCCCACCGCCTGAGCAGCGCGAACCGATACCGGTGGCCTCACTTCCCGCCGACCTTCCCGCTGACCTTCCCGAAACGGAGCCGCCCCCCGAACCGATCGAGAGCGAGCCTCCCCCGGAACCGGTGGAGAGTGAGATTCCCCCAGAACCGACGGGCACCGGCCGGCCATAGATCGCGCGAGTTCGGAAAGCCGTACACCACGGCCGTGGACGTGACCGAGACGCGGGCTTCTCTGTGCCGCGACCGGCTACGGTCTCCGCCCTCTCCATCCGATGCCGGGCCCGGCCAGTGTGTGCGATCCACGCACCCGCACCGCGAGTGCCGCCGCCCACCCCCAGCCCAGGAGCGCGATGGCGCGCAGGAGCAGGCTCAGCGGCCGGGAGTCCTCGCCGTCGTCCGACAGCAGCCCCGCCAGCGCATACAGGGCGGGAAGCGCCACGCCGGTGGCCGCGCAGTAGAGCGCCCATCCGCGCTCTCCCCGTTCGGCGAAGTAACGGGTGAAAACGAAGCATGCCGCGACCAGCGAGACGAACACCAGGCCGAAGGCGGCGCCGTGCAGGACGTAGCTCAGGCCGGGGGCGTCGGGAAGACCCCGCGGCGCGCCGGGCGGGTAGCCCCACGCCGGTTCGAAGCGGAAGACACCGGCCCCGACCAGGCCGGTCCCGTACGCGCCGATCAGCAGCGGCCCCCAGGTCCCGCCGCGGCCCGGCCGCAGCGCCCGCCACAGCCCGGCCGCGAACGCGATGTTCAGCAGCCCGGTGATCACGAAGTTGGTGATCTGGATCCACCCCAGGTCGCCCAGGCTCAGCATGCTGAGCGGTTGCCGCCGTGGATCGAAGTCCGCGCGCGTGTAGTCCTGGATCACGACCACGAGGACGAACAGCGGTCCGGCGACGGCACCGCAGGTCAGCAGCGCTCCGGTCAGCCGCCGTTCTCGTATGGCGGACATGGTTCTCCCCTCTGTGACCGGCGTCCCCGAGGTGTTCGGGACGTCCGGCGCGCGAGCTTTCCTTAGCAGCGCTAAGTGCGCGTCGCCGTCATGCTTCCTTAGCGCTGCTAAGGTGTCAACCGATGGGAGAGAACAAGCGGGGGGCCGGCCTGACCCGGCAGATGATGATCGACACGGCGCTGCGGCTGCTCGACGAGGTCGGCCTGGACGGGCTGACGGTGCGCAGGCTCGCCTCGGAGCTGGGCGTCCAGTCACCCGCCCTGTACTGGCACCTGCGCAACAAGCAGGAGCTGCTCGACGGGATGGCCGACGCGATCGTCCTGACCGCCGGGATGGGCCCGCCCCGCGACGGCGAATCCTGGCAGGACTGGCTCGCCCGCCGGGCCCGCGCGTACCGCGCCTCCCTGCTCGCCCACCGCGACGGCGCCCGCCTCGTCGCCAACGCCGCGAGCCTGAGCCCGGCGACGGTCAGGATGTTCGACGAGGAACTGACCGCCATGGTCGGCCGGGGCTTCACCCCGGCCCTGGCGCTGCGTACGATCACCGCCCTCACCCGCTACGTCAACGGGTGCGTCCTCCAGGAGCAGACCGAACGCCAGGCGTCGTCGGGCACGCCCGCGGACCGGCTCGCAGCGCTGGCCGCACTGCTCGACGGAGGCATGGAGGCCACCTTGATCGCGGCGTTCCTGGAGAGCGGCGGCTCGTTCGGCGAGGACGCCTTCGAACACGGCCTCCAGGCCCTGATCGACGGCACGGCCACCGCCCTGACTCGCACGGCCTGAGCCCCCACCACGGCCGGAGGCCCTCCGCACGCACCGATGTCGTCAGGGGAAACCGATCCCCATGACCGCGAACCGGTGACCCCACCCACTCGCCACCTCACCTCGTCCGCCGGTACGCACGCCCTGTGCAAAAATGATCATGGCTTCCAGAACCATGAATCGGTCCATCCGGATTGCCGAAAAGGTGCTCGGCACCGCCGAGGACACCATCGAGGAGAGGATGTCGGTTGTCCGTGACGGACTCGGAGCTCGCCGGCGAGCTTCGCGAGCTCGCCGATCATCCTCATCTGGCGGCCCGCCGGGACCAGCTGAACGACCTCGCGGACGCGATCACCGATCCCGGAGGAGCCGGACGCTGGTGCGAGATCGACCTGTTCGCCGCCTTCGCCCCCGACGACAGCATCCTCGTGGACGACGAACCGTCGGAGACCACCTCCCCTCCGGGGAAACGGCGGTGGCGCCGGGGGCTCGGCGTCGCCGTCGGTCCGGCCCTCGCCTTCGTGCCGGTCCTCATCACCTGGCTCGGGTTGATGACGGCCACGGGCGCCTACGGGGACGTCCTCGACGACGGCGGGCCGGAGGCGGCTCGACGGCCCTTCCTGGAGATGTGGCAGCAGGGCTTCGACGGCAGGCTGCCCCAGGTGTTCGAGTTCGACAACATCGCGCTCTGCACCCTCGTCTCCATTCTCTGCCTCATCTTCTGGACCGTGTACGAGAACATCGCGCGAAACCGCAGGGAGGACGCCTCGGAGCGGGCGCTCCGTGCCCTTCGCGTCCGGCTTCGCGGGGCGCTGACCCAGGCGAGCCTCGTACTCGGCCAGGTACGGCTCTCCTCTCCGGAGCGGTTCGGGGCCGAACTCAGCAAGACGGCGGCCGACATCGGTTTCGTCGGGACCACGGCGCGCAAGGTACACACCGAGCTGGTCGAGGCGCTCACCCTGACCCTGGAGGCCACCCGGAAGAGCACGGACGCGCTGGCCGGCAGCGCGATCGACGTACGCGACGCCGTCGAACTCCTGGGCGGGCACCTGGCGGCCATCAACAACACCTGTGACGACATCGCCGCGGCCGTGGCACGGACCTCGACCATGATCAAGGCCTTGGACGCCTCCCAGAGAATCCGGACCCCGCGATGACGGCCCGGCGAAGGACCTCCGCCTCGCCCCTGATGGCCGGTTGGCTCTCCGCCAACCTGCTGCTCGGGCTCATGATCATCATGCTGGGAACGCAGGCGCCGCTCCCCTCTCCCGCTTCGCCCGCTTCGCCCGCCGAAGCCGTGGCGGACACCACGCGACTTCGGCCGGACACCGTCCGGTCCCTCACGGAGACCACCCGGCCTCCGGCGGAAAAGCCCCAGACCGAAAAGCCCCCGGCGGAGGAGTCCTCACGGAAGGAGCGGAAGAAAACCGAGAAGTCCCCGGCAGAGGAAAGTCCCGCCCGCTTCCGGCTCCTTCCCTCCCCCTGCACGGATCTCGTCGGAGGCGTCCGGGCGGAACCGACCACTCTCTCGTTCCGGGTCGCCCCCGGCACCGGTGACGGCGTGCTGGCCGCGCAGGTACGTCAGGAGCTGCGCGGACACGGGGGCCGCCTGGCCGGACGGCGCGCCGGCATGGTCCTGACCTTCGGCACCGGCGACGGCGCCGGGGAGGGCGTCCGCCTGGCCACGCGGGTCAACGCCGCCATCCGCGAGGCGTACCCCCGCGTCTTCGGAACAGCCGTGACCCGCAACTTCCACGACCTCGCCGCCCCGAACGGGTCGATCTCCATGGAGATCTACTTCGTGACCCACGGCTGCTCCCCCGCTCCCACCGACTCGAGAAGCACCAGGTAGGCCCGGCGCTCGCCGCCGTGGACCCTACCTAAGAATCTCCTGCGAAGCCCTCTTCCCCGCCCGGCACGGGGTCGCCCCGTCGCGGATTCCGGTCGATGTCCGTATCTGTGGGTTGTAGGGCCCTACGGTCATGGCGCCGTGATTGGGCGGTTCGTAGATTGGAGGTGCCGCCGGAGGGGCCGGTGGGCAGTGTGAGCAGGGGTGATGGCGATGATCGGCGACTTCTCCGCAGCGGCCGGGATACGGGTGCCGGACTCGACGCTGGCGAGGGAGGCGACCGCGCTGGTACGCGACAGCGTGAGCGAGCTGATCTACGACCATTCGCGCCGGGTGTACTTCTTCGGCGCCCTGCAGGGGCGCGACCGGAATCTGGGCTTCGACCCCGAGTTGCTCTACGTCGCGGCCATGTTCCACGACCTGGGCCTGGGCGAGCCCTTCCACGGCAGCGGGCGGCGTTTCGAGGTCGACAGTGCCGACGAGGCCCGCCGTTTCCTGCGGGAGCGCCAGGTGCCCGAGGACGGCGTCCGCCGGGTGTGGACCGCGATCGCCCTGCACACCACCCCGGGCGTCCCCGAGTTCATGGAGCCTGAGGTGGCACTGGTGACGGCGGGGGTGGAGTACGACGTGCTGGGCATCGGCTACCACGACATCAGTGAGGCCGACCGTGCGGCGGTCGTGGCCCTGCACCCGCGCCCCGGCTTCAAGCGGCGCATCCTCGACGCCTTCACCGAGGGGGTCCGGCACAAGCCGCAGACCACGTTCGGCAACGTGAAGGCCGACGTGCTCGCCCACTATGTTCCCGGTTTCGTGCGCGGGGACTTCGTGCGCACCATCCTGGACTCCCCGTGGGCCGAGTAGCCTCGCGCCGGCGGGCGGAGCACGTGGTCGCGGTGACGGCCTTCGACGGCGTGCAACTGCTGGACGTCACCGGTCCCGCCGAGGTCCTCACCACGGCCAACGGCTTCGGCGCCCGTTACGCGGTACGGATCGTCTCCCCGTCCGGCGCGGACGTGCGCACCTCCTCCGGGGTGCGGATCGGGGTGGACGGAGCCCTGGAGAGCCTGCCCGCACGGCTGGGCACGGTCATCGTCCCCGGCCGCCACGACTGGCGGCGGGCCGTGGCCGACCAGGACCTGCTCGCCCTGGTCACGGAGCTCGCCCGCCGCTCGGCGCGGGTCACCTCGGTGTGCGCCGGGGCCTTCGTGCTGGCGCAGACGGGCGTGCTCGACGGACGGCGCGCCGCCACCCACTGGCGGCTCGCCGCGCAGCTGGCGGCCGCCTATCCCCGGGTGAGGGTCGAGGCGGACCCGGTGTTCGTCAGGGACGGCCACGTCGTCACCTCCGCCGGCGTCACCGCGGGCATCGACCTGGCGCTGTCCCTGGTCGAGGCCGACCACGGGGCCGGTCTCGCGCGCGACGTCGCCCGCGAACTGGTCGTCTTCATGGCCCGCCCCGGAGGGCAGTCCCAGTTCAGCGCCCGCCTGGCCCCGTGCGAGACGGCACACCCGGTGCTGCGGCTCGTGATGGACGGTGTCGTGGCCGACCCGGCCGCCCCGTACAGCCTGGAGTCCCTGGCCCGTGAGGCCGGTGTCAGTGCCCGCCACCTCAGCAGGCTCTTCCGCCGCGAGACGGGGACGACCTTGGGGCACTACCTCGAATCGGTACGGCTGGAGGCGGCCCGGACCCTTCTCGAAGCGGGGAACAACCCCGTGGAGAAGGTGGCCGAGGAGTCCGGCTTCGGGTCCGCGGAGACCATGCGCCGCGTCTTCCAGCACACCCTGGGCATCGCCCCGACCACCTACCGGGCACGCTTTCGCACCACCACCACCGCCACCGTCCAGTCCACCTCGTCATGAGCGTCCGCCATGGTCGGGACGGCAGCGCGACCCCGTTCCCGTGTGCCCGTCCGCGGCCCACCTGATCAGGCGTTCGCGGGCGGTCCTGAACGGCCCGAACTCAGCGGGCGGGTCCCGCCGGGGCGAGCCGCGATGGCCTCAAGGGTTCGGCGGTGGTCCGTCCACCGTCGTCCACGGACCGGATCGGCCGGCGTCAGCGGCTCGATCCGGTCCCGCATCGCATCAGTGATCACCGACCGGACGGACACATCCGATCAACCGACCACCCCGTCGAAGAGACATGCTCTAGTTGTACTCAACCTTTGTGGTCAGTACATCTAGTAGCGGGGTTTGCGGCTCAGGGCGACACCGGCCACCAGGAAGACGCCGCCGATCACCCCGGCGCCTATCGCTCCGGGGGTGTTGGCGGGGGTGCTGCTGGCCTGGAAGACAGCGGTGACGATGCCCATCACGCCGCTGATGTAGCAGAAGATCGTGATGAAGATCTTGACGTTGGTGCTCACTGGATTCCTTCGGTGGTGTGACGGCCGTCGGACGGCGCGTCGGGGGCGGTACCGGCTGCGGTGAACCCGAGGAGCATCACCCAGGCGTTGGGGTCTGCGCGGAACCGGTTCCAGCGGTCGGCGGCGAGGGCGAACTCTCGAAGCGACAGCACGCCGGCCGTGAGGAGCGGCTGCAGCCGTCCCGGACCGAGGTGGGGGGCAAAGTCATCCGTTGGCCGGGTGTCGTTGGTCGTGGCGAACGGGCGAAGGGCGACCTCCGTGAAGCCGGCGTCGCGTAACAGGCGGGTGAGGCGGCGGCCGATCGTACGGTCGCCGCCGGCGGCTTGCTGGGTCGCCGCCATCTTGGCGTGGATCCCGGCCAGTTCCGGGTAGGCGGGCTCGGCCAGACCCCAGCAGGAGGCGTCCACCTCGGTGACCAGGATGCGGCCACCGGGGCGGAGGATCCTGCGGGCCTCCGCGAGGGCCGGTGCGGGGTCGGGGAGATGCTGAAGGACGTACCGGAGAAGTACGTATCCCGCGCTCGCCGTTTCCAGCGGCAGGTCGGCGGCATCGGCGACGATCAGTTCGGCACCGGCGCCCTCGGCGTGAGCGAGCAGGTCCGGGTCGATGTCCACGGCGACGAGTGACAGGTCGGGCATGGCCCGGCGCAGCCGCCTGGTGATCGCGCCCGACCCCGCGCCGACCTCCACCAGCGGGCCGCCCGGCGCGGTCAGGCCCAGCTCGCGCAGCAGGCTCAGTTCCTCGTCGAACGAGAGCGCCGCCTGGGCCTCCAGCCGGGCCAGCTCGCCCGCCATCCCGCCCGCCGTGGTGGCGGCGGGGTTGTACGAACCGGCGTTCGGCGCCGAGGGGGCCGGGGTGGCGGGATCTCGCGGGGTGGGAACCGGCCGCGCGGTGCCGTGGTCGGTGTCGTGGTGGTCGGTGACGGTCGCCGTGAGGTACGGGGGTATGGGGGTGGTCGTCATCGGGAGCTCACGATCGTGTGCGTGACGTGCTGCGGGCGGTGGTCATCGAGGGGTCACGACCATGTGCGTGCCGTACTTCCCAGGGTCGTCATCGGGAGCTCACGATCATGCGCATGCCGTGTTTCGGCCGGAGCGTCACCAGGGCCTCCGGCTCCACCGGGAAGCCGGGTTCCAGCGTGAGCCGTACCGACTGGGACAGCATCGCCAGGACCAGCGTCGCCTCGATCAGTGCCAGGTGCTGGCCGATGCAGATGCGCTCGCCGCCGCCGAACGGCAGGTACAGGTGGCTCGGGAGGTCGGCACCGTCGAAGCGGTCGGGTACGTACGCATCGGGGCGGTCCCAGTAGCGGGGGTCGCGGTGCAGGACCCACTGGCTGACGCAGACGAGCGTGCCAGGTAGTACCGGGTGGCCGTCGAGCTCGTCGTGGCCGGTCGCGCGGCGGGAGATCAGCCAGACCGGGGGGTACAGGCGCATCGCCTCCTGCACGGCCCGGCGGCACAGCGGCAGGTCGGGCAGGTCCTCGGCCGTGGGCCGGCGGGTGCCAAGGACCCGGTCGACCTCGGCGCGGATCCGTTCGGCCTCCTCCGGGTGACGGTCCAGAAGGTAGAGGGTCCAGGTCAGGGCCTTGGCGGTGGTTTCGTGACCGGCCATGATCAGGGTGAGGACCTGGTCGCGGAGGTCGGTGTCCGTGAGGGAGCCGAGCATGGTGTCGAGCAGGGTGGCGGTGGTCCGGGGAGAGGCGCGGCGGGAGGCGATGACCGTACGCGTGATCATGTCGAGGAGGGCGCGGGCGCGTACGTAGCCCTGCCGCCTGCGGACCGTGTCGGCCGGGTCGGGATCGGGGTCGGGTACGTAGTGGCCGATGAAGCGGTTGACGTCGTCCACCGCCCGGCCGAACCCGTCGCCCGCCGCGCCGAGGTCCACGTCGAGCACCGCGCGGGTCAGGATCGACAGGGTGAGCGAGGTGAGGTGGTGGTCGACCTGCTGGGGGGCGCCGGTCTCCGCCGGGCCACGCCAGCGCGCCAGCAGGGCGGCGGTCTCGTCGGTGATGATCTCGTCGAAGGAGGCGACCTCGCTGCGGCGGAAGGCCGGGGCGCACAGCCTGCGCTGACGTGACCATTCCGCGCCGGTGCTGGTGAGCAGGCCGTTTCCGAGCAGGGGGCGCAGCATGTGGTCGTCCGGCGTGTTCTCCTTCGTGTAGTTGCCGACGTTGTCCTTGAGGATGTGCCGGGCGAGATCCGGGCGGTGCGCCATGAAGACGGTCTCGCCGTTCGCGTGATGGCCGGTGACGTCGCCGTAGCGACGGGCCAGGCCGGTCACGAACCCCAGCGGATCGCTACGCATGCCTCCCATGTCCACCGGGCCGGACGGACCCGGGGGAAACCGCGTGCCGGTAGTGGTCACCGACACCTCCGTTCAACGCGCCTAAGTATCTCCATTACGTATTCACGGGCACCGGATATACGTATTGAGTATTATTGATGATTCCATCCGTACTGTGGGATGCTGCCAATGTAACACCGCATCGGAGAAGGTATCAATACTTACATGAATGGCGAATAACTTAAGTCTTGGTATGCGCCGCCCGGCATGCGAGAGTCCATTTCAGTTGCCAACGCAGAAAGCAGCGGCAAACACCCGAGAGGGAGAATCGCATGGCACTCGAGCCGCAGGAGCGCGCGGAATTCATCAACGCCTACACCCGCACGCTCATCACCGCCTGGTCGGACGAGGAGTACGCGGCCCGGCTGAACGCGAACCCGCGTGCCGCGCTGGCCGAGTCCGGGCTGGTGGTCCCGGAGGACGCCGAGATCGTCATCGTCCGGCACATCCCCGAGGGGCACGAGGAGGGCAACCTGGACGTCCAGGTCGGCCTGTGGGAGGTGGGCCTGGCGACCGGGCAGTTCGAGTTCCACATCCCTGAGACGCCGGTGGTCGACGCCGCCGAGCTCAGCGAGGGCGACCTGTCCGACATCTCGGCCGGCGCCGAGGCGGATGCCTGCTACTACTGCTGCTGCCCCTGCTGCTGCTGCACCTGATTTACGGCGACATTTCCGCCGTCGTTCACGGCGGCATTTTGAAAGTCGCCATGCCGTTCCCGTTCTCGTCTCCATCGGAGGATTAAGTCGATGGCTTCCGCCGCCGCGGAAAACGATCCGGTCGCCGTCACCGGCCTGAACAAGCGTTACGGAGAGCACGTGGTGCTCACAGATCTGAGCCTGCGGGTGCACCGAGGCGAGGTGTTCGCCTTGCTCGGGCCGAACGGCGCGGGGAAGACCACGACCGTCGAAATACTGACGGGAGTACGGCGGCGGAGCGGTGGAGACGTGAAGGTCCTCGGCCAGGATCCGGCCAGGGACCCGCGGGAATGGCGGGCGCGCATCGGGGTGGTCGGCCAGTCCACCGGCGCCTATCCCGATCTCACGGTGGGTGAGGTGGTGAGACAGTTCGCCGCCATGTACCCCAGGCCGCTGCCGCCCACGCAGGTGCTCGACATGGTCGGCCTGGGAACGTACGAGAAGAAGAGGACCACGGAACTCTCCGGCGGCCAGCAGCGCCGCCTGGACGTGGCGGTCGGCGTGATCGGCGACCCCGAACTGATCTTCCTTGACGAGCCCACCACCGGGCTCGACCCGGTCGCCCGCCGCGAGGCGTGGGAGCTGGTGCGGTTCTTCTCCGGGCGCGGCCGCACCACGGTGCTGACGACCCACTATCTGGACGAGGCCGAGACGCTGGCCACGCGGGTGGGGGTGATCGCGGGCGGGCGGCTGGTGGCCTGCGGGCCACCGGGCGAGCTGGGCGGGCGGGAGACGACCCCGGCCACCGTGTCGTTCCGGCGTTCCGAGTCGCTGGCCGGCCGGGACCTGCCCGACCTGCCTCGCGGGGCGGTGCTCGAACCGGGACCGGCCGGCGCGGGCGACCCGGTCACCGTGCTGACCTCGGAGCCGACCCGGCTGGTGAGCCTGCTGGGGGCCTGGGCCGGGGCCGAGCTGCCCGAGCTGACCGTGCACCGGCTCACCCTGGAAGAGATCTATATCAACCTCATCGACCGGCACCGGGAACAGCCGGAGGAGAACACGTGAGCGTCACGGAATCCGTTCGCGCGCCCGGCCGCGGGCTGCTGCCCGACCTGTGGCGGGCCAGTGCCGCCCGGTCGTCGGTCGAGCTGAAGTCGTTCTTCCGCAACAGGCAGTCGCTGGTCTTCACCCTGTTCTTCCCGGTGATCCTGCTGGTGGTGTTCGGCGCGATCTTCACCGGCAAGGTGCAGGGCACCGAGACCGATTTCCGGCAGGTTTTCATGGCGGGCATCGTGGCCGCCGGTGTGATAAGCACCGCCTTCTCCGGGCTCGCCATCAACATCGCGATCGAGCGGGACACCGGGCTCATCAGCAGGCTGGCGATGACGCCGATGCCCAAGTCCGCCTACTTCATCGGCAAGCTGGTGAAGGTCGTGGTGACCACCGTGGTGGAGATGGCGCTGCTGCTGAGCATCGCGGTGACCGCGTTCGGACTGCCCCTCCCCAGCACCGCGCAGCGCTGGTTCACCCTCGCCTGGGTGCTGACGCTGGGCACCGTCACGTGCGCGCTGACCGGGATCGCCTACAGCGCGGCGATCCCGAACAGCCGTTCCGCCGCGGCGATCGTGACGCCGGTGTTCATGGTGCTGCAGTTCATCTCCGGAGTCTTCTACCCCTTCCACCAGCTTCCCGCGTGGATGCAGACCACGGCCGCGCTGTTCCCCGTGAAGTGGATGGCGCAGGGGTTCCGCTCGGTGTTCCTGCCGGACGGCTTCACCGTCGTGGAACCGGCGGGTGGCTGGGAGCTCGGCCGCGTCGCGCTGGTCCTCGGGCTGTGGGCGGCCGGCGGCCTGCTGCTGACCGCGTTGACGTTCGGCTGGCGCAACGCGCGCGTGCGGTGATCGTGCGGACGATCGATCGTACGGGCGCCTGATCGGACAAACGGTTGATCATGCAGGTGCCTGATCGGGAAAGTCGCCCATCAGGCAAGCGACAGCAAGGGAAACTGACGCGTGACGGCAGGCACTCAGATCCGGCTCCCCGCCCACCTGTCCCACCCCTTCTCCCCTCCGGGAAGGGCCGACCCCTATCCGGCCTACGACTGGCTGCGTTCCCACGCTCCCGTCCATCACGACCGGATGTCGCGGCTGTGGCTGGTGACCGGGCACGCCGACTGCGCCGCCGTACTGCGTGACCGGGGGTTCTCGGCGAGCGCCGGGCAGCAGGGGCGGGCGCGCGGCGAGGACTTGCCGCCGTCGATGCTCACCACGGACCCGCCGGACCACACGCGGCTGCGCGCGCCGGGACTGCTGCTACTCGGACCGGCGGCGATCGCGTCGGTGGCCGAGGGGATCGCCGCCGACGTGGACGACCTTCTCGAACGGCTGGCGGGCGAGACCGTGGTCGACGCGGTCAAGGAGATCGGGAGCCCGCTGGCCACCTCGGTCTTCCTGCGGCTGTTCGGGCTGGCGGAGCGTGACAGGAAGGTCTTCGCGCAGCTCGCCCAGGCGGCCTCGATCAATCTGGATCCGCTGGCCGGACCGCAGGTGGCGGCGCTGGGCAGGTCGGCGATGGCGGAGCTGAGCCGGTTCCTGGACGGGCACTGCGCGGTCGCCTCCCCCAGCCCGCTGGCCCGGCTCGCCGCCGACGACCGGCTGACCCGGCCGGAGATGCTCGGGGTGCTCGGGCTGGCCGTGGTGGGCGGGTGGCAGCCGCTGGCCGAGGCGATCGGCAACGCGCTGTACTGGCTGCTGCCTCGCCCGGAGGCACTGGCCACGCTGCGCGAGGGCGGGGACGAGCTGGCGCGCACGGCGATGGACGAGTTGCTGCGGCTGGAGGCGCCGATCCCGTTCACGGCCAGGGTCGCGGTCGAGAACGTGACGCTGCCCGGCGGGGAGGTGCCCCGGGGGGCCCGGGTGCTGGCGGTCGTGGCCGCCGCCAACCGGGATCCGGCCGTTTTCGACAGGCCCGGGGAGCTGATGCTCGACCGGACGCCCAACCCGCACCTGGCCTTCGGCGGGGGACCGCACTTCTGCCTGGCGGCGCAGCTCGTCCGGCAGACCGGGGCGGTGCTGCTGTCCCGGCTGGCCCGGCGGTTCCCGGCCGCGTCGCTGGCCGACGCGGAACCCGCCTGGGCCGCCACCCTGATCCCCCGGCGACTGCGCTCCCTCCCGGTGAACCTGGGCGACCTCCCGGCGGACCTGGGCGACCTCCCGGCGGACAGCGGCGACCTTCCCGTGAACCCGGGAGGCGGGGATGCGTACTGAGGTCCTGGTGATCGGCGCGGGGGTCAGCGGGCTGACCTGCGCCGCCCGCCTGGCCGAGGCCGGGGTACGTACCGTGGTGGTCGAGGCCAGGTCACGGGTGGGCGGCCGGATACGGACGTTCCGTCCCGCGGACGGCGGGCCCTCGCTGGAGCTGGGCGCGCAGGTCGTCCACGGCGACCGGAACCCCGTGCACGAGATCGTGGACACCGAGACGGCGCCGAGGCCGACCGCGGCCCGGGTGATCAGCGGGCGGGTGGGCCGTCCCATGGGGGCGCTGGCCCGCACGCCGAATCCGCCGTGGGCGCTGGAGGCCAGGCTGAACGCCGAGGGCGCCGGGGCCGGTGAGTCGGTGAACGACTGGCTCGGGGACAGGGGCGGACCGTACCCGGTGGCGAGCGAGTGGTTCCGCCAGATCTGGGCCGCCGACCCGGAACGGCTCAGCGCCCGGGGCGTGGCCGCGGCCCAGCGGGGGGACACCGCCGGGCGGGGGGAGTTCGTGGTGTCCGGCGGGTTCGACCTGCTGCCGCGACGGCTGGCCGAGGGGCTCGACGTGCACACCGGCTGCCCCGTCCAGGTGCTCGGCTGGTCTCCGGGACGGGTCGGCGCGCAGACGCCGGCCGGGATCATGGAGGCCGAGCGGGTGGTGGTGACCGTGCCGCCCTCCGTCGTGACCCACGGCACGCTCACCATCAAGGACCTGCCCGACCATAAGGCCGAGGCCGCGCGGGACCTGGCCGGCGGGGACGGCTGCTGCGTCGTCGCGACCCTGTCCGTCCCCGCGCCGGAGACGGCGTCGGTGTTCGACGCGGACGGGGCCGGCGGTTTCGTGAGCTGCCGGGAGGGCCGCCCCGAGGCGCTGATCGTGGCCAGGGACGCGGCGGCCGCCCGCGTGCGCGCCGCCACCGGTCCCGGACTGTCGGCCCTCCTCGCGGTGGCCCTGCCCTGGGCCGCGCGGGCCCGAGTGGTGGACACCAAGGTCGCCGACTGGGGGGCCGACCCGTGGAGCGGGGGCGCGTTCACCGCGCCGCTGCTCGGCGCCGAACGGGCTCCCGAGGTCTGGGCCGAGCCGGTCGCGGACACGCTTTTCTTCGCGGGCGAGGCCACGGTCTCGGGGACGCGACTGCCGTGGGTTCAGGGGGCGATCGCCAGCGGGGCGATCGCCGCCGACCGGCTCCTGGAGGCGATGGGCTGATGACGTCAGATGTGAGACATTCGGGAACACCTCATTCCGGCTGGTATCTCCCGGCCTTCACCTCGGAGCTGGAAGCCGAGGTGACCCCCCTGGAGGTCGGTACCCGGCGGCTGGTGGCCGTACGGGACGAGACGGGGATCCGCGTCTTCGACGCCGACTGCCCGCACCGGGGCGCGCATCTCGGCTACGGGGGGCGGCTCTCGGGCGGCTGCCTGGTCTGCCCGTTCCACGGCCGCCGAATCGCGCTGGGCGAGGCCACCGGGCGGCCGTCGGTGCGCGAGCACCATGTGATCGTCTCCGGTGAGGCCGTGTTCGTCCGGCTCTCGGACGGCCCGGACGACGACCGGGGGCTCACCAGGGCGCTCAAGGAGCTGGAGACGACCCACCCGCTCACGGCGGCCGTGGTCAGGCCGGTGGCCGCCGATCCGGCGCTGATCGTGGAGAACGCCTTCGACATCGACCACTTCACCGAGGTGCACAAGGTGCCTCGGCTGCGCGGGATGGCGCACCGGGACGGGGACGAGGGCGAGCTGGTCATCGAGGGCGAGTTCGTCATGGGGGCCAAGCCGGGAAGCACCTCCGGGGAGCAGGTCACCCGGGCGCGGTTCCTGGCCCGCGCCTACAGTCCCGGCGTGGTCGTCACCCGCTTCGGGCCGCCGGGATGGGAGCAGGTCATCGTCACCGCCGCCGTGCCGTACGAGAGGGGCGGATGCGTGGCGCGGGTGGCGATCGGGGTGCGCCCGGAGCAGCGGGAGGAGCTGCCGCTGCTCATCCACGGCAGCGAGCGCGCGCTGGCCGAGGACGCGGTGATCTGGGAGCGGCTGAACCCGCGGGCGGTGCCCCGCTTCGACAGCAGGGACGCGGCCGTGGTGGCCTACCGGGAGTTCTGCGCGACCTTCGGGGAACCGGCGTGAACGGACTGCGGGTCGTCAGGTCGGGGACGGGCCCGGCGGTGCTGTGGGTGCACGGCTACACCATGGACCTCACGCTGTGGAGGCCGCTGTGGGAGCTGCTGCCCGGCTGGCGGCACATCGGCGTGGATCTTCCTGGTCACGGGGGCTCCGAACCGCTGCGCCCCAGTACGACTCTGCCGTCGCTGGCGTTACGGCTGGCCGAAATCGCCGCGGCCGAGCGGGCGGACCGGGTGGTGGGACTCTCTTTCGGTTCCAGCGTCGCGCTGCAGATGGCCCTGGAGGCGCCCGAGGTGGTGCGGCGCCTGGTGCTCGCGGCGCCGACGCTCGGCGGCGCGCCGCCCGACCCGGCGGCCCGGCGGCGCTACATGGAGCTCATGATGGTGCGCAGGGCGGGCGGCGGGCGGGAGCAGATGGCCGAGTTGTGGATGAGCTCCCCACCGGACATCTTCCGCGGCACCGAGGCGCACCCCGAGCTGCGGGCCCGGCTGCGCGCGGTGATCGGCGGGCACTCCTGGGCCGAGCTGGACACGGGGGCGATGGCCGCCCTCAGCGCGCACCGGCACCCGCCCGAGGACCTGACCCGGATCGAGGCCACGACCATGGTGGTCATCGGCGACTCGGACATGCCCACCTTCGTGGCCAACGCCGAGACATTGCGGCGTACGGTCCCCCGATGCCAAATTCGGACAATCCCTAACTCGGGGCATCTTCCCCTGCTAGAACAGCCGGAAATGTCAGCAAAAGTGGTATTTGCGGGACTGAAATTATCTGAGAGAGTGGACCGGATTTGAGGCTGCTGTACGAGCGTTTACAGTTCGACACCCGTAAGGGGGGATAGTTGCCCCTGCTGTTGAATTTCTTCGGCATGACCATCGTGGTCCTCACCGAGCTCAGCCTCGGCGACGTGACATTCCTGTTCGGCCACCACCTCGTGGAGGCCGGCGAACCACAGCTGGTCGTGAAGCTTCTCACCGGCAAGTCCTCGGGCGGGGAGCTGCTGGTCCACCGTTCCGACGGGATGTTGCTGCAGCGCCGCGTGTTCCGCGGATGGAGCACCATGCCACCCCCTCTTCCCCCGTTCGCCGTGCTCGACCATCTCTTCCTGGTGATGCGCGCCGTCGTCATGGCCAAGGACGACGCGACGGTCGCGCTGATCGGCAGCTCCTGCTCGCCCAGCGCCGGTGTGGCGACCGCGCTGGCCGGGCGGTCCTGGCGGCCGGTGTCGGGACAGCTCCTCGTGGTCGACCGGGCCACCGGCCACACGCTTCCCTTCCAGGTCCCGCTGGACCTGCGCGGCAGCGCCCTGGAGTCGGCCAGGACCGGCGGCCTGATCGGCCCGGAGTCGGCCCCCGGCAGCTGGCGGCGGGCCCAGCCGACGCTGGCAGGGGAGTCCGTCCTGGTCCGCCCGGAACTGCTCGGCCCCATCGTCCCCGTCACCGCCAGGCTCGCCCCGCCCACCCTGGTCAGGCTCTGCCAGGGAGACGGCGACCGCTGCAGGCTGGAGCCCTGGGCCTTCCAGCCGCACGTATGGCCGCCGAACACCTCGGACCTGGCCGACGCGCCCCGCTACCGGCTGCTCATGCCGGAGTTCGGTGGCGCGGAGGAGGCCGCGGCACTCATCGACGACATGATCCAGGAGACACCATGCCCCGGCGGACCGCGTACGGCCCGGGAACACCTTGCTGGGTTGACCACGTCACCGTCGACCTGACCGGCGCGAAACAGTTCTACGGCGGCCTGTTCGGCTGGGAGTTCACCAGGGAGAACGATCGCGGCTACCACCTGATCACGCTGCGTGGAGAGATCATCGGCGGCCTCGGGCCCGGCCCGACGGGCATGGCGCCCGGCTCGTCGTGGAACGTCTACCTGGCGTCCAAGGACCTCGACCACACCCGGACGGAGGTCGGCCGCCTGGGCGGCCGTGTCGTGATGGGCCCGGTGCCCGCGGGCGAGGACGGCCGCCTCTGCCTGGCCGTCGACCCCTCGGGCGCTGCCGTCGGTTTCTGGGAGGGCGGCAGGGACGAGGGCGTGGTCCTGGTGGACGAGCCCGGCGCGCTGCGCGCCTGCGAGCTGCACACCGCCCGCCCGGGCGCGGCGGAGGAGTTCTACCGGGGCCTGTACGGCGACGTGCCCCTGGTGATCCGCCCCTCGTCCAGGACCGGCTGGGTGCCGTTCTTCGGCGTCTCCGAGATCCAGGACACCGGTGCTACCGAGGACGCCGGGAACACCGGGAGCGAGGGGAAGGCCGGAAGCGCGGGAACCGCCGCGGCGGCGCCGGCCGCCGGGGCCCGTCCGCTGGGGTCAAACCTGTTCGCCGATCCCCTGGGCGCGATCTTCGGCCTCACCAGCGGAAATTAATCCAGAAATGCGTATCACAATGAGCATAAATACGTATTAACAAGATTCCCACACTCTTGCGATGATTCCAGAGTGAGCAATTCTCGCATGGGAGGGGTATTTCATGGCGCCTGATGTGGTCGTGATAGGCGGAGGCCCGGCGGGAGCGATCTCGTCGGCGCTGCTGGCCCGGGCCGGTGCCCGGGTCCGCCTGCTGGAACGGGACTTCTTCCCCCGGTACCACATCGGCGAGTCGATCTCCTCTTCCTGCCGGGCCATCATCGACCTCGTCGGCGCCCGGGAGAAGATCGAGGCCCGCGGCTACCAGGTCAAGGAGGGCCTGCTGCTCCGCTGGGGCGCGGAGCGCGACTGGACGATCAACTGGCCGGACCTCTTCGGCGACCAGGTGCGCTCCTGGCAGGTGGAGCGCGCCGACTTCGACGACGTCCTGCTCAAGCACGCCGCCGCACAGGGCGTCGAGGTGGTCCACGGCGCGCAGGTGAAGAAGGTCCTCTTCGACGACGACCGCGCCGTGGGCGTGGAGTGGGCGCGCGACGGGCGTCTCCGGGAGTCCCCGGCCGACTTCGTGGTGGACGCCTCAGGGCGCGCCGGCGTGCTCTCCTCCCAGCACTTCCGCAACCGGCGGCCGCACGACGTCTTCCGCAACGTCGCCATCTGGGGCTACTACCGGGGTGGCGCCCTGCTCCCGAACACCCCCCGGGGCGGCATCAACGTCATCTCCTCCCTCAACGGCTGGTACTGGGTCATCCCGCTCAGCGGCGACGTCTACAGCGTGGGTTTCGTCACCCACCAGGACCACTTCCTGGCCCGCAGGCCCGAGTTCCCCTCGCAGAAGGCGATGTTCCTCGCCCTGGTCGCGGAGTCGGAGACGGTGACGGAGCTGGTGGCGGGCGGCCACTTCGAGGGCGAGGCCCGCGTCGAGCGGGACTTCTCCTACTCGGCCGACAGCTTCTGCGGCCCCGGCTACTTCCTGGCGGGCGACTCCGCCTGCTTCCTCGACCCGCTGCTCTCCACCGGCGTGCACCTGGCCATGTACAGCGGCATGCTGGCGGCGGCGAGCATCCTGTCAACGCACGCGGGAGAGGTCACCGAGAGCGAGGCGCTGGGATTCCACGAGTCCCACTACCGCAACGCCTACGGCCGGATGTTCTCCATGGTCGCCGGATTCTACGAGCAGTACCGGGGCAGGAACAGCTACTTCTGGCTGGCCCAGCGCCTGGCCAGGGGCCAGTACCCGGAGCTGATGAGAAAGCGCGGCGGCGACGCCCCGGCACCCGCCGACGGCGCCTTCGCCTCGATCACCTCGGGCCTGACCGACCTGGACGACGCCACCCGCATCGGCGGCGCGGCCCCGCTGGACGCGATGGTGCTCGCCGGCGAGCTGGTCGCCGGGAAGGCCGGCGGACCGGCCGCGAGCACGGACCTCGGCGGCCCCGCCGACGCGACCAGGCTGTATCTGGTCACCGAGCCGAGGCTGGGCATCGGGAGGGCCGCCGAAGTCGAACCGGTGGCCCCTCGCTGATCGAAAACCGGTCAGAATCCGAGGGCGGTGGACAGCTGGTGCCGCCCTCGGATGCCCAGTTTGCGGTAGATGCGGCCCAGGTGGGTGTCGATGGTGCGCTTGCTCAGGCAGAGCCGCTCGGCGACCTCCATGCTGCTCATGCCCTGCCGTACGAGCTCGACGACCCGCTGTTCGGCGGGGGTGAGCACGATCCGGGCCTGTGAGGGCGGCGCGTCCGGCGCGTCGTGGTCCCGGCTCCCCGACGGTTCGGCGGCGATCGTACGAGCCGCGGAGTGCTCACCCAGCGCGGTGTACGCCCTGGCCGCGTGGGCGCGCCAGGGCAGGCAGGCGGGGTTGGTGATGCCGCGGGCGGAGAGCCGGTGCCCGCAGTCGAGGAACAGGCTCAGCGCGGTGACGTGGTCGTCCGCCGCCGCCGCGATCAGCCCCTGGACCTCCAGGACCATGCTCTTGACGAGGGGGTGGGCGTCCGCGGGGGTCGTCATCTCGCGCATCAGCGTCACGGCGTCCTCCGTGCGGTCCAGCCGGATCAGGGCCCGCGCGCCGCAGGCGCGGGCCGCCGTGGCCAGCACCCGCGCGCCGATCAGCTCGGCCCCATCCCGCGCGTCGAGCGCGTCCCGCAGGCTGTCGGCGGACTCGCCCCGCCGGTGACCGACGTCCGACCGCAGGAGCAGCCCGAGCGCGTACAGGTCCGGCTGGTCCCAGGTGCGGGCGTCCTGCAGGATCCTGGTGCACACGTCCAGCGCCTCCTCGGGCCGTCCCGTCCAGCCGAACGCCAGCGCGGCGCCCACCAGGCCGGTCCCGACCGGCCGGTCCCTGCGGGAGCGTTCCCTGGTGGCCCGCGCCGCCAGCCGCCTGGCGGTGTCCGGATACCGCCCGCCCGCCGCGACCATCGCCGCCAGCGCGCCGGAGAACTCCTTCGCCGCCGCGTCCTGCGCGCCCGACACGGCCATCCGCAACGACCTGCGCAACCCGGTGCGGTACCCCGACAGCACGCCCTGTGCGGTCAGCCGCAGCAGCGGCCCCCTCGGCGGGTCCGCCACGGCCGCCAGCTCGTGGGCCGCGGTGACGAACGGCCTGACGCCCACCGTGCTGGCGGCCAGCGCGGGGCTGACCAGGTTCAGCAGCGACCTGGCCCGCCGGGTGGGGTCCGGCGCGGTGGTGGCCAGCGCCTCGGCGTGCCGGACGCAGGCGTCCAGGTCGTGGCGGAGCTCGACCATGCCGAGTTGCAACGTCAGCTCGTGGATGGTGGCGGGGTCGTCGGAGCAGGCGAGCGCGCGGCGCAGGTAGCGGGTCGCGTCGTCGTACTCGCGGGCCGCGACCGCCTCGGTGGCCGCCCTGCGCAGCACCGGGACCCCCCAGTCGGAGTCGGTGAGCATCAGGTGCTCGGCGGTCTGCGCGGCCGGCGCGCCCAGCCTGTCCAGCAGCGCGGCCCCGCGCTCGTGCAGGCCGAGCCTGGTCTGGTTGTCGATGCGCGACAGCACGGCCGCGCGGATCAGGGGGGTGCGGAACCGTACGGGCGGCCCCTCCGTGATGAGACCCGCCTGGACGAGGGCCCGGCGGGCCTGCCGGATCTGCGGCTCGCCCTGGCTCAGCAGGATCGCCGCCACGGTGATGTCGGTGTCGGGTCCCATGACGGCGAGCTGGGTGAGCAGCTCCGAGGCCACCGGGTCGTGGTCGTGCAGCCATTCGAGCACGGTGTCGGACAGGGCCGCCGTGCCGATCTCCAGCACCTGGTCGGCGTCGGGCTCGCCAGGACTGATCCTGGCCTGCCGCATCCGACTGGTCAGCTCGCGCAGCACCAGCGGGTTTCCCTGCGACAGCGTGTGGCAGAGCGCGGCCAGCTCCACGTCGGGCGGCGCGCCCAGCGCCTCCGCGACGAAGTCGGCCGTGCAGGTCGCGCAGAACGGTCTGAGCTGGACGAACCGCGCGTACGGCAGCTTGCCCAGATCCGCGGCCGGCCCGGCCGGGGTGCTGCCGGGCAGCGTGGCGACCATCATCACCGGCAGGTCGTCCAGGCGGCGCGCGATGTAGGAGAACCATCGCAGCGACGGCGTGTCGGCGAAGGACAGATCGTCGATCACGATCACCACCGGATGGTCCGCGACCAGGTCCCTGGTGATGTGGAACAGGTTGAGCAGCAGGTCGTGGGTGGCCGCGCCATCGCCGCCCGAGGCCCGGTCGAACTGCCTGCGGGTCCGCTCACCGGAGGAGAGCACCGGGTCGAAGAGCTGGCGGACCATGCCGTAGGCGAAATGACTTTCGCTCGGATGGCAGCGTGCCCGCAGTACCCGGCTACGTGGTGGAAGCATCTCGGTAATGGCGCCGAGCAGGGAGCTCTTGCCCGTCCCGTTTTCCCCAAGAATTGACGCGACGGTCGGCTTTCCTGACCGGAGCTCGTCAATAGCCTCCCGGAATACAGTCAGTTCTCGGTCCCGGTGAAGAAGTGGAGCCATGCCCCATCGTCCCATTCTTCCGATACGGATCTCAACGGGTTCCCTACCCGTCTTTCGCGGCGATCCGGTTGTGAGGCCGATTGCCGCCGCCGTCGGCCGCGACGATACTGAGGCGGCCGCGGCCGCACCTTAAGTATCGCCCGGACGATGCGTACAATTTTTTGCGCATTCACCATCCGGCCCCCCTCGTGTTTAAATCCGCAATGAAGAGGGTGTCGAGAGCTTGATATAAAAAAGGCGGATGGCGATGGAGAGTCCACGGCTGAAGGCTCATTTCCATGTCGAGGTCGTGGGCGGATCCAGGGTCTTCCTGTTCGCGGAGGGAAAGGACTTCCTCGTGCCGGGGAAGGCCGCCGCGGCGGTGCTGCCCTACCTCGACGGTCGCAGGACCGTGAGCGAGATCGTCCAGGAGTTGTCCGGCAGCGTCCCGTTCACCACGGTGCTGACCACGCTGCGCCGCTACGAGGCGGCGGGGCACCTCGCGGAGGGCCGGCCGGACCTGCCGGAGAAGGTGCTGGCGTACTGGGACGCGCTGGGCATCGACCCGGCGGCCGTCACGAAGGGCACGCCGGTCACCGTCTCGGCCGCCGAGGGGGTGGACGCCACCCCGGTCGTGAACGCCCTGATCGAGCTGGGACTGAAGGTGGGCACCGGCGCGATCGGCGAGGTGCCCGCCGAGGGGGTGTCGGTCGTACTCGTCGACGACTACCTCGACCCGGCCCTGGAAGGCCGCAACGCGCTGCAGCTGGCCTCCGGCCTGCCCTGGCTGCTGGCCAAGCCGGGCGGCGTCAGCCCGTGGCTCGGCCCCTTCCTCGATCCCGACCACACGGGCTGCTGGTCGTGCCTGGCGCAGCGGCTCAGCGGCAACCGCCAGCTGGAGCGCTACCTCGCCGGCAAGCGAGGCGAGCGGACGCCGCTGCACCCGGTGCGCGCGCAGATCGCGGCGGGGCCGCTGGCGCTGGCCGGGATGCTGGCGGCCGAGGTCGCCAGGATCGTGGCGACCGGTGAGCCGGGCGCGCTCTGCGGCCAGATGGTCGCCCTCGACCTGGCGACCATGGAGACCAGCAGGCACGTGCTGGTCCGCCAGCCGCAGTGCCCGTCGTGCGGCACGCCGCCCGACGACGACCCCAAGATCGTGCTCACCCCGCGGCAGGCCAACCACGTCACCGACGGCGGTTACCGGGTCGACCAGCCGCAGGAGACGTTCGCCCGGCTGGAGCGGCACATCAGCCCGCACCTCGGCGCGATCACCAAGCTGATCTCGATCGGCGGCGATCCCACCGGCCTCACCTTCAGCTACGCCGCCGGCCACAACTTCGCCATGGTCAACGACAGCATGGACCTGCTCCGCCGCAACCTGCGCGGCCAGAGCGGCGGCAAGGGGCGCTCGGAGATCCAGGCGAAGGTCAGCGCGGTCTGCGAGGCGATCGAACGGTACTCGGGGGTCTGGCGGGGGGACGAGCCGGTCATCCGGGCCGCGTACGCCGACCTGGACCCGGCGACGGCCGTGCACCCGGACCGGATGCTGCTCTTCTCCGACGAGCAGCGGGCCGGGCGCACGGAGTGGAACGCCGACCCGGCGCACCGGCTGCAGCAGGTGCCCGACTCGTTCCCGGAGACCGTGCCGTTCGACTGGTCACGGGCCTGGTCGCTGACCCGGGACGAGGAACGGCTGGTCCCGGCCGCCTACGCCTGGTACGGCCACCCCGACCTCTACGGCCACTTCTTCTGCATCGCCGACTCCAACGGCAGCGCCGCGGGCAACACCCTGGAGGAGGCCATCCTGCAGGGCATCTGCGAGCTGGTCGAACGCGACTCGGTGGCGCTGTGGTGGTACAACCGGCTGCGCCGCCCCGCCTTCGACCTCGACTCGCTGGACGACCCCTACGTCGGCGAGCTGCGGGACTTCTACGACGGCATGGACCGTGACCTGTGGATGCTCGACCTCACCACCGACGTGGGCATCCCGGTGTACGCCGCGGTCTCCCGGCGCCGCCACGAGGTCGAGGACATCATGGTCGGCTTCGGCAGCCACCCCGACCCGCGCATCGCGGCGTTCCGCGCGCTCACCGAGCTCAACCAGTTCCTGCCCAGTGTGGAACGGCGTGACGAGGAGGGAAACACGCTCTACCGCGTGGACGACCCGGAGATGCTGGCCTGGTGCAAGGGGGCCAGGCTCGACGGGGAGCCCTGGCTGCTGCCGGACCCGGATCAGCCGCCCGTCACCGTCGGCCCGCCCGCCCCCACCGACCTGGCCGAGTGCGTACGCCGGTGCGTGAACTCGATCGAGGCGGCCGGCTCCGAGGTGATCGTCCTCGACCAGACCCGCCCCGACCTGGAGCTGAACGTCGTCAAGGTGATGGCGCCCGGCCTGCGGCACTTCTGGCGCCGCCTGGCCCCCGGCCGCCTCTACGACGCGCCGGTACGGCTCGGCTGGCTCGACCGCCCGACCCCCCAGGACGAGATCAACTCCTGGAACGTGTTCTTCTGAGACGGACGGTCCCCATGAACCCCATCATCGTCTCCCGGCTCCGCCGGGGCGCGTCGTTCTCCGGCGAGCGGATCCAGCTCGCCACCACGGTCCTCGAACTGAGAAACCTGTCGCAGGGACAGGGCACGGCACTGAAGATGCTCGCCGAGGGCGACCACGACGACACCACCCTCGCCGCCGCGGTGACCACCGCGGACGGCGAGGCGGGGCTGCTGCGCTGGCACATGCTGTTCCGCGGGCTGAACAACTCCGGGATGGTCGAGCACGCCGTCCAGGTGGACGGCGCCGTCACGGCCAGGCTCTGTCCCGTAGGCCGGGGCTCAACGCTGCTCGCGGCGGCTCCGGCCGGACCCGTACGGCTGTCGCGCTTCGCCGAGGCGCGGGTGGTGGACGGCACGCCGACCCTCCGGGCGCCCGGCCGCCACCTGGCCGTCGAGCTGACGCCGGAGGCCGCCGGGCTGCTCGGCGAGCTGGCGACCTGGAACACCGGGACGCCCGCCCCGCTGCTGCGGCTGCTGGCCACGGCCGGCCTGCTCGCCCCCGGCGGCCCGGACGAGGACCCGGAGGTGACCGAGCGCTCCCACGCGCAGTGGCACCCCGGCGACCTGGCCTTCCACTCCCGTACCCGCCTCCCGGCCACGGCCGCCGGGTACGGCGGGACCTATCCCCTCGGCGATCGCTTCCCCCCGGAGCCGGTCTCCCCGCCGCCCTCGGGCATCCGGACGGTCGCGCTGCCGGTGCCCGACCTGGACGAGATCGCGGCCAGGGAGCCGTCGTTCACCGAGGTGCTCGAACGGCGCACCTCGATCCGCGCCCACGACCAGGAGGCACCGATCACCCTCGCCCAGCTCGGCGAGCTGCTCTACCGGAGCCTGCGCAGGCGGGGCACCATGACGGGCAGCGACGGCCAGCGGCTGGCCAGCCGGCCGTACCCGAGCGGCGGGGCCGTCCACGAGCTGGAGGTCTACCCGCTGGTCTCCGCGTGCGAGGGACTGCCGGCCGGGCTGTGGCACTACGCGACCGACCGGCACGAGCTGGAACTCGTCGCCGAACCGGGCAAGGCCACCGGCGCGCTGGTCAGGGAGGCGCGGAACGCCGCCATGATGGAGGCGGACCCGCAGGTGGTGCTGCTGGTGGCGGCCCGGTTCGGCCGGGTGATGTGGAAGTACGAGACCGTCGCCTACCCGCTGGTGCTCAAGCACGTGGGCGTGCTCTACCAGACCCTCTACCTGGTGGCCACCGCGATGGACCTGGCCGTGTGCGGCCTGGGCGGCGGGGACGCCGCGGCCTTCGCCACCGCCTCGGGACGCGACCCGCTCCTGGAGGGCACCGTCGGGGAACTCGTCCTCGGCTCCCGGCCCCGGACGGGGGAGTAGACCGCGATGAGATTCCGCTCCCGGCCTCGTCCCCGCCACCGGACAGAGGGGCAGAGCCCGATGAGATTCCGCTCCCGGCCCCGGACAGAGGGGTAGAGCCCGATGAGATTCCGCTACCAGGCGCTGCAACGGATGCGCGAACCCGACGAGCTGGACTCCCCCACCCTGCTGGCCACCCCCCGGGGCTGGATCGCGGTCTTCGTCGTGATGATCGTGATGACGGGCGGGCTGGTCTGGGCGTTCGCCTCCGAGCTGCGCATCTCGGTCGCCGCCCCGGGTGTCCTCACCCACCCGGGCGGCACCGCCCGCATCCAGAGCCACTACTCCGGCCTGGCCCGCCGCGTGCTGGTCCGCCCCGGCGACCGGGTGATCGTCGGCCAGTCCGTCGCGGAGCTGCAGGAGGCCGACGGCAAGACCCGGGAGGTGGCGAGCCCGTTCACCGGCCAGGTGGTCGGCACCACGATCAACGACGGCCAGGTCGTCGCCGTCGGCACCACGGTCGCCACGGTCGAGCGGACCGACCTGCCCGACGACCGCCTGGTCGCCATGGTGTTCGTACCCGCCGACCGGGCCGCGTGGATCACCCCCGGCCGCCCGGTCGACCTGGAGGTGTCCACCGCGCCCGCCGCGGCCTTCGGGCTGCTGCGCGGCACGGTCACCTCGGTCAGCCGCTATCCCCTGACCGGTGAGGCGCTGGCCGGGCTGGTGGGCGGCGAGCTGGCCGCCAAGAGGTACGCCGCCGTCCAGGCACCCCTGATGATCATCGTGGACCTGATCCCCAAACCGGGCACGCACTCGGGGTACACCTGGTCGACCGCGCAGGGCCCGCCCGTGCGCCTCGACTCCCAGGTGACCGTGTCGGCCTCCATCCATCTGGGCGAGCAGACGCCGTTCGACCTGGTGCTCGGGCGCTGAGCGGAGGAGGTACCGATGACGAACACGACAGTGAAACCCGCCAGACCCGCGTCCAAGAAACAGCCGCAGGCCCCGCGCCCCCGGAGGAACAACCGCCACCGGGTACCGACCGTGATCCAGATGGAGGCGGTCGAGTGCGGCGCCGCCGCGCTGGCGATGGTCCTGGGCCACTACGGCAAGCACGTCCCGCTCGAGGACCTGCGCGGCCGGTGCGGGGTGTCCAGGGATGGGTCCAAGGCGTCCTCGATGCTCGCGGCGGCGCGCTCCTACGGAATGATCGCCAAGGGCTTCCAGGTCGAGGCCGAGCTGCTGCGCGACCAGACCGGACCGGTGATCATCTTCTGGGCGTTCCAGCACTTCATCGTGGTCGAGGGGCTGGTGACCCGGTTCGGCCGCACCATGGTCGCGGTCAACGACCCGTCGTCGGGCCCCCGGTTGATGGAGTGGTCGGAGTTCGACTCCGGCTTCACCGGCATCATGCTGACCTTCGAGCCGGGGCCCGACTTCAAGCCGGGTGGCGAGCGCGCCAAGCTCAGCAAGGCACTGCTCCAGTGGCGGCTGCCGTCCGGGCGCGCCCTGCCGCTGGTGCTGCTGGCCAGCGTGCTGCTGCTCCTGCCCGGCATCGCGGGGCCCGCCTACTACCGGGTGTTCATCGACCGGGTGCTGAGCGGCAACTCCCCCGGCGTCCTGCCACCGCTGCTGATCGTCATGGCGTTCACCGCGGCGGCCGTCTTCGTGCTGACCTCGGTGCAGCAGTACTACCTGTTACGTCTGGAGATCAGGGTCGGACTGGTCGGCTCCGCCCGCTTCTTCCGGCACCTGCTGCGGCTGCCCATCGAGTTCTTCCTGCAGCGCCGCCCGGCCGAGGTCGCCAAGCGGATCTCCACCAACGACACCGTGGCCGAGATCCTCTCCCGCGACCTCGCGCTGACCGTGATCAACATGGCGCTGGTGGTGTTCTACGCCGCCCTGCTGGTCCGCTACGACGTGCTGCTCGGCGTCATCGGCGTCGGCATGGCGGCGCTGAACATCCTGGTGCTGCGCTGGGTCGCCCGGGCGCGCAAGGACGCGGTCACCGCGCTCCGTACCGACCGCGGCAACCTCACCGGCACCACCTTCGCCACGCTCAGCATGATCGAGACGGTCAAGGCCACCGGCGCGGAGCCCGATGCCTTCACCCGCTGGGCGGGCTTCCTGGCCAAGGTCGTCTCCGCGCAGCAGCGGCTCGGCGTGCCCACCGCGGTGCTGGTCGTCGTCCCGCCCCTGCTGGCCACCGTGAACACCGGCCTGATGCTGCTGATCGGCGGGCTGCGGGTGGTGGAGGGCGTGCTCAGCGTCGGCATCCTGATCTCCTTCCAGACCCTGCTGGCCGCGCTCAGCAGGCCGGTCACCCAGCTCACCAACCTCGGCGGCCGGCTGCAGGATCTCAGCGCCGACGCCAAGCGCATCCACGACGTGGAACGGCACCCGATCGCCCGCTGCTTCGAGCGCACCGGCGACGAGACGGAACTCGGCACCCGCATGGAGGGCCACCTCGAACTGCGCGACGTCACCTTCGGGTACGGCCCGCTCACCGACCCCATCATCAAGGACCTCTCGCTGAGCATGACACCGGGCAGCCGGGTCGCGATCGTGGGCGGCTCCGGCAGCGGGAAATCCACCCTGGGCCGCCTGCTGACCGGCCTGTACGAACCGCGCTCCGGCCAGATCCTGCTCGACGGCCACCCGCTGGACGAGATCCCGCGCGCCGTGCTCGCCAGCTCGATGGCCTACGTCGACCAGGACATCGTGCTGTTCGCCGGGACCGTACGCGACAACCTGACCCTGTGGGACGAGGCCGTCTCCGACGAGGTGGTGCTCGCCGCGCTGCGCGACGCCGCCGTCTACGACGCCGTGCTGGCCCGCCCCGGCGGGATCAACTCGTTCGTCCGCGAGGACGGCCGCAACTTCAGCGGCGGCCAGCGGCAGCGGCTCGAACTGGCCCGCGCCCTGGCAGCGGAACCGACCCTGCTCATCCTCGACGAGGCCACCAGCGCCCTGGACCCGGAGACGGAACGCGTCATCATGGACAACCTGCGCCGCCGCGGCTGCGCCTGCCTGCTGATGGCCCACCGGCTGTCCACCATCCGCGACGCCGACGAGATCATCGTCCTGGATCGCGGCCGGGTCGCCGAGCGCGGCAGCCACGAGGAGCTGCTCGCCGCCGACGGCATCTACACGCGGCTGTTCAACACCGGAGGAGGGCTGTGAACCTGAACGTGTCGGCGAAAGCAGCCGAAAAAGCCGGGCTGTTCAACACCGGAGGAGGACTGTGAACCCCGCCGCGGTCGCCGCGCTCGCCGGGGTCGCCACCCCGATGGACCTCGGCACCGACCGATTCATGATCCTCGACAACCCCGGGCGGATGCTGCTGGTCGAGTCGGGCACGGTGGACCTGTTCGCGGTCCGGACCGCCGACGGCGAGCTGGACGGGCGCTGGAACTTCCTGGGCCGGGCCGAGGCTGGCACGATACTGGCCTGCGGAGTGCCGCCGGGCCCGCGCCACGTGATCGTGGCCCGCCCGGTGCCCGGCGCCGTGCTGGCCGACGTCCTGGTCGCGATGCTGCACGACCTGCCCTCCGAGACCGTCGCCTGGCTGGTCAAGGGGCTCGGCCGCGGCATCGAGCTGCTGGCCGAGGCGCTGCCCGCCACCCTGCCGCCCCGCCAGTTCGTCCCGCTGCCCGTCAACGGGACCGCCGAGCTGGACGCGGGCCGTACCATGCGGTCGGTCGACGGCGTGCGCTGCGTGCGCGTCGAGGAGGGCGAGGTGGGGGTCGGCAACAGCGACGGCCTGATGCTGGGCGCGGGCAGCGACATCTGCCTGACCGAGCGGGACTGGCTCATCGCCCGCACCAGGACCCGGCTGCGGACCCGCTCGCTGCACTCGGTCTTCGACGAGGGCCTGCTCTGCGAGTTCCTGGCCGCCCACGCCGTCCGCCTGCTCGCCACCGTCGACGAACGCCTCGAACGCCAGCGCGAGGAGGAACGCGCCGCGCTGGCCGGCCTGCGCGAGCGCGAGAGCACCGTGCTGACGCAGGCCGTACGGAGCTTCGACGCCGTACTGCGCGACACCGAGGTCCAGGTCAAGCTGGCCGACGTGGCGAACGACCCGCCCGCCCTGGCCGCGGCCCGGCTGGTCGCGGCGCACCTGGGCTTCGAGGTCCGGCCGCCGGTACGGCACGGCGGCCAGGACCGCCCGATGGGCGACCTGCAGGCGATCGCGCTGGCCTCCGGCGTACGGACCCGGATGGTCCGGCTGGACGGCCCGTGGTGGAAGCAAGACCTGGGGCCCATGGTGGGCAGCACCTCCGCGGGCCGTCCCGTGGCGCTGCTGACCATGGGCCACAGCTACGTCATGGTGGACGACGGCGTGCTCACCCCGGTCACCGCGGCCGTCGCCCACGGCCTGGAGAAGCGGGCACACGTGCTGTACCGGCCGCTGCCCGCCTCGGTCAAGACCGTCGGCGCGCTGCTTCGCCTGGGACTCCTCGACGGCGGCAACCACCGTGACCTGCTGCGGTTCGCCGCCATGGGGGTGCTGGTCGCCCTGCTCGGGCTGCTCGTCCCGATCATGACGGGCAAGGTGCTCGGCGTGTTCACCGTCCGGGCCGAACTCGACCTCATCGTCCAGGGCTCCCTGCTGGTGATCGGCTCCGGGTTCGTGATCGCGGCCCTGTCGGTGGTGCAGAACATCGCGGTGCTCCGGGTCGAGAGCCGCACCACCTCGGCCCTGCAGTCGGGCCTGTGGACCCGGCTGCTCTCCCTGCCCGCCGGCTTCTTCGCCCGCTACTCGACCGGCGAGCTGGGCACCACGGTGCTGGGCATCAGCTCGGCGCAGGAGATGCTCTCCGGGATGCTGACCACGGCCACGCTGGGCCTGCTCACCGGATCGGCCAACCTCGTCCTGGTCTACTTCTACGACGTGCGCCTGGCCCTGGTCGCCACGGCGCTCATGCTGTTCGGGCTCGGGTTCGCCATCGTCGCGGGGCGGATGCAGCTCCGCTGGCAGCGGCAGTCCTACGAGCACGAGCGGACCATGTCGGCCCGGGTCTTCCAGATGCTCACCGCGATGCCGAAGCTGCGGGCCGCCGCCGCCGAGGAACGGGCGTTCGCCGAGTGGACGCGCGAGGTCACCAGGGGCCGCTCGCTGACCGCCTCGGCCCGCCGCATCCAGAACGCGGTGACCACGTTCAACGCCGGATTCCCGCTGGTCTGCACGGCGGTCGTGTTCGCGGTAGTGGCCGGGCCGATGGCGGGCCAGATCCCGGTCGCCACCTTCCTGCCGTTCTTCACCGCGCTCAGCCTGCTGCTGGCCTCCAGCCTCCAGTTCACCGCCGCAGCCGTCACCGCGATGGGCGTCGTGCCGATGCTGGAGAACCTTCGGCCGATCCTGGAGGCCCGGCCGGAGACCGACGGTACCAAGGCCGACCCCGGTGACCTGTCGGGACGGCTCGCGCTCAGCAGGGTGTCGTTCCGCTACGGCCAGGACGGGCCGCTCACCCTCGACGGCGTCGCCCTCTCGATCGAGCCCGGCGAGTTCGTGGCCCTGGTCGGCCCCTCGGGCAGCGGCAAGTCCACGGTGCTGCGACTGCTGCTCGGCTTCGAGACCCCGCTGTCGGGCACCGTCCTCTACGACGGCCAGGACCTCGCCGAACTCGACGTCTCCGCGGTACGCCGCCAGTGCGGGGTGGTGCTCCAGAACGGCGCGCTGCAGGCGGGCAGCATCCAGGCCAACATCGTCGGCAGCAGCATCCACACCGTGGACGACGCCTGGGCGGCGGCCGAGATGGCCGGGCTCGCCGACGACATCAGGGCGATGCCGATGGGCATGCACACGGTGCTCTCCGAGGGCACCAGCACGCTCTCCGGCGGGCAGCGGCAGCGCCTCATGATCGCCCGTGCGCTGGTCGCCCGGCCCCGCATCGTGTTCTTCGACGAGGCCACCAGCGCACTGGACAACCCCTCCCAAAGCCGCGTCGCCGAGAGCACCCGCCGCCTCAACGCCACCCGGGTGGTGATCGCCCACCGTCTCTCCACGGTGGTGGCCGCCGACCGCATCGTGGTCATGGACGAGGGGCGGATCGTCCAGCAGGGCACCTACGACGACCTCCTCGCCGACCGGGACGGGCTCTTCGCCCGCCTGGCCACCCGCCAGCTCTCCTGACCGCGGGCGCACCGGGCCGCCCGCCGACCCTGCTGACCGGCGGGCGCACCCGGGAACCGGCCACCCGCCGGCTCTCCTGACCGGAGGAGGCGCCCGGAACCCGGCCACCCGCCGGGCCTCGCGGCCGACGGACGCGCCCGGAACCCGGCCGTCCTCCGGGGCTCCCGACCGGAGGACGGCGCCGGAGAGGACGTACGGGCAGGTGTCGTCGGGTGTCCTCGGCACCTTGCCCGAACGCGGTCAGAGCACCAGCGCGAGCACCGCCCACGCCACGCCCGCTCCGGCCGCCGCGCCCGCGACGGCCTGGGCGGGCGTGTGGTGGGAGACGCGTACCCGGGCCCACCCGATCAGGCCGACGAGGGCCGCGCCCACCGCGAGCGTCGCGGCGGCGGGCAGCACGTGCGCCAGCACGACCGCCGCCCCGGCGGCCACCCCCGTATGGAAGGAGATCTTCCACTTCAGAGTGATCGAGCCCAGGACCAGGACCCAGCCGAGCATCACCGCCGCCGTCGCCGTCACGATGGCCGGCGCGTCCAGCAGGACGAGCAGCACCAGGCCGGCCACCACGGTGACCAGGCCGACGAGCATCGGCCCCGTGCGGGATCTCCGGTCGACCAGGTGCATCGAGTCCAGGCGGCCCCGCCGCACCCCGACCGCGATCACCCCCACGGGCACGCCCGCGCACAGTGCCGCCGCCAGCAGACCCCACAGCGCGCCCGCCCATCCGTGGGCGAGCAGCCCGGCCACGGGCGGCAGCGCGATCACGACGTACTGGGGAGCGGCCACCTCGGTCACCGCCCAGGCGAGGCCCCCGCGTTTCCCTCCGGCACCCGCGCCCTGCCTCGGCGCTTCCCGCTGATCGGCCACGCTGCTCCTCAGAAGGTCAGGCCAGGGCCCGGCGATAGGGGGTGAGGGCCGTGAGCCATGCGTCCAGGGATCCGGAGTCCTCCCACAGTTCGTACAGCTCGTTGTCGTCGGGGCGGGTCGCCCTGTCGATGGTGGCGCGGGCGAGGTCGCGGAGTTCGGCGGACGGCTCGAAGGGGTTGTGCTCCAGCCACCGGGCGGCGACGGCGTCCGGCTCGGCGCCGATCACGCGGGCGCCGACCAGGCAGGCCACCGCCACGGCCCCGCTCATCTCCGGCCCCTCCACGTATTCGCCGTCGTCGAGGATCTCCCGCATCGCCGTGGCGAGCAGGTCCGCCATACCCTTGGCGCCGTCGAGGTTTCCCAGATGGTCGAGAGCCCCGTCGTTGTCGAACGGCCCCATGTCCCACGCGCCCATATCGGTCTCCCGCCTGCCCTTTTGATCGGTTGACCGGATGGTAGGGGCCGCCTGCGACATTTCACCGTCCCTGCCGGTCGATCATCGGTGGAGTGAGGCAGCATAGCCCGGCATGCCGTACCGCGGCTTTGAGCCTGTTCGGGGGTCTCCAACGCGGAAGCGGCTGGGATTTCCTGCGCGGGAGCGGCTGGAGATCTCCCCGCGTAGAAGCGGTCAGGGGTCTCCGGCCTGGGAGTGGCCGGGGATCCCCGGCCCAGGAGCGGTTGGGGAAATCCCGCGCGGGAGTGGTCGCGGCGGGAGGGCGGCCGATTGATGGCCCCGCCCGCGGGCGGGGCCATCACCGGCTTCTACCGAGGCGGCGTCCCGTCGGACACCGCGCCCGGCACCGGGGCGTAACCGGTGGCCCGGGTGGTGAAGGTCCCCCGGCCCTGGGTCCGGCTCCGCAGCCGGGTCGCGTAGCCGAACAACTCGGCCAGCGGCACGGTCGCGGTGATCACCACCGTTCCCGCCCGCGCGGTCGAGCCCGAGACCCGGCCGCGCCGTGCCGACAGATCGCCCAGCACCCCGCCCGCGGCGTCGTCGGGCACGGTGGCCGTGACCTCGACCACCGGTTCCAGCAGCACCATCGCGCTGGCCCGCAGCGCCTCCCGCAGCGCGAACCGGCCGGCCGTGCGGAACGCCATCTCCGAGGAGTCCTTGGGATGGGTGGCCCCGTCGGTCAGCGTGACCCGCAGGCCGGTCACCGGATGCCCTCCGAGGGGCCCCTCGGCCAGAGCGTCCCGGCAACCGGCCTCCACCGCCCGGACGTACTCCCTCGGCACCCGCCCGCCGACGACGGTCGAGCGGAACGCGAAGCCCGCCTCACCGGCGTCGCCACCGGCGGCGTCCGGGACGGTCTCCAGCGGCTCCACGTCGAGGACGACGTGGGCGAACTGACCGGCACCGCCGTCCTGCTTGACGTGCCGGTACAGCAAGCCGGACACCCCGCGCCCGACCGTCTCCCGGTAGGCCACCTGCGGCCGCCCGACGCCCACGTCCAGGCCGTGGGTACGACGGATCCTCTCCACCGCGACCTCCAGGTGCAGCTCGCCCATCCCCGACAGCAGCGTCTGACCGGTCTCGGGGTCGGTCCGGACCGCCAGCGAGGGATCCTCCTCGACCAGCCGCGCCAACGCCGACGCCAACCGGCCGGCGTCGACGCTCCTGCGGGCCTCGACCGCGACGGAGACCACCGGATCGGCCACGGCCGGCGGTTCGAGGACCAGCGGCGCCTCGGGTGCGCACAGGGTGGCCCCGGTACGGGCCGCCTTCAGCCCGACCACCGCGACGATGTCCCCGGCCACCGCCAGGTCCACCTCCGTGTTCCGGTCGGCCTGTACCCGCAGGATCCGGCCGATCCGCTCGGTACGCCGTACGCCCGCGTCCAGCACCGTGTCCCCCTTCCGGATCGTCCCCGAGTAAACGCGCAGGTAGGCCAGCCGCCCGGTGGCGGTCGAGTTCACCTTGAACACCAGCCCGGCGAACGGCGCCGCCGGGTCGGCGGCCCGCTCCCGCACCGCGCCGTCCTGGATGCCGCGCACCGCGGGCACGTCCAGCGGCGAGGGCAGGTAGGCCACGACGGCGTCCAGCAGCGGCTCGATCCCGCGATCGCGGTAGGCCGAGCCGCACAGCACCACCACGCCCTCACCCGTACGGGTCAGGTCGCGCAGCGCGGCGGCGAGGGTCTGCGCGGAGATCTCCGACTCCGCGCAGAACTCCTCCAGCGCGATCGGGTGCAGTTCGGCCACCGCCTCCTCGAGCAGCCGGCGGCGCCGGTGCGCCTCCTCCCGCAGGGCGTCCGGCACCGGCCCCTCCTCGAACGTGTCGCGGCCGCCGGCCCAGACCAGCGAGCGCATGCGCAGCAGGTCCACCACCCCGGTGAACCCGTCCTCCCGCCCGATCGGCAGCTGGACCACCAGCGGGACCACGCGCAACCGCTCGCGGATCGACGCGACCGCCGCGTCGAGGTCGGCACCGGCGCGGTCGAGCTTGTTGACGAAGGCGATCCGCGGCACCCCGTGCCGGTCGGCCTGCCGCCAGACCGACTCGCTCTGCGGTTCGACGCCCGCGACGGCGTCGAACACCGCGATCGCGCCGTCGAGCACCCGCAGCGAGCGCTCCACCTCGTCGGAGAAGTCGACGTGGCCGGGGGTGTCGATCAGATGGATCCGGTGGCCGTCCCAGGCGCAGCTCACCGCCGCGGCGAAGATGGTGATCCCACGGTCACGCTCCTGGGAGTCGAAGTCGGTGACGGTCGTCCCGTCGTGCACCTCGCCACGCTTGTAGGTGGCGCCGGTGACGTACAGGATCCGTTCGGTGACGGTGGTCTTGCCCGCGTCGACGTGAGCGAGGATGCCCAGGTTGCGGACGCCGGTCAGCGAGTCGGTGATATGACGGTGCAGGTCGGTGCGCATGGCCCACGGCCCTTCGGAATGATCCGGACAGGACGGCGCGATTCCGGACGAGGCGACCCGAGGTCAGGTCGCGAAGAGACCCCTGACGCGGCACGACCACATGGGGACATGCCCCATCGGACGGGCAGGGGTCAGACGTTCGTCACGGTAGGTCGGTGCCGGCCGCGCGGCCTGCACCGGGCACCAACGAAGACACCAGGATCACGTCGTAGCGTGACGGGGGAATGACCACGGCGGCGCGATGGCGCACGGCATGCTCCCCTCACTGGTCATGGCGCGCGCCGCGGTGTCGCGGCAGCGCGTGATCAGTGGCGAGTGTACTGAGACCGGCATGGGCGGGAAACCGGTTTTTCCCTCCGGCGGCGCCCCGGACTCGACAGGCTCGATCCGGTTCGACGTGACTCAACCCGGCTTTGACAGGCTCAATCCGGTTCGACGTGACTCGACCCGGCTTCGACCGGCTCAATCCGGTTCACCGTGACTAGACCCGGCTTCGACCGGCCGGATGTTCGCCGTCGGCGCGACGGCTTCCGCAGGTCCGACGCCCGGTTCTCTGAAAGTTTCATGCCCCACGCGGTGGATGCCGCGCCCGGGGTCGTTCCTCCCGAAGCGATGCCGGTCGTCACACGCGCACAAACAAACCAATCCCGATATTTCACTATTGGCGGCAAATTTCCGCTATTGACATCACTGTCTGATTTATTTAACTTCCGGATGTTCTTGTAAGGGGAACTTCTCACATATGTGAACACGGGAGTGTGGTCATGTCGCCCGAGAGTCCACTGTTCGGCCGGCGCCGGACGCTGGCCGGAGCCGCCGCCGCGGCCCTCGGCCTCGCGCTCGTCCCCGCCGTCGGAACGCCGGCCGGCGCCGCCACCCGGCACCCCTTCGGGCCGTACGGATCACCGCGGCGCAGGCGGGACGAGCGCACGCTGTACGTCGACTCCCAGGGCCGGGGCGACCACACGACCGTCCAGGCGGCCGTCAACGCGACACCGGACGCTCCCGAGCGGGGCTGGACCCTGGTGATCGCGGCCGGGACCTACCGCGAGACGGTCCTGGTGACCCAGGCCAAGACCGGCCTGGCCTTCGTCGGCGCCACCCGTGACGCCCGTGACGTCGTCATCGTCTTCGACAACGCCGCCGGGACGGCCAGGCCCGGCGGCGGCACGTACGGGACGAGTGGCAGCGCCACCACCACGATCCAGGCCGACGGGTTCACGGCGACGCGCGTGACCTTCGCCAACGACTGGCTGCGCGCCGACCACCCGGAGATCACCGCGACGCAGGCCGTCGCCGTGAAGGTCATGGGCGACCGTTCCGCCTTCGAGGCGTGCCGCTTCCTCGGCCATCAGGACACGCTGTACGCCGACACCCTCAGCCTGGCCTCCTTCGCCCGGCAGTACTACCGGCGCTGTTACGTCGAAGGTGACGTCGACTTCGTCTTCGGCCGCGCGACCGCGGTCTTCGACCGGTGCGAGCTGCACACCCTGGCACGCGACGTGGCGTTTCGGCCCTACGGTTTCGTGTTCGCGCCGAGCACCGCCGTCGCGAACCCGCACGGCTACCTGGCGACCAGGTGCCGCGTCACCGGCGAGTCTCCCGACGGCGCCTACGGCCTCGCCCGCCCCTGGCGGCCGAGCAGCGACCCGACCGCCGTCCCGATGCTGACCGTGCGCGAGACCTGGATCGGCCCCGTGATCGACACCACCGCGCCGTACGTGAACATGAGCTCCGGCTATCCCTGGCAGGAGGCCAGGTTCGGCGAGTACCGCAATTCCGGTCCCGGAGCGGCGATCCCCGTTCCGGAGAACAGGCCGCAGCTGACCTCCGAGCAGGCGGCCGAGCGGACCGTCCGCACCCACCTCGGCGACTGGAGACCGCCGAGATAGGCCGGTACGGCCCGCACGATGGGCGCGAGATCAGTAGCCGATCCAGCCGAAGGAGATCGGGCGGTCGGCCACACCGTGGTAGCCGGTCGTGACGTTCTCGTTGACGCCCCACCAGTGCCCCTGCGGGCGGTTCGCCGCGTCGGTGCGGATGAAGATCCAGCCGCGCCCCACCCCCGGGTACTCGGTCGCGCCGACCGCACGGGAGTCGCGGAAGTTCTGGTACGGCGAGCTCGCCGAGGTGACCGCCACCCCGTGCGGGTTGCTGGTGGTGTCGACCACCGGGACCGCCCACTCCACGGTGGAGGTGTTGCCGTCCCTGTTGTGCGGGACGGGGTCGCCGGCCACGATCATCACGTGGCCGGTGGAGTCACCGGTGCCGGGAGACGCGCTGTTGTACTTGATCGCGATGATCACCCCGGCCCCGATCTCGGTGAGCTGGTCCAGGCCGGAGTTGGCGCTGGTGGTGAAGTACTCGGCGCCGTTGGTGAAGGTGTCGTGATACTGCGCCGCCGTCGGGCTGATCGACCCGAAGTTGTCGGTCAGGTACTGGTCGGTGGCCCCGGGCAACACCCGCTTGATCACCTTCGTCACGAAGCTGGCGCACTTGCTCCGGTTGAAGTAGGTGGTCGGCGAACCGGGCGTGCCCCACACCACGGACGTGCTCTGGCTGCCGGTGAGGTAGGTGTTGTAGGAGGCCTGCCCCGGCCAGCTCATGCTGTTGAGGTTGTCGGCGATCTCGGCCGCCGCCTGGTAGGTGGTGACGTCCATGGCCGCCGCCGACGCCCCCGATGCGCCTGCCGACGACGCCGACGCGGTGGCCGGCACTCCCGCCACCCCCGCCAGGACCAGTGCGGCGGCCCCCGCCGCGGTGGCCGCGCGCAGCGGCCCGCGCCCGCCGCGGCGGGTGATGGTGTCCCGGGTCGTCCCCCCGTGGCCGCCGGACGCGGCCATGACCGTTCTCGTACGCATTGCGATGTCTCTTTCCCGATCGTGGGCGTCGCGCGTCGGCGCCGCCCTGTCTGTGGTCTCGTGCCGCCGCCCCGGATCCACCCCCGTGGACAGCCCCGGTGACGGGCACCCGGCAGAACCTACGCGGGAACAGAAGAACGTTCTGCACGATGAGCCACAGAGCGAATGTGCCGTTCTCCCTGGACCGGCACGCTTTCGCGGGGGTACTCCATCCGCCACCGACCGGCCTCGCCCGTCACAGGTCGGGAAGCCAGCTCCCATGGAAGCCGAGCGGCACCCGCACCGGCAGGTGGACCCGTGCTACGGGCTCGCCGGTGAAGTCCCGCGCGGAGAGGATCACCAGGTCCGCCGCGTCGCGGTCCGGGTCATGGACGTAGGCCAGGACGTAGCCGTCGTCCTCGCCGGGCCCCGCGGCGGCGAAGACGCCCTCGCCCACGGTGGCGCCGCGTCCGAAACGGTGCACCTCGGCGACGCCCCGGTCGTAGTCGTGCTTGATCAGCGCGTTGTCGAACGCCTCGTCGGGGAGCGGCCCGTCCACCGGAGGCATGGCGACCTCGTTCATCTCCCCGATGACGGCGGCGTAGCCGTACCGGTGGCGGCGCGACAGGACGCCCTCGTTGACGCGGGGGAACTCCTGCGGGCGGTCGTCGATCGTCCGCCGGCGCATCGTCCCCGCCACCGGGTCGATCGTCCAGCGTTCCAGCACGGCCGGTTCGGCGGTGTTGGTGCGGACGTCCATCCGCGGATACCTGACGAGGTCGAGGACCACGGTGGAGCCCTCGTCGTAGGCGTTGAGGGTGTGGGCGACGTAGCACGGCTCGATGTCGATCCACCGGACCATGCCCCCGTCCCTCCCGTCGCGCGGCATGACCCCGACCCGCGTCCGATGCGCCTCGTTCCAGAGGTAGGGCACTTTCTCCCCGGCCTGCGCCGCTTCCATGCTGAACGTCACCGGCTGGTCGATCAGTACGACGTACCGTTCGGTGAGCGCGAAGTCGTGCATCATCGGGGCGTCCGGGACGGGGATCCTGGTGGTTCGGATCGTCGTACCGGTCCCGTCGATCACCAGGTGCCGGACGTGGTCCCACAGCGGGAAGTACGTGACGGCGTGCAGCTCGCCGCTGACCGGGTCGAGCTTGGTGTGCGCGGTGAACGCGCCGTCGAGGGTCCCGCCGAAGTCGTACGGCCCGACGGTGCCGAGCTCGTCGTCCAGCTCGTACGGCTGCGGCCCCGCCTCGATCAGTGCGAGCGTACGGCCGGCGTGCCGGATCACGTGCGTGTTCGGGGCGAAGTCCATGGCCGGGTCGAGGGCACCGGTCAGGCCGGGGCGGCGCGGCTCCCCGAGCTGGTCGGTCACCCCGGCCGAGCGCACCCACCGGTTGCGGTACCACTCGGCGCGGCCGTCACGGAGCCGGATACCGTGGATCATGCCCTCGCCGAGCATCCAGTGGTGGGCCACCGGATCCTCGATGTTCAACGGGTTGGGCCCGTTGCGCAGCAACCGCCCGTTGAGCTCCGCCGGAATGCGCCCGGACACGGGCAGGTCGTACGCGGTGACCTCTTCCTTCACCGGCGCGAAGGGGCCTTCCAGATAAGGATTCATGACGAACGTCCTTTGGTGGGATTGATGTGACCGACCTTCGCCGAGACGGCTCACGGCCCGCGTACCGGCCGCTGACGGGGGGCGACCACCTTCCCGTCAGCCGCCGGACGCGCCCAGCACGGACCGCGTCACCGGCCTGGCACCCTCGGCGGCCTTCTTCAGGCTTGTGAGCGTGGACCTGGCAGCGGCATCGGGCAGGACGAGTCCCGTTCTCTTGACGAGAGGATGGACAGGGGGTGCCTCATGCTCCGGCGGGCTCCCGCACACCGTCCGGGGACGCGTCCAGGTAAAAGCGCATGTTTTTTCTAACGGCTTTTACCGGGATCCCCTTTCCTTTTCTTCCTATCTTCGAACGCGGTGCCAAAATCGGCACCCCTGCGAGATGAAAAGGATTTGACATGCCCACCGACATCGATCCCGGTAAGGGACCTCACACGATGCGAGGGAACAGGACAACGCGCAGAGCACTCCACCTCTCCCTGCTGGCCGGCCTCGCGTCCGCCGCGGTCGTCGCCATCCCCTCCGCCGGCCACGCCGCCGCCGGAGCCGAGGTCCGGGTCAACCAGAACGTCATCAGTCACATCGCCGGAGCGGGAGAGGCCAACCGCGTCCGCTTCTACAAGAGCGGCACCAAGATCATGGTGCATGACGCGGTGCCCATCAGCGCGGGAGACGGCTGCACGCAGGTGGACACCACCAGGGTGAGCTGCACCTCGGACGGGGTCGGAGCGATCGTCGCGCTGCTCGGCGACGGCAGCGACTCCATCGTGATCGACGTTCCCCTGTCGAGCTACGTCGACGGTGGCACCGGCTCCGACGCCTACTACGGGGGCACGGCCCCGGCCACGAGCCGGGTCTTCTACCTCGGCGGAGAGGGCACCGACTGGGTCAGCTACCAGCTCACCTCACAGCCCGTGAGCGTGACCCTGGACTCCCAGAACAACGACGGCCGCATCGGGCTCGACCAGGACAACATCCAGCCCAGCGTGGAGAACGTGATCCTGAACCAGGCCGTCACGACCGAAGGGATCCCGGCCGTACCGGCCGAATGAGAAACACACCGGCGAGCCGGTCACGGCTTGGTCCGCGCGCGGTGGACGACGACGTCGTCCCCGCGCCCCGGGTACGCCATGATCAGCAGCCGCTGACCGGCGTACCTGTCGCCCTTCCATGGGAGCCAGGCGTGGTGAACGCGGATCCGGTAGTCGCCCCTGCCGCGGACGGCGAGATCGGGCAGGTCGGATCTGTCCATCGGGTCTCTGAGCTTGATCTCACCACCCGGGCTGTCGTAGCCGACCTCGACGACGTGGTGCCATCCCCCGGTCTCCACGGGCGGGCGGCGGGTGTACGTCTCGGTCGTGACGCAACTCGCCAGGTCGGGGTGGACCCTGATCATCAGATGGCCGGGGAGCGCCGCCACCAGCCCGTTCTCCTGCGTGAGGTCGAGCAGGCCGTCCGCGAAGGGATCACCTGCGTCCTCGGTCTCCTCGTACACCTCCAGGATCCCGCGTTCCGCCCACAGCGGTTCCCGGTGCCTCGACAGCGACACCGGTCTGATCAGGGGGTGGTGCCGGGGCGCCTCATCGCATTTGCGCTGCTCCTCGACCGCCCGCTCCAACGTCTCGCGTTCCTCCGCGTCACTTCCCGCCTTGACGTCCGCGGCGGCGGGCGGGCAGATCCCAGCGAGGGTGGCGTCCAGGGTACGCATGTCGACGCCGGGCTCGGACGGCGCGCAGTCGCCCGCCGTGGTCACCGGGCCGCGCGCCTGGTCGACCACCGGGAGCAGGCAGAGCACCGCGACCGACGCGAGGCACGCCGCGACCACCCGGTACGGCGAGCGCCGGGCCTGGCCCCGCCCGTACAGGGAGATCAGGATGAGCGCGGACGCGACGAAGGCCGCGCTGTGCCACAGCGGCGAGACACCGAAGGCGAAGGCGCCGCCTTCCTCGACGGGGTGGAACATCCAGTCGGGATACGTCCGCGAGCCCACGAACAGGAAGGCGAATCCGTTGTTGTTCGACAGCTCGGCGGCGGTGTAGGACCCGGTTTCCCGGGTCGTGGCCGCGGTGACGACCCCGACCACGGCGGCGACGAGCAGGACGCACACCGTCACCCACACGAAGCGGTGGGTTCTTCGTGTCACCGCGACCAGGACGAGGAGACCGAGGCCACCGACCCCGACGAGGAGGTCGAAGCACAACCACAACTGCGTCAGGTGCGCGCGGACGGCGGACTCGACCACCCCTCTCGGCCCGATCCAGAACGGCATGCCGTGAACGAGGTTGGCGGCCACCGGGAACAGCGGCAGCACGACCGCGGTGACGGGCAGCGGCCACCCTCCTAACGGCACCTTGACCGGAACCGGCCTTGCCCGCCGTACGTCCTCCGCGCACGGGCCGGCGAGATCGTGGGAGGACCGGGCCAGCCACACGGGCAGGAAGACGTTGGACAGGACGTAAGCCACCCTGGCTCGAAAATCGGTGCGTTAGTGGGCAGGCGGCAGCGAACCCTGGCCGGTGATGTCGGGGCAGGGCTTGCGGGGTG